>JAQGMV010000358.1 GCA_028292225.1 Betaproteobacteria bacterium
GGGACGTCCCGCGCCAACCGCGAGCGCGACATGATCGAAGCCGAGCGCGAACGCGTCTTCAGTCGTGATCGTTCCGCCGAACCGCACGCCGCCAAACAGCGCAAACTGGCTGCGACGCTCCAGAAGAAGCCGTACGATCTTGAGAAAATTCTTGTCCCAACGCACCGTAATACCGTACTCGGCGACGCCCCCGAAACCTGCCATCACGCGCGATTCGAGCGGCTCGTTGAGCTCAGTAACATCGCGTATCGGTCTGAACGGCACGCGGGCCCCCGCGGCATCGACACCTGACACCTCGGGTGCGAGAGACTCGATCTTCAACCCATCGACGCCGACGACGGTATGCCCATCGTTCATCAGGTAATGCGCGAGCGAAAAGCCCGCCGGTCCCATGCCGGCGATCAACACGCGCTTACCCGTGGGCGGCTTGGGGTACGGCATGCGCAAGTTGAGGGGATTCCAGCGCGTAAGCAGACTGTAGATCTCGAAACCCCACGGCAGCTCGAGTACGTCCTTGAGCGTGCGCGTTTCGGCCTGAGGGATGTCGACCGGCTCCTGTTTCTGGTAAATGCACGCTTTCATGCAGTCGTTGCAGATGCGATGCCCGGTCGCTGCGCACATCGGGTTGTCGACCGTGATGATGGCGAGCGCGCCGATCGCGTGCCCCTGGGTCTTGGTCTTGTGGAACTCGGAGATCTTCTCGTCGAGCGGGCAGCCGGCGAGGGTCACGCCGAACACGCTCTTCTTGAACGACGCTTCGCCGCGGCCGGTCGCGTTCTTTTCACGCAGCCCTTTCGAGCACGAATCCTTGCCCTGCTCGTGACACCAGATGCAGTAGTTCGCCTGGTCGAGGGCTCCGGTGAGATCGGTTCCGGAATCGGTGAGCTTGAAGCCTTCGCGCAGGCGCAGCTTCTCGTCGGCCGCGCGGTAGCTGGGAAAACCCTGCGTCTCATCGATGAGTGCCGGCACCAGATGCTGCGGATCGAGCTTGTGGGGCGCTTTGAAAAGCACTCCGGCGCGATGCTTTTCCCTGCCCGCCCGGCTGTGTGCGGCCCACCCGGCGTATTGCAATGCGAGCGCGAGCGCTTCGCCGTTCGCGTTTTCGTCCTGCTGCCACTGGAGCACGTGCCGCGAGAACGAGAGCTCGGTCAGCGGCTCGCCGAACAGCGCTTCGAGCCTTTGCGCGAGCGCTTCCCCGTCGAGCTTTTCCGCGTCGTCGGCTTTCACCTTGTGCATCGCCTTGCGCTGCACGAAGTTGCGCTTCACGCCGAAGATCGGGGCGAGCTCGTGATGGCGCGCGGAGAGCGCGGCGACTTCCTGCTCGATCCCGAAAAGCCACGCGATGTAGTCGTCGACATGCGGTGCGGCGGCGATGAGCAGCTCGGACTCCTGCTTCGCGGCGAGCGCGGCCGGCTGCTCGCGAGCCTGGACGAGCGCCGCGTGGAGGGCAGGATCGCCGTCCGCCAGCCGCCGCAGAAAAAGCGCGTCGATGCGCTTCAGGCCCTCGTGCTCGTACAGGTCGGTAAACGAAAAGCCGGACGCCGGAACTGGAATGGTTGCTGTGGTCACTGACAGTCGCAAAAAGTTGCAATTATAGCAATGGGTTGCAGCGCTCTTAGGCCACCCCGCGCTATGGTTATGCAAGCTGCGGAGCGCTGCGCGGGGACACGGTGCGTGAGATAATCGAAGCGGCGTTCACTACCGCGCCGGCAACCCCATCAGGCGCCCGTCTTGACTTCGGAAGGCATGGATCTCACCCGCTCTGCCGCCGCCCCGTTCGGGCGCCCGCGGCGGGTGGCGGTGTGGCTGATGCTGTCAGCGCTCGCCGCGCTGCTCGGATGGTTCGGGTTCCGCGGCTATCTCAATCCCGAGTTTCTGTTCCACTTCGCCAACTCGTTGTACTGCTAGACGCGCTCCACAGCCCGCCTTGCAGCCCGCTGGCGCTCCGCCGCGAGCACCGTGTTGGCGACGAGCATCGCCACCGTCATACGGCCGACCCCGCCCGGCACCGGGCTGATCCAGCCGGCCACCGCTTTCGCCGATTCGAAATCGACGTCGCCTGCGAGCTTGCCGTCGGGCATCCGGTTGATGCCCACGTCGATCACCGCGGCCCCGGGTTTGACCATGTCTCCCGTGACCAGCTTCGGCCGCCCCGCGGCGGCCACGAGCACATCGGCGGTGCGCGTGTAGGCTTTGAGGTCCGGCGTTTTCGAATTGCATACCGTCACTGTCGCGCCGCTGGCGATCAGCAGGAGCGCCATCGGTTTGCCCACGATGCTGCTGCGCCCGATGATGACCGCGTGACGGCCTTCGAGAGCGATGCCGGCGTGCTCGAGCATGCGCATGACGCCCAGCGGCGTGCACGGCACGAGCTGCGGGTGCGCGTCGACGAGGGCGCCGAGGTTGCTCCAGTTGAATCCGTCGACGTCTTTCTCGATGGCGATCGATTGCAGCACGCGCTGCGAGTCGATGCCGCGCGGCAGCGGCAACTGAACGATGATGCCGTGGATCGCGGGGTTCGAGTTGAGCGCCTGCACTTCGGCAAGCAGCTCGGCTTCGCTGCAGTCGGCGCCAAGCGAACACACCTGTGCGTGCAGTCCGACTTCCTCACAGGCGCGTTGCTTGTTGCGAACGTAAACCTGGGAGGCCGGGCTGTCGCCGACGAGCACCGTGGCGAGCCCGGGCTGCACACCTGCCGCGCGCAACGCGGCGACGCGGCTGCCCAGATCGGAAAACACCTGGCGCGCGATCGCGGCGCCGTCAAGAACTGAAGCTGTCATTGCAATGGGTCGGTATGGAAGCGGCAAACCGCCGCGGTGTCGAACGCAGTGTAATGCCCGATCACTGCGGCTTTTTAGTTGGACCGCCGGCCTCTTCGAGCACCTGGAAGAAGATCTCGTCCTGGCGGATCATGCCGAGCTCGCTGCGGGCGCGCTCCTCGATCGCCTCGAGCCCCTGCTTCAGGTCCCGGACCTCCGCGTCGAGCGCGCTGTTGCGCACTTTCAGCTTCGCGTTCGTCTCACGCTGGGTGGCGATCTGCTGGTCGACTTCCCACACTCGCAGCCAGCCGCCTTTGCCGAGCCAGAGGGGATACTGGACCACGCCGACCAGCGCGACCAACGCGAGGGTCAGCCACTTCATCGCGGGAGGCGGGAGGGCCGCCTCACCTCAATTGATAAAACGCGCTGCGCCCCGGGTACGTCGCGGTGTCCCCGAGATCCTCTTCGATGCGCAGCAACTGGTTGTACTTGGCGAGGCGGTCCGAGCGCGACAGCGATCCGGTCTTGATCTGCATCGCGTTGGTCGCCACGGCGATATCGGCGATCGTGGTGTCTTCGGTCTCGCCGGAGCGGTGCGAAATCACCGACGTGTAGCGCGCCCGCTTGGCCATTTCGATCGCGGCCAGGGTCTCGGTGAGCGTGCCGATCTGATTGACCTTGATCAGGATCGAATTCGCGACATGCTCGTCGATGCCGCGCTGGAGGTAGCGCGTGTTGGTCACGAAAAGGTCGTCGCCGACGAGCTGCACGCGGTTGCCCAGCTTGCGGGTGAGGAGCTGCCAGCCTTCCCAGTCGTCCTCCGCCATGCCGTCTTCGATGCTGACGATCGGATACTTGTCGACCCACCCCGCGAGATAGTCGACGAACTCCGCAGCGTTCATGTTGCGGCGCTCGGAGCCCAGGACGTATTCGCCGTCCTTGTAGAACTCGGAGCTCGCGCAATCGAGCGCGAGCGCGACGTCCTCACCGACGCGGTAGCCCGCGGTGTCGATCGCTTCGATGATGAGCTGGATCGCAGCTTCGTGGTTCGCCAGGCGCGGCGCGAAACCGCCTTCATCGCCGACCGCGGTGCCGAGCCCGCGATCGTGCAGGATCTTCTTCAGCGTCTGGAACACTTCGGCGCCGCAGCGCAGCGCCTCGCGGAAGGACTTCATGCCGAGCGGCATGAGCATGAATTCCTGCATTTCCAGGCCGTTGTCGGCGTGTGCGCCGCCGTTGATCACGTTCATCATCGGCACCGGCAGCACGTGCGCGTTGGCGCCGCCGACGTAGCGGAACAGCGGCAACTCGAGCTCGTCCGCCGCCGCCCTGGCCACCGCCAGCGAAACCCCCAGGATGGCGTTCGCCCCGAGCCGGCTCTTTGCGTCGGTGCCGTCGAGATCGATCATCGCGAGGTCGACGGCCCGCTGGTCGAGCGCCTCGAAACCGATCAGCGCGTTCGCGATCTCACCGCCGACATG
>JAQGMV010000360.1 GCA_028292225.1 Betaproteobacteria bacterium
TGTATTCCTCGTAGGCGAGCTTCGCGAGCGCGATGGCGGCGCGGCCGCGCAAGCCGAGCGCATCGCCGCCGATCGAGTCGAGTCGCTTATCGACGAGCGTATCGACGCGGCTCAGGAACAGGCTCGAGACCGACTTCACCGGCCGCGGATCGGCGCCGCTGCGCGCCACCCATTGCTCCATCCCGCGCATGTACGCGGCGGACACGTCGCGCACGTGATCGAGGGAGAACATCAGCGTCACGTTCACCGAGCAGCCCTGGCCGATGAGCTGCTCGATCGCCTGCACGCCGGGCTTGGTCGCCGGAACTTTGATAAGCAGGTTGGCGCGATTGACTTCGGCCTTGAGGCGCAGCCCGGAGGCGACCGTCGCTTCGGCGTCGTACGCGAGCGCCGGCGAGACTTCGAGACTCACGTAGCCGTCTTCGCCGTCGGTGCGCACGTAGAGCGGATGAAACAGATCGCACGCATCCTGGATGTCGCGGATCGCCAGTCTCTCGTAGCGGCGCTCGGGCGTGAGACCGGCGTCGGTTTTGAGCGCTGCGAGCTCGTCGCGGTAATGCGGGCTTTCGCTGATCGCCTTGAAGAATATGGTGGGATTCGACGTGACGCCGGCGAGCCCGTCTTCAGCGATCAGGCGCGCGAGCACGCCTTCCTTCAGCAGGGTACGGGAGAGGTTGTCGAGCCAGATGCGCTGGCCCAGCGTGTGCAGCGACAGCAGTGGGTTGTCCATGAAGAGGGTTTCGATGTGTCGTTGAAAAGTCGGGAAAGTGTTGCAACGCGCGATGCACCGCGCATGCCGGTTCGCGCCTAGAGGTGCGGCGCCATGCTCAACTTCGCGGCGATCGCGCAGCGAGCTCCGCGCTGATCGTATCGATGAGACGCCGCGAGATGCTGATCGACGGCGGCAGCTTCGGAAGCTCGTCGACGTCGAACCAGCGCGCCTCCTCGATCTCCACGCCGTCGGGTTTCAAGGCTCCCCCTGCGTATTCGGCGGTGAAAGCGATCATCAGCGAATGCGGGAACGGCCACGGCTGGCTGCCGAAGTAGCGGATGTTCTTCACTTCCACCCCGACTTCCTCGCGCGTTTCGCGCGACACGGTCTCCTCGAGCATCTCGCCGGGCTCGACGAACCCGGCAAGCGCCGAGTAACGCCCCGGCGGCCAGATCGATTTGCGCCCGAGCAGCACGCGGCGAGCGCCATCGGTCACGAGCACCATGATCGCGGGAGACACCGGCGGATAGGTCGTGTAGCGGCAGCCGGGACACGAGCGCGAGCGCTCGTCCGCCCGCTGCGCCGTGGCCTTGCCGCAGCGGCTGCAGAACTGCTGGTTGCGGTCCCAGTCGAGGATCTGAAAAGCGCGCCCCGACAATGCAGCGACGTCAGGATCGAACAGGCCGAATGCATCGCGCAGGCCGACGAGCCGCCAGCCTTCGGGCAGCGCACCCGATTCGCCGATGTCCACCGCGTAGCAGTGCCTGCCGTCATATATGCCGAGATATTGCGCCCGCTGCGGCTCGAGCCCGTGGTCGGTAAGATGCATGCAGCACGGCAGGCAGGGCGCTTGCGCGCCTTCGCACACGAGCAGCTCGGCTTTGCGGAAAGCGAACCACAGCGCCGGGTCGCGCCGGTCGGCCGGCGGGACGTGATGCGGGACGTAAGGCGATGTCATGTTGGACGGGGATGAGGATCGGACGGGAGCGCGCCTAGTGTAGCGCGTCGCGGCGCTGCTGCGGTGCGGGCACGCTCGATGCTAATCCTTTTCGCGAACCAGGTAACAACACTCAAGGAGGCACGTATGCAAGGCGAAGCGAACGACACCCAATCCGGCGGCAACGCCATCGGCAATCCGGGCGGCTCGATCCAGGACGCGATGGAAGCGTCGCGCAGTCGCCTCAAAGCGGCTTACGGCAACCTGCAGCAGCGCTCCACCGAAGCGCTGCAGGGCGCGGAAGGCTATATCCAGGAGCGGCCTTTCCAGGCGATCATCTATGCGGCCAGCGTCGGAGCCGTCATCGGGCTCGTCGCCGGGCTGCTCCTTGGCGGAGAGCGCGGCGAGAGCTCGTGGTACCGAAGGTTCCTCTGAACGGCGCGCGCTCGTAACGAACCAGCCGAATCACCGGAAATAAAAATGGGCCCCGCGTTTTCGTCGCGGGGCCTTGTCGTATCTGAAGCTCTGGCGCGTCGCCACGCGACTCCGAGATCATTTCGCGGCTGCGGTTTCCTTCATCGTTTTCAATTGCCACGCCCAGTTGTGCGCGACGATGTCGTCGATGTTCACGTAACGCGCTTTCCACCCGAATACGCTGTTCGCCAGCGAAGGGTCGGCGATGAGCTCGGAAGGGTCCCCGGCCCTGCGGCCTTCGGTGATCACCTCGAAATCCCGGCCGGTCACACGCTTCACCGAGTCGATCACCTGCTGCACGCTGAAGCCGCGCCCGACTCCGAGATTGAACGCGCGCGTCTGTCCCCCTTTTACGAGGTAATCGATCGCCGCGAGGTGCGCTTCGCAAAGATCCATCACGTGGATGTAATCGCGAACCGCGGTGCCGTCGGGCGTGGGGTAATCGCGCCCGAAGACCTTCACGTTGGGATTGACGCCCGCGGCTGCGCGCAGCACGAGCGGGATCAGGTGCGTGAGCGGATTGTGGCGCGGGCCGAGCTGCCCTTCGGGATCGGCGCCGGCGGCGTTGAAGTAGCGCAGCGGCACCGACTGCAGCCCGTACGCGCTCGCGTAATCGGGCAGCACGTCCTCCACCATGCGCTTGGAAAGGCCGTAGGGATTGATCGGCTCGCGCGGATGCTTCTCATCGACCGGCACGTAACGCGGCTCGCCGTATACCGCAGCGGTCGAGGAGAAAATGAAGCGGCGAACCGAGTGACGCGCCATCGCGTCGAGCAGATTCGCCGCGTTGGAGAAATTGTTTCGGAAGTACTTTCCCGGCTCAGCGACCGATTCTTCGACGCGGATGAATGCCGCGAAATGCATGACCGCGTGGAACTGTGCAGAGCCTAGAACTCTGTCCAGCGCTGCCGAGTCGCCGAGATCGCCGAGCTCGAAGCGTCCGCCCAGGACCGCTTCACGATGGCCGGTGGAGAGGTTGTCGAAAACCGTGACGTCGTGACCGCGCGCGAGCAGCAGCTTCACCATGTGCGAGCCGATGTATCCGGCGCCGCCGCAAACGAGTATGTGCATAAGCTTTCCCGGGGGAGCAAAATCCGAGCCGCATTGTAGCTGCTCGGCTTTGCGCGTACGCATCGAATCGCGGCACCGCAGCGACTGCGTCCCCCACAGCCCCCGCAGCGCACGCCGTGCTCCAGGCAAGGCGGTACGTCACTTGCTCGCAGCGATGGACCCAATACCTTCAAAGAGCGCCAATGGGGACCATCCAGCAGCGGTTCGAAATTGATCAACCCGCGTCTGCAGTCTATGAGGCGCTTGCCGCGCCCGAGGACATTCTGCAGAAGATGCCGGGCGTCACCGGCGTCACGCGCCTCGCGCCCGACCTCTATCGCATGATCTTCGGCGCGGCGGAATCGCCGCGGCAGGTTGATTTGCAGCTCACGTGTCATCACGAGCTGCGGCGGGTCGAGTGGCGCACCGTGGACGGGGTCTGGTCGGGCGCGGTCACGGCCGAGCCTATCGGTCCCGCGCGCAGCGCGGTGGGGGTGCACGCCGAGAGCGCACAGTCCGAGACCGAATCGCCGCCGCCGAGCGCGCTCCATGACGCGCTCCAGGCATTCAAGCGCGTGCTCGAGTCACGCGAAATACGGGTTTCCCATGCCCAGAGCGGCGGGCGCACCGGCAGCGGACGCCACGCGGGCTCGGAAGCGCGCGGGCTCGCCTCGGAGTGGCGAAACGTGGCGCGGTCTGCATTCACCCGTCCGACCGAGTATCCGTTCGCGCTCGTGCGAACCGTCTCGCGCCAGGTCGATCGCCTGTGGGGCGAGATGTGGCGCGGAACCCCGATCGCACGGCTGCCGCACATGGTGCCGGGGCTGCACTGGAACCCGGACGTCGAAGTGTGCGAGCAGGACGATCACGTGCGCGTGTGCATCGACGTGCCCGGCGTCGACGAATCGAATCTTCAGGTGGAAGTCGACGAGGGTTATCTGACGATACGCGGCGAGCGCCAGGACGAGCGGGCAACCGATCCCGGCCATCGCCGCTCGGAGCTGCATTACGGCGCGTTCACCCGGCGCATTCCGCTGCCTGACGGGGTGGACCCCGACGCCGCTCGCGCCGTCCTGCGCAATGGGGTTCTAGAAGTCCGAATCGCGCTCCACCGCCGCGAGGCGCGCAAGGTGCCCGTCCAGCACGCTTCGTAGCAACCGGGGAAGATGGGCCTTACAGCAGCGTCAACGCGACGGCGGCGACCGCGACCGTGAGTATGCCGCTGGGATAGTAGCCCCACCCGCGGCTGTAGGGATAAACGGGCAGCGCGCCGATCAGGACCAGCACCAGCAGAATCACGAGCACAGCCATTTGAATGTCCTCACCGCCTGAGGCGAAGCGGGTCCGCCCTTACGTCCACTCTGCAATTGTCATACCCCGTGGCGTCCCTGGGAACGCCCTTTGCTAAAGGGCGGATGGGCTTTTAATCCCAAATTCATTCAAAGGAGATTTACATGTTTCGCACTCTACTGGCTGTGGCCTTGATGGCCGTTTTCGCGACCGGCTGCAACACGATGGCAGGCGCCGGCAAAGACATCGAACGCGGCGGCGAGAAGGTGCAGGGCGCCGCGGAACGCAACAAGTAGGCGTTTCGACAGCACATCGCGGTTAAGAAGAAGAGCGCACCGCGAAGTGCAGTGCGCGCGGCGCGGCGCCTCGCCGGCGATTCTCACGAATCGCGGCGGGTTGGATGCGCCGCGTTCTCATGCGCTCGAGAAACATACTTGGGGAAGAGGCTTATGCAGCACACTGTCCTGGCGACTGCTACGCGGACGATCCTGGCCGTCTTCATGCGACCGGCTGCACGAATGAGCCCGGCTGCGGCCGCCGGATCGGAGTCTCCACCCGATGAGCCCGGTCGCGAGACGCCGAATCCGTCACTGCCGCCGGACATGGAACCCGTGGTGCCGCAGCAGGATCCGCCGATGCCGGGCCGTCCGGGCGATGGCGAGCCTGCGCCGATCATCGCATGCCGCAGTTGCGGCTGAGCGCGACTCCGCGTCCTACCACGCTGCGCCCCGACCCGACCTTTCGCATGGATCTCGATTCCGCGCTCAACGACAAGCCCGCCGAAGGTGCAACTGCCACCGAAATGCTACGCGCCGACCACCGCCAGATGAAGCAGCTTTTCGCAGAGTTCTCGAAAGACAAGGGCGAGCCCCTTGTACGAAAAGTCGCCGCACGCGCGGTGTGCATGCAGATCGAGCTGCACGACACGCTGGAGCGCAAGGTGTTCTATCCCGCGTTTCGCGAGCGCGAGCGCCAGATGATCGACTGGTTTCTCCACGAGCACGACGAAGTGATGCGGATCGTGCTCGACATTCGCGACCGCGAAGAGTGGAACGATGAGTGCGACGCCGCCATGGCGCGGCTCTCCACGCTCGTCGAGCGCCACGCGCGCGAGGAGGAGGACGAGCTGTTTCCCATCGTCGATCGCATGGGCGAAACGTGGCTGCGCGACCTCGGTATCGCGATCGTCAAGCAGAAGGAAGCGCTGACGCGATCGACGAAAGCGCTCGAAGGGCCTGCGACGTGAGCGTCGCTCACGTCGAGTGTTGAGTTGGCGTGCAACCGCGGCTATTCACAACTAAACACTGAACACTGAACACGGCTCGCGGGCTAGAAGCCCGCGAGCCGAGCGGCCTTGCCCACATCGCTCACGAACTGCGCGAAAGCTTCTTCGACGCCGGTGCGCAATCTCAGTATGTACGCGGGGTGGATGGTGATCACCACTTCCTTGCCCAGCGGAGACGTCAGCGGCTGACCTCGGGTCTCGGTCACGCGTACTTTGCCGCCCATCACCGCGCGCGCCGCGGTGGCGCCCATGCACAGGATCACGCGCGGCTCCACCGCCGCAAGCTCCGCTTCGAGCCACGGCAGGCACGCTTCGATCTCGCGCTGCGCCGGTGTTTTGTGCAGCCGGCGCTTGCCCCGAGGCTCCCACTTGAAATGTTTGACCGCGTTGGTGATGTAGACCTCGTCTCGCGGGACGCCGGTCGCCTCCAGCGCGCGGTCGAGGAGCCTGCCCGCCGGGCCGACGAAAGGGTGACCTTCGATGTCCTCACGGTCGCCGGGCTGTTCGCCGACGACGAGCAGCGGCGAGTGAGCGCCGCCTTCGCCGAAGACGGTCTGTGTGCCGGTGCGCCACAGCGGACACGCACGGCACGCAGACGCCGCGCTGCGCAGCTTCTGCAGCGAATGGGTCTTCGGGGGATCTGCGACCGTTACGGTGCCTGCCGCCACGCGTTAATCCTCGGAATCGTCGCCGGCATGGCCTGTATGACGGCGCACTAGCGACGGGCCTGCTGGTATAGCGGCATCACGCGATCGGCATAAACCTTCAGATCCGCGAGTCGCGTCTCGGGCGAGGGGTGTGTCGACAGGAATTGCGGACCGCCGCTGTTGCCGGCCTGCAGCATCTTCTGCCATACGCTGACCGCAGCGTGCGGGTCGTAGCCTGCGCGCGCGGCAAGCTCCACTCCGAGCCGGTCGGCCTCGGTTTCATGCGTGCGCGAGTGCGGCAGCGTGAAAGTGACCTGTGCGACCGCGTTAGCCAGCGACTGGCCGACCTCGCCCAGGCCGAGCACCGCACCGGCGACGCCGAGCACCGCGCCGCTCGCGGTCTCCTGGGAGATGCGCTCGCGCGCATGCTCGCGCAGCGAATGAGCGATCTCGTGCCCCATGATTGCCGCGAGCTCGTCGTCGGTGAGTCTGAGCTTGTCGATGAGCCCGCTGTATACGACCATCTTGCCGCCGGGCATCGCCCACGCGTTGAGCTGGGGGTCTTCGATGACATGCATCTCCCACGCCCACTTCGGCGCGTCGGGTCTGAATGCCGCCGTCTGCGGAATCAGACGGTTGGCGACGTTGCGCACCCGCTGCAGGTTCGTGGCATTGCGGTCGAGCTTGCCTTTGGCCTGTGCGTCTGCGATCACCTTGCGGTATTCCTGCGCGGCGGCGGCGTTCACTTCATCGCTCGACACGAACATCATCTGCTGGCGATTTATACCGACCGCGCCGGGCTGAGTGGTCGAGACCGATTCGCACGCGACAAGCGCGAGGGCGAGCACGGTAATGATTAAAATCTTCATGTGTGAATCTCCGGATGAAGCCCAGGCTGTCGCGCGCTTCGCGCGACATATGAAAAAGGCGACGCGAAAGCGGATTCGGCGTCTCAGCCGACGAATGTGACGCTCGCTAGGCAAGTCGTGTTCCCGCTCGGGGGGCATGGGCCTTGCAGACGCGATACAACTATGAACGATCCCGCCACCATTGAACACCTGCTTTCGCCCGCACCGGCTCCCGATGCGCACGTCGACGCGACGCTCTCCGGAACGCCTGCCGTCGCGGTCAAGGGACTGTTCATTCTCGCGCTGTTCTACACGTTCTACTTCGCGCGCTCGTTCCTGCTGCCGATCGTGCTCGCGGTGCTCCTCAGCCTGATCCTCTATCCGGCGGTGCGCTGGCTGAAGCGCATCGCGATCCCCGAGCCCATGGGCGCGGCGATCGTCGTGCTTTCGCTGGCGGGCGTGCTCGGCACTGCGCTGTACCAGTTGTTCGAGCCGGCCAGCGACTGGATCGCCAAGATGCCGCGCATCACCGAGCAGATCGAGCGCAAGATGTGGAACGTGCGCAAGTCCATGGAAGAGGTGAGCAAGGCCGCGAAGAAAGTCGAGGCGCTCACCAACGTCGACGGGCAGGCGACACAGCGCCAGCCGCAGGTGGTGTCGAGCGAGCCCAGCCTGATGAGCCGCATCATGACAGGCACGCAGAACATGCTCGTCTCCGCGAGCGCGACGCTCGTCCTGCTGTTCTTCCTTCTCGCCTCGGGCGATCTCTTCATGCGCAAGCTGGTCCGCGTGCTGCCGACGCTGACGGACAAGAAAAAGGCGGTGGGCGTCGCGCGCACCGTGCAATCGGCGATGGCGCAGTATCTGTTCACGATCACGTGCATCAACGTGGCGCTGGGTTGTGCGACCGCGCTGCTGATGCACCTGCTCGGGATGCCGAACCCGCTCCTGTGGGGTGTGATGGTCGCGCTCTTCAACTTCATCCCGTACGTCGGCGCGGCGGTCAGCGGCATCGTGCTGACGATCGTCGCTTTCGTCACGTTCTCCGACCTGCACGACATCCTGCTCGTGCCGGTGCTTTACTTCTCGCTCGAAACGATCGAAGGGCAGTTCATCACCCCGTATCTCACCGGGCGCAGCCTCACGCTCAACCCGGTGATGATCTTCGTCTCGATGCTGTTGTGGGCGTGGCTGTGGGGCGTGATCGGCGCGCTGATGGCCGTGCCGATCCTGATGACGCTGAAGATCTTCTGCGACCACATCGATTCGCTGCATGGGGTCGGGGAGTTCGTCAGCGGGAAAGCGGCGGAGGACACCGTCTAGTGTTGAGTGTTTAATGTTTTAGTGTTTAGTGAAGGTCTACACCTGCCCGCCGCCCCCAAGCTCGCCGCCAACTAAACACTCAACACTGAGCATTCAAAGCTGTATTCCCGGCATGCGCTTTGCAGCAGCCGCTCGCGAGCTTCCAGGAGGCTTTCATGACGAGCGGCGAGCAGAAGCAGGACAGTCGGCAGAGCATCGACAACCCGAAGGGTGACGACCGGCAGCAAGGCTCCGGCAAGTCGGACCCCCGAGGCGGGACCGGAATCGGAGCCAGCCAGGGCCAGGATCGCGGCCAGCGCCCCGACGGGAAAAAAGGCGGCGAGCGCTCTTCGGGAACTGCCGACATCGAGCGCGACAACCCCATCCCCGGCAGCGGCACCGACAGTCTCGTCAACGATCCCACGGGAGCTTTCAAGGAACGTCCTTGAGGCCTGACCCATCGGCCCGTCGCACCTTGGCGCCGGGCTTTCCACACACGGAGGAAGCGTCATGCGTTTAGCTCACGCTGCAGCTGTCGTCATGTCCGCAGTGGCGGGGGTCGCGATCGCGAAGCTCCCGCCGCTCACACCGGAGCAGCAGGAAACGGCGGCAGCCAAGAAGCAGACTGAACAGGCACAGCTCGAGAAAGAGAAGCAGGACCTCGAGCGCGTGCAGAACCGCGTCGTCGAGTACTACAAAAAGACGACGGGAGGGGCGGGTCCCGCGACCGCGACAGGCCGGACCGAGGACGCCAACATATCCAAAAAAGCGGTGGAACCTGCCGGCGGAACTGCGCCTCAGGGCGGGACCAGGCAGTCGGCTGAAGCGCACTCGACCCCGGCGAAATAACGCTTTCGCGCCCGAGGTGTTCGCGCACCGCGGCAATTCTTACCGGGAGCAGGATCAAATTGCTCGCGGATAGCCTGCGAAATCGAGCATCCGCCGTGCCCGCCATAGAGAAGGATCAACTGGCATAGACCTTGCGTTGAGCTAGCCCACTGATGAATTCACCCGCGTCCGGGTGAACACAACAAAGTGGAGGCACCTCATGGCCCCGGCCCTGGATCTCAGGTTACGACAACACCTCGC
>JAQGMV010000463.1 GCA_028292225.1 Betaproteobacteria bacterium
GCCGACGAGCATCCGGATCTGACCGAGCGCTCCGGCCGCGCTCTTCCAGTCTTCGGCGGCGACTCCGCGCTTCAGCCTTCCGAACGGCGCGAAGTAGATGTGCAGGAAGATCATGCTCATCACGACGCCGATCGCCGCCATTACCATCACGTAGATTCGCACCGGCTGCATCTGGCCCATCATGTAGAAGCCGCTGCCGAGGATGAGGATTACCGCGACCCATACCCACGGGAAAAAGCGCCTGAAGACGCCCTCCCACAGGCGCAGGCGCTGCGGCGGCTCGAGCGCTTCGGCTGCGGTCGGTCGCACGCACGTGTAGGCGAGGAACATCCCGCCGACCCAGACGACGACCGAGATGAGGTGGAGAAACAGGGCAGCGGTCATAAAACAGTCCTCGCGGGTTACCGGTTCTTCTTGGCCGTTCACGGGCGGAACGGTTTGCTGTTCGGCGTGAACTATACTGCGTCCGGCCGCGAAGAGCAGAGCCATGAGCGAGCACAGTTCGGAAAGTCGAAGCCGATCACGCTGACCCTCGCACTCGAGCTTGCGACCATTGCGCTCGGCGCCGCGGGCCTCGGCATGAAGAGCCTGCCTGTGCTCCTCACTACGCTGTTTCCCGGCGGGTGCAGTCGATCGACGGTAGCCGAGCAGTCTGCTCTCCAACAAAACGGGGTCCCGCAGGACCCCGTTTTTGCAGAGCGGAGCGGTAGCCTACTCCGCCTTGATGCCCGCTTCCTTCACGACCTTCGTCCACTTCACGATCTCGGTCTTGATGAAGCGGCCGAACTCGTCGGGGCTCATCTTCACCGTCTCCGCGCCCTGGCTTTCGAACTTCTTCTGCAGCTCGGGCTGCGCGAGGATCTTCGTGGTTTCGGCACGCAGGCGCGTCACGACCGCGGGCGGCGTCTTCGCCGGCGCGAGCAGGCCCCACCAGTTGCTCGAGTCGTAGCCGGGCACGCCGGCTTCGGCGATCGTCGGCACGTTGGGATAGATTTTCGCGCGCTTCAAGCCGCCGATACCGAGCAGCCTCAGGCGCTTCGAGTCGACGTGCGGGATCATCTGGATCAGCGAGCCGAGGCAGATTTCGGTGTTGCCTGCGATCACGTCAGCCATCGCGGGGCCGCCGCCCTTGAAAGGCACGTGCACGATGTTCACGCCCGCCATGATCCGGAAAAGCTCGCTCCCCAGATGCTGGAAGGTGCCGACGCCTGAGGACGCGTAGTTGAGCTTGCCCGGCTGCGCCTTGGCGAGCGCGATCAGCTCCTTGACCGAATTCGCCGGCAGCTTCGGGGTCACCGTCAATGCGTTCGGTCCGGTACCGAGGATCGAGATCGGCACGAAAGCCTTCTCCGGATCGAAGCGCAGCTTGTACATCGCGGGATTGAACGCGTACGCGACCGAGATGACGAGCAGGGTGTGGCCGTCGGGATCGGCATTGGCCGCGATCTCGGTGCCGAGCACGCCGCCCGCGCCGCCGCGGTTGTCGACGACGACCTGCTTGCCGAGCTTCTCGGTCAGCTCCTGCGCCATGAGGCGCCCGACGATGTCGTTGCTGCCGCCGGGGGGGAACGGAACGATCAGTCGCACCGGTTTGGTCGGGTAATTCTGCGCCGGGACGATCGTGCTGAAGCCTGCGAGGGCGAGCGCGACGCTCGCGCCGAGCAGGGCGTGGGTTTTGAACATGAAGTCTCCTCGTTTTCGTCTCACCGGGGGCGCCATGAACAATGGGCGGCGCCGCGGAGGCGCGAATTTTACGGCAGAGCGGAAGGGCCGTGTAGCGCACGCACCCCGCTGCGAAAAGCAGGCTTGGCACGGGAATGGCTGTGATTCGGCTGACACGTCATCTACGAGAGGCTTTTATGCGACTCATGGCCGCAGCTTTGGTGTTTCTGGCGGGTTGCGCGTCGACGCCGACAGGCGACGTCAACACTGCGCGCACCTCATGGCAGGGCGCGACATACGATGAGGTGGTATCGAGCTGGGGCACCCCGGCGCGCAGCACGAAAATGTCCGACGGCCGGGATGTGTACACCTGGGTATCGGATACCGTGAGCTCGCGGCCTTCGTTCTTTCCGTCGCTGGGGCTCTTCGGCGGCAGCGGCGGCGTCGGAATCGGCACCGGTATGACGATGGGCGGCGGCGGCGGCGAGCTCAGCCGTTGCGAGCGCACCCTGATCTTCCAGAACGGCCGCGTCGTGGAGCAGACATGGCAGGGTCCCGCCGACTACTGCGGAAGCTTCAGGCGCGGCTGAGACCCTGCTCCAGCTTCAGATCCGGCTTCCTGAGGATCCGGCCGTTGCGCTCCATTTCCGCGCGGATGAACGCCCCGAAGGTCTCCGGCGTCATCGGCGCCGGAACGAGCGCGTAGCGGCTGAGCGCTGCGCAAACGTCGGCCTGCTCGAGCGCGCGGGTGATCTCGGCATTCAGCCGGTCGATCACTGATTTCGGTGTACCGAAGGGACGGTGAACCGGACGGGTTTCGAAGGAAATTCCTGCGCCGCGGTGGGCGCCGCCACGACTGCAAGCCCGAGAACGACTAAACTGCGAAACTTTCGCACGCTCATTCGACTCCTCCTCGCGAGTTCCGCAATCGAACCGGGGTCAGACCCGTCCCGGCGATTTTTTATCAGCCATCATACCTCGTCACATGCGAACCCTTACCTCACCTCTCCAGCTCGTCCGCGGTTGCCTTGCCCTGCTCGTTCTCAGCGTCGCGTCCGCGTTTGCAGCGGACGTCTACCCGTCCAAGCCCGTGCGCTTCGTGATCACCTTCCCCGCCGGAGGCCCGACCGACGTCATCGTGCGCCTCGTCGGCCAGGGCCTCACGAGCGAATGGGGACAGCCGATGATCATCGATAACCGCGGCGGCGCGGGCGGCATCGTCGGCACCGAGATCGTCGCGAAAGCGGCGCCCGACGGCTACACCTTCCTCGTCGGCACCGCGGGCGGCATGACGATCAACCCCGCGCTGCAGCCGAAGCTGCCGTACGATTCCTTCCGCGATTTCACGCCGGTCGGGATGCTCGTCATGAATCCGCAGATCCTCGTCGCGCATCCTTCGGTCGCCGCGAAGAACGTCAAGGAGCTCGTCGCGCTGGCGAAAGCGAAACCGGGCCAGCTCAACTTCGCGTCGGCCGGAACCGGGACCGCGACGCACCTGGGGCTCGAGCTCCTGAAGCTCACCACCGGGCTCGACGCGGTGCACGTGCCTTACAAGGGCGGCGCGCCCGCGACGACCGATCTCATCGGCGGCCAGGTGCAACTCCTGTGGGTGAGCATCCCGTCGGTGCTGCCGCACGTCAAAGGCGGGCGGCTGCGCGCGCTCGCCGTCAGCACCGCGAAGCGCTCCGCGTCCGCGCCTGAGGTTCCCACCGTCGCGGAATCAGGCTATCCCGGTTTCGAGTACTCGAACTGGAACGCCCTCTTCGCGCCGGCGAAAACACCGGTGGGTATCGTGAAGAAAGTGAATGCGTCGGTCGTGAAGACCCTGAGCGAGCCCGACGTCGCGCAGCGCCTGTCGAGCCAGGGCGCGGATCCTGCGCCCGGCAGCGCTGACGAGCTCGCGCGCTACATGCGCGTCGATTACGAGCGCTGGAAGAAAGTGATCAAGGCGGCGGGCATCAAGCCGGACTGACCTCGGGGACGGGGCGTCCCTAAGCCCGCCCCGCGTCGTCGCTGCGGCGGCTTCCCGGATGTCCGGGCGGCTGGGGCGCGGGCCGGCTGTGCTCCTGTCCGTTCTGAAGCACGAACAACAGGAGCGAGCGGCCGGTCACTTCGTACTGCTCGCCCGATGCGAACACCGGCTCGTCGGGCCGATCCGGTATGTTGGTGTCGACGAGGCACTGCCAGTGCGTGCCTTCGGGGATTTCGGGCAGCGTGAACACCACGACGTCGTGATACGCATTGAGGATGAGCAGCATCGTCG
>JAQGMV010000393.1 GCA_028292225.1 Betaproteobacteria bacterium
ACGCACTGGAGGACGGGGACCTTGCCGTCGTCGTCGGTATATACGCCGACGCCGAGATTGACCTTATTGGGGTTGGTATCGTTGTGGTAGGCCTCGGTGACCCCGAGGATGGGGTCGGTGGGGGCCATTTCGACGCTGGCGAACAGGGATGAGCTCATGGATGCGGTCTTCAGGGCTAAAGGGTTGAATTTGCAGGCCGCATTTTAGCATCGCACCCGCCCCGCTCCCATCTTGAAGTAGCGGCGGGCGAGCCCGATATGGGAAACTCTCCTGTTAACCTCCCGCCGGACCCCTTCATGGCCGTAAAAGCGCCTGCCCAACTGCAAGACCAGCCGGAAACGCAGATCCTGACCTTTCCGGACAGCCCTTATCGGCTGCACCAGACTTTCGCGCCGGCGGGCGACCAGCCGGAGGCGATCGAGAAGCTGACCGAGGGCCTGCGCGACGGGCTTGCGTATCAGACCCTGCTCGGCGTCACCGGCTCGGGGAAGACTTACACCATGGCGCACGTCATCGCGCGGCTCGGCGTGCCCGCACTCGTCATGGCGCCGAACAAGACGCTCGCGGCGCAGCTCTATTCCGAGATGCGCGAGTTCTTTCCCGAGAACGCGGTCGAATATTTCGTCTCGTATTATGACTACTACCAGCCCGAAGCTTACGTCCCCTCGAAGGATCTCTTCATCGAGAAGGACTCGAGCATCAACGATCACATCGAGCAGATGCGGCTGTCCGCGACCAAGGCGCTGCTCGAAAGGCGCGACACCATCCTCATCGCTTCGGTCTCGTGCATCTACGGTATCGGGGACCCTTCCGATTACCACGGCATGATCCTGCACCTGCGCGAGCACGAGAAGCTCTCGCAGCGCGATGCGATCCAGCGCCTGTGCGAGATGCAGTACCAGCGCAACGATTTCGAGTTCAAGCGCGGGGTGTTTCGCGTGCGCGGGGACGTGATCGACATCTTTCCGGCTGAAAGCTCGGAGACCGCGGTTCGCGTCACGCTGTTCGACGACGAGGTCGAGACGATCCACGTGTTCGATCCGCTCACCGGCCAGGTCCTTCAGCGCGTCGGCCGCTATACGGTCTATCCGTCGAGCCATTACGTGACGCCGCGTTCCACGACCGTGCGCGCGATCGACGGAATCAAGGCCGAGCTCCGCGAGCGTATCGAGTGGTTCCAGAAGCACAACAAGCTGATCGAGTGCCAGCGCATCGAGCAGCGCACGCGTTTCGATCTCGAGATGCTCAACGAGATGGGTTTCTGCAAAGGCATCGAGAACTATTCGCGCCATCTCTCCGGCCGCGCGCCGGGCGAGCCGCCCCCGACCCTGATCGATTACCTGCCGAAGGATGCGATCATGATCATCGACGAGAGTCATGTGACCATCCCGCAGGTCGGAGGGATGTACAAAGGCGACCGCGCGCGCAAGGAGAACCTCGTCGACTACGGTTTCCGGCTACCCTCGGCGATGGACAACCGGCCGCTGCGCTTCGACGAGTTCGAGAAGATGATGCGGCGGACGGTGTTCGTGTCGGCGACGCCGGCCGAGTACGAGCGCACCCACCAGGCGCAGGTGGCCGAGCAGGTGGTGCGCCCGACCGGCCTCATCGACCCGCGCATCGAGGTGAGGCCTGCGTCGACGCAGGTCGACGATCTTCTCTCCGAGATCAACGAGCGGCTGAAGCTCACCGAGCGCGTGCTGGTGACGACGCTCACCAAGCGCATGGCCGAAGACCTGACCGACTATCTGGCCGAGCACGGGATCAAGGTGCGCTACCTGCATTCGGACATCGATACGGTCGAGCGCGTCGAGATCATCCGTGACCTGCGCCTGGGCGAGTTCGACGTGCTGGTCGGCATCAATCTGCTGCGCGAAGGCCTCGACATCCCCGAAGTGTCGCTGGTAGCGATTCTCGACGCGGACAAGGAAGGCTTCCTGCGCTCCGAGCGTTCACTGATACAAACGATCGGCCGAGCGGCGCGGCATCTGAACGGCACCGCGATCCTGTACGCCGACAGGGTGACCGAATCGATGCGGCGCGCGATCGACGAAACCGATCGGCGGCGCGCAAAGCAGGTGACTCACAACGAACTGAACGGCATCACGCCGGTGAGCATCCAGAAGCGGATCAAGGATCTGATCGACGGCGTGTACGACGCCGAAGGCGCGCGGCAGGAGCTGAAAGCCGCGCAGAACGAGGCGCGCTACGAGCACATGGGCGAGAAAGACCTTGCCCGCGAGCTGAAGAAGCTCGAGAAGGACATGCTCGAAGCTGCGAAGAATCTCGAGTTCGAGCGCGCAGCCAACCTGCGTGACGAGCTGAAGAAGCTCAAGGAGCGGCTGTTCATCAAGGCCGCGTGAGACCCGGCAGAGGTCGCCGGGCGTTCCGCCGCGACGCGGCATCAGCACGCGAACGGGCCCGCAAAAAAGAACACCCCTGCTGACGAGGGGTGTTCTTCCGGCTGCGATGCCGCGCCATCCTGCGCAGAGCGATCAGGTCGTCCTGCGGCACTCCGCGGGAACGTACTTGAACATCGACGAAGCCGCAGTGCAGGTCCAGGTGACCGTGCCGCCGCCGGCAACCGACGGGTTCAACGTGATCGTCACGGCGGTGCCGACAGTCGTCGCATCCCCGTTTATGACGACGACGCCGCCGTCGCTCACGCTGCCGCCCGTAACCTTCCCGGCGGCGCTGACCGTCAAGCCGACGCCGGCGCTGACGAGGGTGCCGTCGACCTGCGATTTCTCACTCACCGTGGTCTTGAAGCCGCTCGCCGCGAGCACGAGCTCGGATACTTTCGCGCGTATCGTGTAGTCCTGATACGCGGGCAGCGCGACCGCCGCGAGTATGCCGATGATCGCCACGACGATCATCAGCTCGATGAGTGTGAAACCTTGCTGCATACGCTTCATGCTTACTCTCCTGTCATAAATATTGAATCGCCGAGCTTTGTCGGACGTGCAGAGAGACTATCGGCCGACTCAGGCGATGGATTAGGCATTTCTTGGCGCTACATGGGCTGAAGCTGGAGAATACACGCGGTTAAAGTGTCTTTTGTCTCATTCCGGGACACATTGGCGCTTTTACGTACGTATGCGGATTGCAAGACCGGGATGACGGTGCAGGCATGTGGCCTGTTGCCGCGCAGACCAGATCCCGCAAAACTCATGGCACGTCAATCAGGAGGCTCAACGTTTTGAACACGCCACGGCAACTGAAGATTCTTTTCATCTGCATGGGCAACATCTGCCGCTCACCGACCGCGGAAGGCGTGTTCAGACGCGTCGTCGAACACGCAGGTCTTGCAGACCGCGTGGTGATCGACTCCGCGGGCACGGGCGAATGGCACGTCGGCTCACCGCCCGACTCACGGGCCCGCAAAGCGGCTGCGAAGCGCGGATACGATCTCACCACTCTGCGGGCGCGGCAGGTGAGCAGGAAGGATTTTTCGGACTTCGACTACCTGCTCGCGATGGACGAGGAGAACGTTCGCACGCTCGAGCGGCTGAGCCCGCGCGAGCACGCACACAAGGTGCGGCTGCTCACCGATTTCTCGTCGACGGGCGCATGCAGCGTTCCCGACCCGTATGCCGGTGGTCCGAAAGGGTTCGAGACCGTGCTCGACCTCGTGGAGGATGCGGCGCAGGGGTTGCTGCGCCACATCCGGACCGAGCTCGCCGCTTAAGGCTGACCGATCGAATCGGCCGGTTGGCTGCGGCGGGTCTCCACCTGCACCAGGGGCTCGCTCGTCATGGTCGGCGGGGCAGGGCGCACGCGCGGAGGCCGGGCGGGCGCCTCGGCGTGGGGCTCCGCCACGACTGCGGCGGCCTTATTCGGATCGGTTTCCACCTGCACGAGGTCCGATGGCCACTCGAGTTTCAGCGGCGCCGGTGCCTGGGCTGCGGGCTGCGGCTGCGCTTCCGCCCGCGGTGCCGGCGCTTCGAAACGGACCGGCTCCGGCTGAGGCGCCGGTTCGGGCTGGGGCGCGGGTGCGGCCTGCGCGACCGGCTCCTCTTGCCTTACCGGTTCCGGCTGACGCCACGATTCCTCCCGGGGCGCTGCAGTCTCGATAGGCGCGCTGGTCTGAGGCTGCTCACGCACGACTTCGACCGCGGCTTCCGGATCGGCGCTCACGGTCGATTGCTCATGCCCGGCGAGTGCGCCGTGTTGAAGCTCGGACACCGTGTCAGCGATGTCCCGCACTGACGGTTCATGCGCGACCTCCGGCAGGTTGATCGCGGCAGGACTGCCAGTCAGATCGGCGGCGTGGGTGGACGCCTGAACCGGGCCGTCGGGCGACTCTGAGCCCGGCTGGACCTCGCCGCGATGCTCGGTCCGATCCCCACGGCCGCGCCCGCGACGGCGGCGTCCCCGGCCTTCGCCGCGACCTTCGCCCTGCGGCTGCTGTTGCTGCTCGCCTTGCTCGCGCGGCTCACGGGGCTCACGGGGCTCGCTCGGCTCACGCGCATCCCGCGGTTCTCTCGGCTCGCGCACTTCACGCGGCTCCCTCGGGGGCCTCGGCTCGCGCGGTTCTCTCGGCTCACGTGCTTCCCTGGCCGGCTGTTGCTGCCCGCCGATGTCCTGAGGAACCTGGCCTTCAGCGTGGCGCTCGGCCTGCTGCCGATTTCGGCCGCGGCCCTGCTGGCGGTTTTGCTCTGAACGTTCCGGCCGCTCTCCGCGCTCAGGGCGCTCTGCGCGTTCGGTGCGCTCCGGGCGATCCTCATTGCCGCCGCGACGCCGCGAAGCGTCGCGCTCGCGGCGCTGCTCGGGCGACTGTTGCTGCCCGCCTTCGGGACGTCCGCGTTGGCCGTGCTGATGCTGGCCCCCGCGCTCGCTGCGGCCGCCTTCGCGTTGTGCCGGCGCACCGTCGCGCGCCTCGGGACGGAAGCGGTTCATGTCGCCGCGCCCGCGCGGCGGACGTGACGGCTGGCGCTGAGGCTGGGCGGCGACTGCAACCGTCTCGCCTTCGGGTTTGCGCTGCTTGAACCAGCCAAAGATCTTGCCGATGATCGACTGATCGGCAGCGGCCGCAGCCGCGACGGGCGCCGGCGCCATGGCCGGGGCGGGCGGGACTTCGCGCGCCATCGGCGCCGGTTGCTGAGGGGTAATGCCTTTGACCGCAGCCACCGGACGCGGCACTGCCGGCTCCTGCGCTGCTGTAGCCGCGTCCTTGTCTTCAGCCGGCACTTCCACGAGATCGTAGCTCGCGGGCAGCGGCTCGGAGTGGTTCAGGTCGTCATGCCGCAGGCGTGAAATCGTATAGTTCGGCGTCTCGAGATGGATGTTCGGAATGAGCGTGACGCTCACCCGGTGACGCGCTTCGACGAGCTGAAGGTCGACACGCTTCTCGTTCAGCAGGAAGGTCGCGACGTCGACCGGCACCTGGGCATGCACGGCCGCGGTGTTGTCCTTCATGCCCTCTTCCTGAATGATGCGCAGGATGTGGAGCGCAGTCGATTCGGTCCCTCGGATGTGGCCGGTGCCGTGGCAGCGCGGGCATGGGATGTAGCTCGTCTCGCCGATCGACGGACGCAGGCGCTGGCGCGAAAGCTCCATCAGGCCGAAGCGCGAGATCTTGCCCATCTGCACGCGGGCGCGGTCGTACTTGAGCGCGTCGCGCAGGCGGTTTTCCACTTCGCGCTGGTTGCGCCCGACTTCCATGTCGATGAAGTCAATGACGATGAGGCCGCCCAGATCGCGCAGGCGGAGCTGGCGCGCGATCTCGTCGGCGGCTTCCAGATTGGTGCGAAAAGCGGTCTCTTCGATGTCGGCGCCCTTGGTCGAGCGCGCCGAGTTCACGTCGACCGAGACGAGCGCTTCGGTGTGGTCGATCACGACGCCGCCGCCGGAGGGCAGGGTGACCGCGCGCGAGTAGGCCGACTCGATCTGGTGCTCGATCTGGAAGCGCGAGAAGAGCGGAACGTCGTCCTTGTAGAGCTTCACGCGGTTCACGTTGTTGGGCATCACGTGCCCCATGAACTGCTGCGCCTGCTCGTAGACGCTCTCGGTGTCGATCAGGATCTCGCCGATGTCCTGGTGGAAGTAGTCGCGGATCGCGCGGATCACGAGGCTCGATTCCTGGTAGATCAGGAACGCACCGCTCTGCGTCGTCGCCGCCTGCTCGATGGCGCGCCACAGCTGCATGAGGTAACCGAGGTCCCAGTTGAGCTCTTCGGCGGTGCGGCCGATGGCCGCAGTGCGCCCGATGACGCTCATGCCCTGGGGAATGTCGAGGCCGTCGATGATGTCGCGAAGCTCGTTGCGGTCTTCGCCTTCGACGCGGCGCGAGACGCCGCCGCCGCGAGGGTTGTTCGGCATCAGGACGAGGTAGCGGCCGGCGAGGCTGATGAACGTCGTCAGCGCAGCGCCCTTGTTGCCGCGCTCGTCCTTGTCGACCTGGACGATGACTTCCTGGCCTTCTTGAATCGCATCCTGGATGCGCGCGCGGCCGACGTCTACGCCGGCTTTGAAGTAGGCGCGCGCGACTTCCTTGAACGGAAGGAAACCGTGGCGATCGCCGCCGTAATCGACGAACGCAGCTTCGAGGCTGGGCTCGACCCGGGTGATGACACCCTTGTAGATATTGCTTTTACGCTGCTCTTTGGCCGAGGATTCGATGTCGAGATCGATGAGCTTCTGACCGTCGACGATGGCAACGCGAAGCTCTTCGGCTTGCGTCGCATTGAACAACATGCGTTTCATTTTTTGTATTCTCCCGCGCTCGGGCACGACACGGGACGGTCTGCACTGCTGCTGCCTGCTCGCAGGCGATTCGGGACTGATCGGTCACAGGGGGATAGGCATGTAGAGAAGTGACGTCTGGAGTCGAGAAGTGCAGTTCGTGGGGACCCGCGTGTAAGGCGCGTGTCCGCGGTATCGAGGGTGCCGTGAGCGCGTAATTCGTCTAGTATCGCTACTTCGTCTGGTGAGCGACATTAACCAGGAACCGTGTCACCGCGCATTACGCGCTTCGATTCGGCGACGCATCGTCGCTGATGCCTTTCGCTGCATTGCTTCATCACCAGCTACGTATCGACACGTAGTCCCGCTCGAAAGCTACTGCGGATTAGGCTACGGTGGTGCCGGCTCGCGCGCCACTCGCGTTGCGGTTCGTGGCGTCCCGAAGCCGGGAACGTGCGTTGGTGCGTAGAATAGTATAGGCAAATGAAAGGGTTAAGTAAAGATTCAGCAAGCTGGCACGAGGTCGGGGAGGAAGGCGACGCGCAACGGGTCGACAATTACCTCACCCGGTTGCTCAAAGGGGTCCCCAAAAGCCACGTCTATCGGATCCTGCGAAGCGGCGAGGTCAGGGTCAACAGCCGCAGGGTCGGTCCCGACCACCGGCTCAAGCTCGGAGACCGCCTGCGGGTGCCGCCCATCCAGACTGCGCGCCCCCCCGCGCCCGCCGCACCCGCCCCGAACGGGCGCTCCCGATTCACCGGCCGGATCCTGTTCGAGGACGACGCTCTGCTCGTCATAGACAAGCCCGCCGGCACCGCGGTGCACGGCGGGAGCGGCGTCAGCAGCGGGGTTATCGAGCAGCTCCGGCAGGAACGGCCCGATGCGCGCTTTCTCGAGCTCGTCCACCGCCTCGACCGGGACACTTCAGGGGTGCTCATGCTCGCCAAGAAGCGCTCGGCGCTCACCGACCTTCACCGGCAGTTACGCGAGGGCGGGGCGCACAAGCTCTACCTCACGCTCGCCAAAGGGCGCTGGCCGGATGCCAAGCGCAGCGTGAAGCTCGCGCTTCACAAGTACTTACTCGCTTCGGGCGAGCGGCGGGTGCGCGTGCAGGACGATGGGCAGGCGTCCCACACGATCTTCCGCTTGCAGCGCGCATGGCAGGATTTCAGCCTGCTCGAAGCCGAGTTGAAGACCGGCCGCACCCACCAGATCCGCGTCCACCTCGCCCATTTGGGCCACCCGATTGCTGGCGACGACAAATATGGGGATTTCGAATTGAACAAAGCGCTCGCCCGGCAGGGCCTTAAGCGCATGTTTTTGCATGCGTTCAAGCTGACGATTCAGCACCCGGCCACGGGCGAGCCCGCGACTTTCGAAGCCCCGCTACCGCCGGAGCTCAAAGCTTTTCTCGCTCGACTGGATACGACCGATGCCGGCACGGTTTGATCTGATCGTCTTCGACTGGGATGGAACGCTCATGGACTCGGCGGCGTGCATCGCAGGCTCGCTTCAGGCGGCGTGCGGCGATCTGGGCTACCCCGTTCCCACCGACCGCGACGCCCGCTACGTGATCGGGCTCGGGCTGCACGACGCGATGGCGCACGTGCTTCCGGGCGTTGCGCCGGCGCAGTACGAGCCGGTGGTCGAGCGTTACCGCCACCATTTTCTCGCACGCGACAGCGGCACGACGCTGTTCGCCGGAGTCGTCGCAATGGTTCGGGATTTGCATGAGCGCGGTCATCTTCTCGCAGTGGCGACCGGCAAGACGCGGCGCGGCCTGGATCGTGCGCTTGAAGCGAGCGGCCTCGCGCACTATTTCCATGCAACGCGCTGCGCCGATGAAGGGCACTCGAAACCGCATCCCGGGATGCTGCAATGGCTGATGGCCGCGCTGAAAATCGAACCGGAGCGCACGCTGATGATCGGAGACACGACGCACGACATGGGTATGGCCCGCACTGCAGGCGTCCCGCGGCTCGCCATCGCGCACGGCGCACACGATGCGTCCGACCTGGTGCCCTACGAGCCCCTGGCGATCCTGGAGAACTGCGGCGAGCTTCGCGCGTGGCTCGCGCGGAACGCATGAGCGGGAGCCGGACACGACCAGCGGCTATACTATGACTGCGCTGATGTAAGCACGCCCGGCGGGTGAACGATCGGGCGGCGCGCAGCGCAGGCGGACAACGGCAGCACGATTCACAGGTTGAAGGTGCAGGATGGCTGAAGTGGAACGTAATTCGGAAGAGAACTGGGAGCGCAAAGCGCTCGAGCGGGTGGCGCTGGCTGCGGTTCAGGAGCAGCGGCGGGCGCGTCACTGGGGCATCTTCTTCAAGCTGCTGGGATTCACCTATCTGTTCATACTGCTGTTCATCGCGCTCGGCTGGACCGGCAAGAAGGACACGGGCTCGGGCAAGCACACGGCACTCGTCGAGTTGCGGGGCGTGATCAGCTCGGACAGCGCGGCGAGCGCCGACAACGTCGTGAGCGGCCTGCAGGAAGCTTTCAAGGACAAGCGCACGCAAGGCGTCATCCTTCGCATCAACAGCCCCGGGGGCAGCCCGGTTCAGGCCGGGCACATCAACGACGAGATCAAACGCCTGCGCGCGAAGTATCCGAACATCCCGCTGTACGCTGTCGTCGAGGATATCTGCGCATCCGGCGGCTATTACGTCGCGGTGGCGGCCGACCAGATCTACGTCGACAAAGGCAGCATCATCGGGTCGGTCGGCGTGCTCATGGACGGTTTCGGCTTCACCGGCCTCATGGACAAGCTCGGCATCGAGCGCCGGTTGCTCGCCGCGGGCAAGAACAAGGGCTTTCTCGACCCGTTCTCTCCGATCCGCGAAGACCAGAAGGAATTCGCCGAATCGATGCTCGGCGAGATTCACCAGCAGTTCATCACCGTCGTTCGCCAGGGGCGCGGCAAGCGCCTGAAAGAGACGCCCGACATGTTCTCAGGTCTGGTATGGGTCGGAACGAAAAGCATCGACCTTGGCCTCGCAGACGCGCTGGGGAGCATCGACTATGTCGCACGCGAAGTCATCAAGGCCGAAGACATCGTCGATTTCACGCAGCACGAGAGCATCGCCGAGCGCGTGGCGCGCCGTTTCGGCACCACGATGGCCGAGACCCTGTTGCGCACCTCGACCGTGAATCCGCTCACCATACGCTGAAAGCACTAGGCCGCATGCAGCGGCCGCACGCTGTAGTTGCACCGCCAGCAGTTGTAATCTAGCAATCTGATCGTGCCGCGACAGGCTCGGGAGAGGAGCTTCGCGGCGCAGGGAGGCTACGGTGAAGACGAACGCCTGGTTGCTGCGGCCGATCGCGTTGGCGGTCAGCAGCTGTTTCAGCTTGCCTGCGTTGGCCAATCCTACCGGTGCCCAGGTCATCCAGGGCACCGTGAGCTTTCAGGGTTCGGGCACCAACAATCTTACGGTCACCAATTCGCCCGGCGCCGTCATCAACTGGCAGGGCTTCTCGATCGGCGCGGGCCAGCTCACGAGGTTCCACCAGGATTCGGCGGCGAGCGCGGTCCTCAATCGCGTCGTCGGCGCGGACATCTCGCAGATCAACGGTTCGCTGCTTTCCAACGGCCGCGTTTTCCTGATCAATCCCGCGGGCATACTCATCGGCGCGGGCGGCGTCATCGACACCGCAGGGTTCGTCGGCTCGACGCTCAACATGCTCGACGCCGATTTCCTCGCCGGCCGGCTGAAGTTCCAGGGCGACGCGAACTCCGGCAGCATCGTCAACCACGGGGTGATCCGCACCAGCTACGGCGGCAATGTCGTGCTGGTCGCGCCGCACATCGAGAATCACGGGCTGATAGAAACGCCGGCCGGCGAGCTGCTGCTCGCTGCGGGCCAGAAGCTCACCATCGGCAGCCTCGATCCTAACGGTGTTCAGTTCGAGGTGCAGGCGCCGACCGACTCGGTCCTCAACGTCGGCAAGCTCATCGCGCAAGGCGGCGCGGTCGGCGTATTCGCCGGCACGTTGAGGCACAGCGGCGACATCCGCGCCGACGCGCTGGTGCGCGACGAAGCGGGGCGTGTCGTCCTGAAAGCGCAGAGCGAGCTCACGCTCGCGGCCGGCAGCACCACGTCGGCCGCCGGAAAAGCCGGCGGCGACGTCCTGATCCAGTCGGGGGGCCGCACGAATGTCGCGGGCGAAGTCTCAGCGACAGGCACAACCGGCCGCGGCGGCGACGTCAAAGTCTTCGGCGATGAAATCGCGGTCTCCGGCGGCGCAGTGCTCGACGCATCCGGTAGCCGCG
>JAQGMV010000426.1 GCA_028292225.1 Betaproteobacteria bacterium
CCGTCGTCATCAGCGTCGCGGCGGCCGCCTGAACGTAAGCACCCTCGGTGACCTGCGATATACCGATGCGCCCGGTGATCGGCGCGATCACGCTGGTGTAGCCGAGGTTGATCTTTGCGGTCTGGACGGCTGCCTTGTAGAACACCACGTCGGCGGC
Source organism: Betaproteobacteria bacterium (assembly GCA_028292225.1). Classification (GTDB taxonomy): domain Bacteria; phylum Pseudomonadota; class Gammaproteobacteria; order Burkholderiales; family SG8-41; genus JAQGMV01. The sequence continues at coordinate 158 of JAQGMV010000426.1, forward strand.
GCCCTGGTCGCGCAGGGAGACGGCGGTGTCGTAATCCATCTGGCTGACGCCGTTGCCGACCAGCGCCTTGTAGCGCTCCGCCGTGGCAGTGAGCGCAGGGAGGGCTGATTGCGACTTCTGTAATGACGCCTGCGCACTGTCGAGCATGGCCTGATAGGGCGCCGGGTCGATCTGATAAAGCCGCTGTCCGGTTTTTACGTCGGAACCTTCCTTGAAGTTGCGCTTCAGCACGATGCCGTCGACACGCGCGCGAACCTGCGCGACGAAATACGCGTTGGTTCGGCCCGGCAGGTCGACGGTGACCGGCACGCTCGCGCGCTGCACCGTAGCGACGGACACTTCCGGAGGTTGGGCAGCAGCAGGCGCCGGCTTCCCGCCACCGCAGCCGCTCAGCGCAGCGAAGGCGGCGAGCAGTCCTGCACCCAATGTTGATGCACACGTTGACTTGCCGATACGACATTCAATCATAGAGGCCTCCGCCGCCGCGCATTCGAACGGTCACTCACCACTCTTACGTCGAGCGAATGGTATGTGACATGCGCGGCAGATTCCTTGGGATGGGCCTGATGAGTCCTGAAATTAACTGACGCAGCTCGCAGGACGCAGCCTCGAGTCTCCGGCTGCCGATGAGTGCGCCTCGAAATTCGCTCGGGTCCCGAGCCTTCTCGACGCCGTCCCGGTCACATCCGCCGCTCGCACGGAATGCCGCGTGAGCGTCGCGAGGCGCTGCGGCCGGACTATCGGTTCACACCGCTATCGAGAGGATGCGATGAATCGGCCGTGCAGCAGCCGTGGCTGGATGAACCGGAAAGACGCGACAGACAGTGTGCGCATTCACGTGAGCAGATCCTCGATCGTGATCGGCAGCTCCCGGACGCGCACCCCGGTCGCGTGGTAAACGGCATTGGCGATCGCCGCCGCGACACCCGCGAGTCCGATCTCACCGATCCCTCGCGCGCCCAACGCGTTCAGCTTCGTGTCGGGGTACTCGACAAAATGGACTTCGAGCGCAGGCACATCGGCATTTGCCGCAACGATGTAATCGGCGAGATTGGAATTGATCGGCGCGCCGGTGCGCTGATCGTACGAAGTCTCCTCGAAAAGGCTCATGCCGATGCCCATGACGACCGCGCCTTCGATCTGGTTGCGCCCCGCGAGCGGGTTGAGGATGCGTCCGGCGTCGATCACCGTGACCACCCGGCTCACGCGCAGTCGCGCGATCTCCGGTTGCCAGGTCACCTCCACGAAATGCGCACCGAACGAGTGGCTCGAGAACTTCGGCTTCGTCGTTCCGAACGCGCCGCAGCCCTCGGAGCTTCCGAGACCGGACACGGCTCCAAGATTGCCGAGGCGCAAAAACGTCTCGAACGCAATGCCGCTCGTAGCGGGCTCGCCCTTGGGATGCACGCGGCCGCTCGTGTATTCGAGGTCCGCGGCTTTTCGTCCCGCGAACTTCGAGCCCGGCGCCGTGGTGGCCAATGCCAGCAGGGCATCGATCGCCTTGCCAGCCGCCTCGAGGACCGCAGGCACCACGGCCGCGGTCGCGGCCGATCCGCCGGAAAGTGGACCCGCAGGCAGTTGCGTATCCCCGAGCACAGCTTCGACCTTGTCGATCGGCAGACCGAGGGTCTCGCCGGCAAGCTGCGCCACGATCGTATAGGTGCCGGTGCCGATGTCCTGCGTGGCGCAGGACACACGCGCCGTCCCATCGTCGCGCAGCTCGACGGCCGCGGCGCACGGGAAGCGCGCGGCCTGCCAGGAACAGCCCGCCATTCCCCATCCCAGCGTCAACCCGTCCCGTTTCATCGACCCCACTCGGGGATCGCGCTCGGCCCACCCGAACCTCGAAGCGCCCGTGGTCAGGCATTCCTTCAGGTGCCGCGAAGAAAACGGGATCTTCAGTCCTTCATCGAGCTCCGGCTCGTTGATGAGACGCAGCTCGACCGGGTCGATGCCGAGCTTGAGCGCGAGCTCGTCCATCGCCGACTCGGTGGCCCACAGGCCCGGCACCGCGCCGGGTCCGCGCATCGGGCTCGGTGAGCCCACGTTGCGCCGCGCCAGCGCCGAAGTGATTCGAAGATTGGGAACGCTGTACATCTGCGGCGTCGCCTCGCCGCAGTTCTCCTTGTAGTCGTCGAGGATCGAGGTGTGATTCACCCAATCCTGCCGCAGCGAAGTCAGTCTTCCGTCGCGCGTCGCGCTCAACCGGATGCGCTGCTGAACGCGTGGCCGGTGCCCCACGTTCTGGAACATCATGCGCCGGCTGACGACGAGCTTCACCGGCTTGTCGAGTTGTCGGGCGGCTGCCGCCGCGAGCGCGGACTGGGTCCAGGGCCAGAGCTTGCCTCCGAAGCCCGAGCCCATGAATTTTGTAATGACCCGCACGTTCTCCTTAGACACGCCCAGCATCTGCGCGAGCACGTTGCGGTGGTTGACCACGCCTTGCGACGTCTCGTACAAGGTGAATGTCGTTCCATCCCAGAGAGCCACGGACGCATGCAGCTCGATGGGATTGTGAGTCTCGGGCGGCAGATCGTAAGTCTGGTCCACCCGGACCTCTGCCTCGCCGAACGCCTTCGCGGGGTCGCCGCGCTCGCTTTCCGTCTTTCGGTTCGTCTCCGGCGCGAGCTGACCGTCCACGTTCGGCTGCAGCGAGCGGTACGTGACCTTCACTGCGTCCGCGGCCGCCATCGCGCGCTCGAACGTGTCGGCGACGGCGAGCGCGACGTACTGCCCGTAATAGCGGATGACGTCGTCCTCGAGCGGTGCGCGAGTCTCGTCGAGGTGCACCATGTCCGCGCCGAATTCATGATTGACCGTCGCCCGGAACAGCGTGCCGATGTTCTCGCGATGAAAGATCGCATGCACGCCCGGCATCAGTGAAGCGGCGCTCGTGTCGATACCTTGGATTTCCCCATTCGCGATGGTGCTGCAGACCGGCACCGCGTACACCATCCCCGGAAAGCGATGGTCCGACGCATACAGGGCCTTGCCGCTTACCTTAAGCGGACCATCGACGCGGGGCTGTGCTCTACCGATGACAGACATCATAGTGTCGCCTCCTTCAGCGCGTGGACGAGGCAGCGCTTGGCCAGCTCGACCTTGAAGCCGTTCTGGCTCTGAGGCCTGGCGTCGCGGAGTGCGGCATTCGCCGCCCTTCGAAAAGTCGGCTCCCCCACGGGCTCGCCGGTAAGCAGGGCCTCGGCCTCGGTCGATCTCCAGGGCTTCGTGCCGACGCCGCCGAGGGCAATGCGCGCGCGTGTCACCCTCCCGCCCTCGACAGTGACCACTACCGCGGCCGACGCGAGCGCGAATTCGTACGAGGCCCTGTCGCGCAGCTTCAGGTAGAAAGATCGGCTACGCGGAGCGGGCGGCGCAAGCGTCACGTGCGTGATCAGATCGCCCGGCTCCAGCACCGTCTCTCGATCCGGCGTGCTGCCCGGGAGCAGGTGAAAGTCCCCGATCGGGATGCTGCGCGCCCCGTTGATGCCCTGCACGTGTATGGTCGCCTCCAGGGCCGCCATTGCCACATTCATGTCCGAGGGATTGGTGGCGATGCAGTGCTCGCTCGTGCCGAGGATGGCGAGCGTCCGGTTCGCACCAAAGATGGCCGAGCACCCGGTGCCGGGCTCGCGCTTGTTGCAGGCGCTTGCCGTATCACGGAAGTACATGCAACGCGTGCGCTGCAGCAGGTTGCCGCCCGTGGTCGCCATGTTCCTCAGCTGTGCCGATGCGCCGGCCAGGATCGCCTGGGACAAAACGGGGTAATCCCGTTGCACGATTGCGTGGTTCGCCAGATCCGAATTGCGCACGGTCGCGCCGATTTTCAGCCCGCCGTCCGCAAGCGGCTCGATCCTGTCGAGCGGCAGCCGATTGATGTCGATGACGTGCTCCGGCCGCTCGACGTTCAGCTTCATCAGGTCGATCAGCGTCGTCCCGCCCGCTACGAAGCGCACGCTTGCACCTTGCTGGGCGGTCTTCGATTTGGCGCCCGAGGCGATAGCGGTGGACGCATCTTCGGTGCGGATGAAAGCGAAGGATTGCATGGAAACCTCCTAGGGCTTGCCGCGGACTTGCCGGATTGCAGCGACGATATTGGGGTAGGCCCCGCAACGGCAGATGTTGCCGCTCATGCATTCGCGGACATCGGCATCCTCCGGCCCGCAGGCTTCGTCGAGCAGTGCGACCGCGGACATGATCTGGCCGGACGTGCAGTAGCCGCATTGGTAGGCATCGCACGCGAGGAAGGCCGCCTGCACCGGATGAAGCGCGCCGGGCTGACCTATCCCTTCGATCGTCGTGATCTCTTCACCCTCGTGCATCACGCCGAGACTCAGGCAGGAATTGACCCGCCTCCCGTCGACATGCACGGTGCAGGCGCCGCACTGGCCGTGGTCGCAGCCTTTCTTGGTGCCCGTGAGCCCGACGGTTTCACGCAGGCAGTCCAGCAGCGTCGTCCGGGGATCAAGCTGGAGCCCGTATGCGGTTCCATTGATACGCAAAGTCACGTGCACGACGTCACCGGCGCCGGTCGCGGACTCGGATCGCGTTGCGACCGGTTCATCAGGAGTGGCGAAGACTTGTTGCCTGGTATTCATAGTGTGCTCCATGGGGCATTGCGCGAAGACTTCCCCGATGCCGTCCTGCATGCATGCGCCGGACCGAGGCTGTTTTCAGGCTGCATGCTTTTTAACCCACTCGACATAGCGGTCCATCCAGCCCTGAAAAAAGGTTTTGCTGCCTGCGCCTATATTTCCGGCGTCGTCGAACAAGCCTTCCTTCGCCTGGATGAACGCTTCCGGCTGGCCCAGTGTCGGCACGTCCAGATAGGCGAGAACATTGCGCAGATGCTGTTGCGCCACGGCGGTGCCGATGGCGCCGAGCGAAATCCCCAGCACGCCGGCGGGTTTACCCGCCCATGAATTCCGGCCGTAGGGGCGGGAAGCATGGTCGATTGCGTTCTTCAAAACGCCGGGAATCGAACGGTTATATTCGGGCGTGACAAACAATAGACCCCGCGACCCTGATATTTCGGCCTTCAGCCGCTTGACGGGCCCGGATTGATTGGCGTCGTCGTCCTGGTTATAGAGCGGCAAATCGCCGATTTGCACCTGCTCGAACGAGAACTCCGGTGGCGCCAGTTTCAAAATGGCATTTTCCAGCCTGCGATTGAGCGAGTCGCGACGCAGGCTTCCGACGACAACGGCAATTGGATATTGGCTCATGATGTTTTTAATTTTCGCTGCCCACGCGATCACCGATCGGTTTGATTGTCATGGTGTTTCTCCTTTCAGGGGCCTGATTTTCGTCGTGCCGAGTCTTCGCGTTGAATGGCTGAGAGGCTCAGTCGCATGCCCACACGAATCAATCAGCGGGATCGAGCGCTCGGCTGATAGCTGACCCGCCAGATCGTGCCGTTGCCGTCTTCGGTTACGAACAGCGAGCCGTCATTCCCCACTGCAACACCGACCGGGCGACCCCACACCTGGGTGTCGGAGACCACGAAGCCGGTCATGAAATCCTCGTATTCGCCGGTGGGTTTGCCGCTGCCGTCGAACAGCAGCCGCACGACTTTATATCCCGTGCGTTTCTCGCGGTTCCAGGACCCGTGCATGGTCGCAAAAGCACTGCCCTTGTAGCCGGCGGGAAAGTTGTCGCCCTGGTAGAAGACCATCTGCAGCGGCGCCGAATGGGCCTGCATCAGCACGTCAGGGATCGTGACCTTGTCCTTGAGATCGGGCCGACGGCCCGCCTGCCGCGGATCTTCGTGTCCGCCGATGAAGTACCAGGGCCAGCCGTAAAAGGCGCCTTCGACGACATGCGTCGCATATTCGAACGGCGTGTTGTCGCCGAGCTCATCGCGCTCGTTGACAATGCACCACAGCTGCCCGGTGACAGGCTGGATTGTCATGCCCGAGCAGTTGCGCAAGCCCGTCGCGACGATCTTCAGATTCCTGCCGTCCGGGTCGAAGGACAGGACATTGGCGCGCAGTTCTTCGGTGTCCCACGCGGCGCCGACCGGCTTCCTCTTCACCCACTCGGCGAGGCCGTCGATGTTGCGGGCTTGCGGAATCAGGGTCAGGTGGGGCTCGGGGAACATGTCCTGCGCAACGTTCGATCCGGAGCCGACGGAGAAGAACAGTCGCTTCCCGTCCGGCGAGAAGACGATGTCACGCGCCCAGTGATGCGGCACGGGAATCCCCGAGACGATGCGCTCCGGTTTACCCGTTGCCTTGAGATCGCCGTTTTTGTAACGGAAACGGACCACACCGTCGCTGTTGGCGACATAGACCCATCGAGGGTTAGGCCCGAGGGGATGGAAGGCGATGCCGAACGGCTGCTGCAGCCCGCTGGCAAATACCACGTCTTTCTCCGGCCTGGCGCGGCCGGCAGGAACGCGCAACACATGCACCGTGCCGAGCATGCTGTCGGCAACGAACAAGTCGCCGTTCGGCGCGATGCGAATCACGCGCGGCGCGTGCAAACTCGACGTTACCCGCTCCACCGAGAAGCCGTCCGGAACCTGTGGTCGAGTACCCGCGGGCACCGGCACCACCTGCGCCAGGCCATAGGTAGGCTTCGCAATGGCGGGCAGATCCTGCGGCCTGAGCAAGCGCCTGACTCCCGGCTTGTCATCGTGCCAGCTGCCGATGGCCGCCTCACCCTGCAGCACCTGGCCGAAGGCTTGTTCACCCGCTAGCAGACTCAGGCAGCAGACCGAGATGGCTACGGTCTTGAGGGTATGTCCTCTGATCGGGTACATGACGGCCTCCGTGGACTCCAGCGCCTGATTTTCGTCTCGCGAAGTCAGTGCGTTGAATGCCCGCGAGGCTCAGTCCGGTGCCCACACGAATCATTCGACGGTGGAAATGATGCGAAATGCGGATGGCGCGTCGATGGACTGCGACCGGGGCGTCGCGCGCAGATTCGTCATCGATCCACACGGGCTGCTCGAGGCTGCCGCCTGAGCACGCAACCAACCGGCGAGCGCCCGCACCGGAGGCGCGCCGCACGAGTCACTCGGGAGTCGGAGCAGAGCCAGCAGCAGGCGCGGCCGTCGCGGGCGGCTTGGGGATCGTCTGTGGCGTCGGCGAATAAACGAATTTCCAGTCGCTGTATTTTTTTGCAGCCTGGAATTCCCTGTCGCGCGACTTGAAGTTGGCGATTTTGACCGGTTGCTTTTCCGATCGGCTGTTCACGCCCATGATGCCGCCGTCGGGCGCTTTGACCAGCATCCACTCGGACGTGCCGGTGATCGGATCCGGATAGAGCCGGCGCAGATGCCTTCGAACGGTCGGGCTGCGGGGATCCTTGAGCAGATCCTCCAGCGTTCGCGGATACTGCCCCAGTCCGCTCAGGTAATAGCGCTCTATCGCTCGGCGATACTGGTGGCCGACGTACAGAAGCTCGGCTTCTTTCTCCCGCAGCGCGGCGGTTTGCCAGACCTCGCCCAGCAAAGCGAGGCCGGCGCCTGCGATTGCGATCACGAAAAGCGCCATCAGGTAAGTGAAGCCTCCGATGCGCCGGCGATTCGTCACCTACCACTCCGAGTAAAGCGTGCCGTCGGCGGCCTTGCCCGGGGCACCGCTTTTCAAATCGTAGACAGCGCCTTTTTTCCGATCCTCGGGTGGCACGACGATCCAGGTGCTCGCGCTCTCCGTGAGCGGGTCCACCGGCACGCTGCGCAAGTACTTTTCCGTGGCGAGCGCCTCGATCGATTCGGGATACTTGCCTTTGTCGGAGTAGTATTTTCCGATCGCGTCACGCGTCGTGTAGAGGTTTTGCTTCAGCACCGTTTCCTTCGATGTCTGCACACTCGTGAAATAGCGCGGCAGCGTGAGCGTCAGCAGCGTAGCGATGATCGCGAGCACCACGAGCAGCTCGATCAGCGTGAACCCGTGCCGCCTCATCACCACTCGCGATAAGGCCGGCCGTTGATGCCCAAGCCGGGGGCAAGGGTATGCACGTCGAACACGTCTTCTCCTTCTTTCGGTTCGTCGGGCGGGCTCGCGTAACTGCGCTTGCCCCACGTCTCGACTGCGGAGAGCAGCGGGTCGCTGGAAAACGGATCGCGCGGAATGCGGCGCAGGAAATAGATGCGCTCCTTTTTCGGGCTCCTTAAGTCCTCGACCCCCGCCACCAGGTCATCCAGGCTGCGTGGATATCCGGACTCGCCGGCGCGCCTCAGCACGCGGCCTTCGTCCCACGCCTGTTTGTACGCGTCGATCCCTTCCCGGATGTCACGCAAGGAGCGGCGAAGCTCGTGCTCTTTCGCACGCTGCACGACGAGGTCGGTCAGAGGCAAAGCGACCGTCGAGAGTATTGCGATGATCGCAAGCGTGATGACCAGCTCGATCAGCGTGAAGCCGGCAGGCGTGCGGGCGCGCCGGACGTCCATCATCGCGGCGACGGCTGCACGCCTCCGAACGGCACCATCGTACCGGGCGGCAGTGCGGGCGCAGAAAGCGCCGGTGCGGGTTCGGGACCGGCCACAGGCGCAACCGGCGTGTTCGGGAACGGCGGTTGCGGTATGGCGGCGCCGGGCGCCGGACCGGTCATGCCGGGCGCGGGCGATGGACCGGGCTGGACTGGCGAAGGTGCGCCCGGCACAAACGCCGGAGAGAGCATCAACCCAGGCACGGCTCCGCCGCTCCCCGCGCCGCTGGAAGCTTCGGTGCCGGCCGCGAATTCGAGCGAGCGCGCGTCGGGTCGCGTGAGGGTGCGCACCAAGCGCGGTGTGATGAGCAGCACGATCTCCGTTTTGGCGGTCGAGTCGCGTGTCGACGAGAAGAGGCGCCCGACGACGGGGAACTCACCGATGCCGGGAACCCGGTTCGCTGTGCGCCGATCTTCGTCACTGATGAGACCTGCCAGAACCTGGGTCTCGCCGTCGCGCAGGCGCAAGCTCGTGGTCGCGTTGCGCGTTCCGATCTGATAGGTCAGCGTGTTGGAGACAGCGCTCCTCAGCTCGCGCGCGATGTTGCTCACTTCGAGGCCGACGGTGATCGCGACTTCGTCTTCGAGATGGATGAGCGGCTCGA
>JAQGMV010000438.1 GCA_028292225.1 Betaproteobacteria bacterium
CGCCGATCAGGCCTAGTCCGCTTTGGTGCGCGTAGAAGTCACCTAGGTTCGTGCCGAAGATACTGGCGAGGGTGATCGCCATCCAATACCGCCCGTCAATGGTGGGGACGTGAACTCTTTTCATGCTCAAATGATCTCATCAAATTGCACAACGTAGAATAGCGGAAAACATCTGAAGGTGGCGCTTCGACTGGGAATTAGCATGTTCGTCCAAAGCTTCTAACTCACCCTGCCGCGCCATGAACAGCAGCATCCAAGCGCCGTCAGAAATGGAGTCCGAGTAGCGCAAATGCGCTGAACTTTATCTCGTGAAAGAGCGCGGAGGCCAAGAACGCGAAGGTCGGCGCATGCATACGGATTCCGCGCTCGAGGTTCCCACTACAAGGTGCGCGCGGCGTCTGCGTTCGCTTTGCTGCCATTTCGGTCTGCAGTTTTCAGAACACTCTCGGAGGCTGGATTGTCCAATGTGAAGCAAGCGTGACTCCTGCAGGCCGGGGAGAGCAATGTCCCGTGCTTTCACCACTGCATCGCCTGCAGCTGACCGAAGACGTCGCGACTGAACATCTTCAGCCGCTGCTTCTCCATTATTGTGTTCGGACGAGGCGAGTGCCTCGGCGATCGTGTGGCGCCGAGTGTTCAGTTTCCGAATGTCTTCGCCGAACGTCGCGGCGTTTCGCTTGAACAACAACACCATGCCTGCCAGGCGCGATACGCTCTGCGTATATGCTCGCGTCTCCACGAAAGACTTACCCTCGGCCGTCCTAAGCGGACCGAAATGCTCGTTGCACCAGAGGACGATCGGAACGCCGGAGACCTTCTGCGCGATCGCGTAGAAAGTCCTTGAGGCTCTCCCGATCGAGCGCGGTCATGTCCGCAGCCGAGCGGTCGAGGATCTTCATCACGTCCGCCCCGGAGATGCCGGCGACTAGGCGTGTGTGGCGCAAGCGCGTCTCCGTGCCATTTCCCCCGCGCAGCGCAACTTCGAGTCCTTCGTCGATCGGAAACATCTTGCCCGCTGCGGGTGCGTTCGCTGTCTAACAGCAGGTAGCGGTCGCTGCGCCAGATCTTGAGCGAAATGATCTTCTTGCCGAATGCGGTATCGGCTAGCAGCGCGGAGAGCTCGCGGCGATCGGTGTCGTCGAGGTCGTTCGCCTGCGCGAGCGTCTGCACGTGCGGTGCGACGAAACTGTCGACGTAGAGCGCCGTCACACCGCCGATCTTGCGCGCAACGCTGTCCTCGACCTGCTGCCCGACTCACCAGCCAATGATCGGGGTCAGCCACCAGGATGGGGAAGCTCACCATCAGGAACTGGTGTGACAGCGAGAATCGGTTACAGAAACGCTTCATGGCTCGTCAGTGTCAGTGGCGGGGCTTAGCGACGAGGGCGGCTCGCGATCGCCACAAGGTCATTCAGAAATGTGCCGGCCGGTGGAATAATCCGGAGTGCGCGGCTGTAACAGCCCCGCGGGCGCGCTCGCATCGGACCAAAGTCCCGATGTCTTTCAGACTGTCGGGGCAGCGAGATTACGCACTTCGGACGTATGCGGGCGGCCGGTCGGTGCCTACGATGTGTCAATCGCATGGTGCTAAACCGCTAAGCGAATCGGAGGGCATAGGGCCGGCCGATAAGCGTGCAACCGCACGCATTTCTAAAGGAGCAGGGCATGAAGATCAAAACAAACGTGCGCGCAGGACAGGGTCAACCAGTGGTGTCGAACGACGTTGCTGGTGCGCCTAGCAACAAGCCGGCTGCAGGTGGTGGCAAAGTCGTTTACGTGCCGCCTGTTTACGTCAGCCGCTGCGCAGGCCTGTAAGCGACACGCTTCGAGCAAAGGGGCTGTCACGATGCGTCGTGACTGCCCTTTTGATTCGATGCGTCCGATACAGCGGAGGTCGTGATCTGCATCATCGTTCGGAACGAAGTCGTATCGGCGAGTCCAACGTAGTCAGCGCCGATAGGGCGACCTTCTCGTAATTCTCCAAAAGTGCAATGACCGCTGGCGCGCAGCTCTCTTCGTCCGCCGAACGCCTGCGGGCGTCGCCAAGCTTCGCGCTCGCCTTTACCCTCGATGGCCGGGCCTACGTCGCCAAGGAAACCGAGCCCTACATTCAGTATTGGCTCAACGATCGCTATCGCATACTGCTCGCGATGTTTTCGCGCCGCGGCGGTGCCACTGTCGCCGAAGCGATGGAGGGTTATCTCAGGCTTACGCGCATGAAACACGGTGGGCCCGAACGCAAGCGCCTACAGAAAGCCATCGACGACATGCGCGAAGGCGGCGTGCTGATGGGCTCGCGCGAAGATACGTCGCGCTACGACGCGCGCATGGCGCAGGACTACCTGACCCATCGGCCGTTCCCACGCGAACTCTCGGACCTTATCGTCCAAAGCGCGCCGGTGGCGAAGGAAACGCGCGTTCTCGATCTGGCGGGGGGCCCGGGCGGGCTCGCAATGGCGCTCGCGCGCGCGTCTGACGACGTATCGCTGATGGACCTGTCGCGTGGCTTCGTGAACGCGGCGCGCGCACGCGCGAAGCGGCTCGGGCTGAAGCTGACGGCGATTCACGAGTCGTGCAACCGGCTCATGTTCATGGATGACGCGTTCGATGTCGTCACCGTATCGCAGGCCCTGCACTGGCTGGACGACGTGCTCGTGTGCCGCGGCGTGTGCCGCGTTCTGAAGCCGGGCGGAAGCTTCTTCGTGATCCACAGCGCGATGGATCTCGACGACGCGCATCCCCTGAGCCCGGTATTCGGCAATCGGTCGATTCTGGGGCACAAGAACATGCAGCCTTTCGCATCACAGGTTCAGGCGCTCATGCGGCGGCTCAGCCTTCTATTCGCAGCGCTCGACGCGCCCGACGTCAACCGCAACGATCCGCCTTGGCACCGCGACGATCCGGCCGCCGGACCGGTCCCGCAAATCGTTCCTGTGGGAGCCTGCCTATTCCGTCAGCGCAGGCCTTTCGATATGGGCTACGCCCGGGCCTTTCTGACGCCTCGGCACATCGCGTCGGCCGGACACGAGCCCTCGACTGTCTGGAAAGACCTCGAGGCACGCTGTGCAGGGGCCACGCCGGAGCAGACGCTCGGCGCGTTCGACTGGGCCTTGCTGCACTTCACGCGCGGAGCTGCCCGGACTGCTTTGCCGCCGCTCGAATCGCGCGAAGCGATGCACATCGACTGGGGAGGTCCCGCTGCCGCTTGAAGAAGGAGCATGACGCGGTGCGTTTGGACGGCCGCAACACGGCGTAGGTAGCACCGCGCGCATGCCCTCGCATCAGACCAAGGTCTCGATTTTTCGGACGGTCGGGGCACCAGAATCGTGCAGTTCCGACGTGTGCGCGATGCGCGGCGGTCGATACGATTCGTTTCGGTAAACGGTCTCACGACCCAACGACCCGAAAACGGGGCACCTCGAGGAACGGCAAGGTCGATGAGCCATGTTCCCGTAATGTCCATTTATTCGGTCGGGGGTGCGCGGTAGACTTCTGGCATGGCTTCCGTGCCCCCGCTGCTCACATTCCTACTGATGGTCATCTCGGGTTGGGTTCATCGCCGTCAACTCGTTCTCATTGAGTTTCTCCAAGCCGAGAACCGGCTGTTGAAGGAGCGCCTGCGAGGCAAGCGCATGCGGTTCACCGATGCTGAGCGGGCGTCGCTTGCGAGAGGTGGGGCGTAAAGCGCTGCTTGAGCTCGATACCATCGTTTCGCCGGATACGCTGATGCGTTGGCATCGGCGCTTGGTTGCCCAAAGTGGGACTTTTACAAGCGGCGTGGTCCGGGGCGCCCGGGCATCATGCGAGAGATCTCACAGCTCATTGTTCGCATGGCGCAGGAGAATCCGGGATGGGGTTACACCCGCATTCAAGGGGCGTTGGCGAATCTGAGTCACCACGTCGGGCGCGGAACGATCCCTAACGTGCTCACGCGCGATGGCATAGAGCCGGTGCCGGAGCGCAGCAAGCGTACCGCCGCGATCTTTTTTGCGTTCGATCTACTCGAGCACCACGCGAGCCTCCGCGGGATCCTAAACCCGACCATGCTTGATGCCATGTACTTGCTGCCGGCGCCGGGGCGGGATCACAGGTTGTCAGCGGCACGGTGGCGTGCTGCTGGTGGTGCCGGGGGGAATCGGTTGATAGTCCTTGCCCGTCTGATCCTGCCTCGTCTCGTTCGCGCTGGACGGGTCTCTCAGGCTGGGCATGACGGGAATGCCGGCCCGGGCAAAGCGCGCCTGGAAGTGGCCGCCCAATTCGTTCCCTGTGCCCCTGGGCGTCACGACTTCGACGCAGCCGAGCGGCCGCTCCGAGTAGTTGCCGTCCTGGGGGTGCTGCCGCGCCTCGCGTTCGCTGGTCACTACGATCTCTGGCATCAAGACGCTGTCCTGCGCATAGTTCTGCGACGCGACGAGGGCAGATGTCATCAGCAGCGTGAGGATCGCTGCCGCCCTGAGTGGACTACGCTTCATTACAGATCCTCCCTTTGCCGGCTGCTGCGGGTCACCGCCGCGGCCACCAGCCAGCTGGGCGATGTCGTCACCTACTCAGCCTTTCGACGTGGACCCACGGGGCCAAGCACAAGGTCGTGGCACTCGCGTTGTCCCGCAAGGCTTAACTGCTCGGCCGAGCTCCTTCATCGACGTTATGCCGCCAGCATGACATACGGCCGCAGGCCCGTCACAGATATCACGATGCGGACTATTCTTTTTAAAAGCGGTGGATCACGTTATGCTCAGTCATCAGCAATTTCTTCGTGCGACGCACCGGTCGCAGAACGAACGCGTGACCTCACAACAATGCGGAGTGATGCTCGGAGACCGCTTTACGGGGCCGGCAACGGTGTTTATGCCGGACCGACCTTGGGATAGTCTTCCAACCGGTATCCGGTCGACATGCCGAACACCTTCTTCGCGGACTCGCATGCATTGCCCGGCCTACGCGGGCCAGCGAATAGGGAAGCGCTGGCTCTGGTACGTCGAGGGGCGTAATCTAACCGGCCGAAAATATGCGGCGACCACAGGTATGGCGCGCACTCTAGGCGGTGCGGACGGCCCGCAGTTCCTGCCGGGTGACGGTCGATCGTTCCATGCCGGGCTGCAATGGCAGCTCTAAATTCGCAGCGTTATACGGCCGCAAGCCGCTCGACGCACATCGTCGGGCTGGCGGCCGTCATTGCACTTCATGTGGTGGTAGTGTTCCTGCTGCTGCAACTCGAGCCTGTGCGCTCCGCAATCACCGCTGCGATTCCGATCGCCGTAAATTTGATCTCGCCGCCCAAGGACGTGGTGCCACAGGTCTTGCCCAAGCCTGCGCCGGTCAAGCCGCACGTGGCCAAACCCCGACCTGTGCCGACTCCGCCGGTGATAACGGCTGCCCCGCAAGCGCCGGCGCTCTCTGTAGCGCCAACGCCGCCGACCATCCCGGTGCCGGTTGCCCCGCCGGAGGCGGTCGTCGTCGCTCCGCCCGCGCCGTACATCGCGCCCGCTCCCGCCCCGCCGGCACCCGTGACACTGCCCAGCTTTAACGCTGACTACCTGAACAATCCGCCGCCGGCGTACCCGGCGCTCTCCCGACGCATGGGAGAGGAGGGAAAGGTGGTGCTGAGAGTGTTTGTCAGCGAGCAGGGGCTGCCGACGCAAGTACAGATGAGCACCTCGAGCGGGCACGGTCGCCTCGACGACGCGGCCATGAAGACCGTGCTTCAATGGAGATTCGTACCTGCGCGCCGCGGCGATACACCGGTGGGCGCGTGGGTGCTCGTGCCGATCGCATTCACTTTGAGGAGTTGACACAAACGTGGAACCCCAACAAACGATGGGCTTCGCCCATTTTCTGGCGCAGGCCGACCCACTCGCCAAGTCGCTGCTCGTCATGCTGCTCGTGATGTCGGTAACGACGTGGTATCTCATCCTTACTAAAACGTCGTCATGGGTGCTCATGCGGCGCCGCACCGGCCGGTTCCTCGAGATCTTCTGGAATGCGCCTTCGCTTCACGCCGTTGCCACCCAACTGGAGGGGCAGCGCCCGGACGAGCCGTTCTCCCATCTCGCGTATCAGGCCATCATCGCCGCGCGGCATCATCAGCGTCACGGTGCGAACAAGCTGAATGAAGCGGGCAGCAGCGCGGAGTTTCTTACCCGTGCGATGCGCCGCATGATTGACGAGGAGACCGCCAGCTTCGAGTCCGGACTGACTGTGCTCGCCTCGATCGGCAGTACCGCGCCCTTCATCGGTCTTTTCGGCACCGTTTGGGGCGTCTACCACGCGCTCGTCGCGATCGGGATGAGCGGCCAAGGCACCCTCGACAAAGTCGCAGGGCCGGTAGGCGAAGCACTAATCATGACGGCACTGGGACTTGCGGTGGCCATTCCTGCGGTGCTCGCATATAACTTCGCGGTGCGCAGAAATCGAGTGGTGCTCGCGCAGCTCGACTCATTCGCACACGATCTGTTCGCATTCCTGACGACCGGGTCCCATGTCGGAGATGCGAACAGCGGAGCGCCGGTGCACGGCGCATCGGCGACGCAAGGGGCCGCATAGATGGCTTTCGGTGGATTCAGCAAAGGCGGGGAGAGCGCTCCCATGGCGGAGATCAATATGATTCCGCTGATCGACGTGATGCTCGTGCTGCTAGTGATATTCATCATCACGGCCCCGTTGCTCACGCACGCCGTCAAGATCGAGCTGCCGAAGGCGTCGAGCCGGCCGAACATCACCAAGCCGCAGAACATTCAGCTCGGCATCAGGGCAGGAGGCGACGTGTACTGGAACGGCGAGACGGTAGACAAGGCAACGCTGTCCGCGCGCATGGAAGCCGCTGCGACGCTAGACCCGCAGCCGGACGTGCACTTGCGCGCCGACGGCGCGGCCGAATATCGGTTGGTCGCGGAAGTCCTGGCGGCTGCGGCGCGCGCCGGCCTGGTGAAGATCGGATTCGTGACGGAGCCGGCGACGGTCAAGTAAGCGCGGTCGAATCAACATCGCCTCCTTCTCACCCAAAACGAGATGCGGAGGTGGCCCTGCAAGTCCAGCACGCCGGATGTCAGCGTATCGTTTCATCCGCGCGCAATAGCAAAGTCCTCGGTGGCGTAATGCCGAGCACGCTCGCGGTCTTGAGATTGATGACCAGTTGAAAGCGCGTGGGCTGTTCAATCGGCAGCTCCGCCGCCTTCGCGCCGCGTGCGAGTTTGTCGACATAAGTGCCGACACGCCGGTAGCTGTCCGGAAAACTTTCGCCGTAGCTCATGAATCCCCCGTCGACGACGAATTCACGCGGGCCATAGAGCGTCGGCATGCGTAGCTGATTAACGGAATCGATGATCCGTTGCCGCAGATTGAATGTCATCGGATCGTCCGGCAAAACGATCAGCCCGTCGGCGCCGGTTTTCTTCAGTCGATCCAGCGCGGCATTGAGATCGGCCGGGCCACGCACATCCGCACGGACCGGCGTGATCCGGAGCGGGAGCGCAGCTGCTTCGACATCCGACCACAGCGCTTCGTGCGCGGTGTTGGTGGTGTTGATGAACACGGCGAGGCGTGTTGCGTTCGGCACCGCCGCATGCAACAGCTCCAGCATCTTTGGCATGAGCTCACGCGATTGACTCGAACGGCCGGTGACGTTCGTTCCCGGCTGAGCGAGCGTTCGCACAAAACCCTGTCCCACCGGATCGGCCACGTTCACCATTACGATCGGAATATTCTGGGTGGCCTGCATCGCGGCGCGCGTCGAACCCGCGCAGGCGGTGATGATGATATCGGGGCGCAGGCTGACGAGCTCGCGCGCGGTAGGCGGCATCTGATCAGGGCCAAACCGGGTGTAGCGGCGGTCCACGGTGAGATTCCTGCCCTCGACGTAACCCAGCTCCCGGAGCCCGGAAATGAGTGATTCGACCGGTGCGGCGTAGATCGTCTCGTAGCCGGAAAACAGAATTGCGACGCGAAGGTTTTTGTCACCGGCGGCAGACGCCAATCCCGCGGCCCACAATGCCGGCAGTGCCAGGGCTTTGCACAGGGTTCTGCGGGACGTCGAGATCATGCCCACGCTCCTTTGGCGATTCGCTCGCCCCAGTGTGACGCATGGCAGCCGCTGCGGCAACCTGATGCCGGCGCACGTTCCCGGCTCACCCGACCCGCATGGTGTCTACTTTACCGCCAACTCTTCGCGCATCCTCGCGGTCATGCGCTTCAGTGGGGTGCCGGGTGGAAAGAACAGCACGTACTTGCCGTTGCGGTCGAGCAGGAACGTGAAAGCCGAATGATCGATGAAATAGGTTTTCGAGCCGGGCGGCGTCACTTTCTCGAAGAACACCTTGTAGGCTGTAGCGACGCGGCGTATCTCGTCTTCGCTTCCGCTCAACGCGACGATGCGCGGATGGAATGCCTCGACATAGCCGCGCAACAGCTCGCGCGTGTCGCGCGCCGGATCGAGGGTCACGAATAGCGGCTGCACCTGATCGCCGCTTTTGCCGAGCGCCTCGAGAGTTTGTGCAATGACGGCGAGGTCGGTGGGGCATATATCGGGACAGAAGGTGAAGCCGAAATAGAGCAGCACGACCTTGCCTCGAAAATCGGAGAGGCTCACGCGCCTGCCGTGCTGGTTGGTAAGCGTGAACGGCGCGCCGACGGCGGCCTTCCCCGACATCAGCTCGTTCATGAATCGTGCCGCTTCGGCGCGGCGCACTTCCGATTGCGCAGGCGCCTGCGCTGTCCACAGTGCTGCGCACACGGTGAGGGCCGCGCCGATCCCCACCCCCCGCGCGGGCATCATGCGCCGAAGGTGTACTCTGTGCCGGTCGTCGAGGTCAGCACGCGGTCGGCGAGATCGGTGCGCAGCAGTGCGATCAGTCCCGGGCCTGAACAGTGCATCGGGATGATCACGTCCGGATCGAGCGTTTTCATCTCCGCCACGGTCTGCCGCAGATAATCCTCGGGTGCCGGGAACAAATGAAAGCCGCCGAGCGCGGCATGCACCTTGTTTACGCCCGACACTTCCATCGCCTGACGCACGGTGTTGACGATGCCGGCGTGACCGCACGACGAGATCACCACGAGCCCGCGATCTTTCACATTGAAGCAGGTGCCGTGCTCGTGCATCTGCGAGTCCGCGATCGGCTTGCCGCCGGCCGTGGCGTTGGCCTCGGGCATGTCGCAACCTACGCCCTTGGTCTTGTAGTACTCGACCAGCGCGCCCGCGCCCACGCGCTCGAAGCTGCGCCGCGCGATCATGCCCGTCGAAAACGCATGGCCCATGATGACCGTCGGCTGCTCGCACGAGACGATCTTCACGCGGTGTTTTTCCAGGTCACGGCGGTCGAGCACGCCGCTGTCCGTGAAAAGCCCGGGGCCGCCTCTCTGCACCACGCGGTTGCAGAAATTGTCTTCGCCGCCGGCATATAGCGCGAGCTCGTCCGGCAGTTTGCTGCGAAATTTATCCAGGTAACCGGGCAGGCCGCCAAAATGGTCGTTATGGCCATGACTCATGATCAGCCCGTGCATCTTCGCGCCATCGATGCCCATGTATTCCATGTTGTTGAGCAACGCATTGGGCGTGAAACCGAAATCGAGCAGCAGGTGGCGTGCCTCGGGACCGATGCGCGATTCGAGCGCGAGCGACAAACCCCATTCGTTATGCAGAGTCCTGCGCCAGTCGATTCCCGGCGGCAGTCTGACCGGGGCGCGGCGGATTTTCACCCACTTGGATGCACCCGGGCGATCGGTGTCGTAGCTGCTGTCGGTGATTACGCGGATCGTCAGGCTGTCCACGGTGGGCACCGCGACGCGCTTGGGCGTTTGGGCAAGCGCGTGTCGAGCAAGGCCCATCTGTGCGATGACAGCAGCGGATCCAAGAATGAACTGGCGGCGGTTCACACTAATCGTCATGACGGGCTCCATGGGCGGTGTTGAAGGGGTTGGCGGGACCATCCTAGTGGCCCCTCCCGCACGCGGCAATGTAGCTGAGGGGCTAGCCCTAAAGGGCAGTCTCACCGCGAATTGCGCGGTGTAGACTCCGGTTCGTGAAGATTCTCATCGTCGATGATCATCCGCTGGTGCGGGACGCCATGTCCCGCATCGTCGTCGAGCTTGCCGAGACGGTGGAAGTGCTGGAGGCGGCGGACTGCGCGCGCGGACTCGAGCTCGCCCGGGACGTTCCCGATGTTGCCGACGTCGATTTGGTGCTGCTGGATCTCGACTTGCCAGGGGTGCGGGGTTTCGAGGCCTTGGAGCAGTTTCGGCGCGGCCATCCGGCGCTCCCGGTGGTGGTCGTTTCCATGTATCACGATGCTGACACGGTGCGCGAAGTCATCCGTCGCGGCGCCATGGGCCTCATTCCCAAGGTGTACTCCAAGGAGATCATCCTCGGTGCGCTGCGTCTCGTGCTGTCCGGAGCGGTTTATGTGCCGCCGCAGGCGATGGCGGAGGCTGTCGGCGCAGCAGCCCGGCAATCGCCAGGACGCGCAGCGATGTCGCTATCCAGACTTGGCGAGCTCGGATTGACGCCCCGTCAGGGCCAGGTGCTCGCGCTGATGATGCGCGGCCTCAGCAACAAGGATATCTGCCGCGATCTGGGGCTTGCGCAGCGCACCGTCAAGCTGCACGTGACAGCGGTGCTCAACACGCTGCGCGTATCGAGCCGCACGCAGGCGGTGATCGCAGCCGCGCAGTTGGGCCTGAACGCCGAGAATCTCGCGCGTGGCGCCGGTGGACGCTGATTAGAAGATCAGCGCACGATTTCCGCAGCGTGCAGGTGATGCAGCATCGCGCGCAGTTTCGCGGCCTGCAGCGGCTTGTGCAGCAGGTGCAGCGATTGCCGCGCGGCGTGGGCGCGCAGTTCTGCCGTGACATCGCCGCTCACCAGTACGGCGGGTATTTCCCGGGCGCGCGCGGCGCGAATGCGTGCGATGGCGTCAATACCGCTTTCGTGCGTGCACCCGTTCTCGTCAGCGAGGTGATAGTCGCTGACGATTACATCGGGCGTGCGGCTGTCGCTTGCCAGCGCTTCGAGCGCGTCCTGGCTTGAGGCGGCGCTGATCACGTCCCATCCCCACTGCCTGAGCAGTCCGGACGCGGCATCACGCGCATTGGCGTCGTCATCGATGATCAGCGCAAGGCCGCCGGCGAAACGTGACTCCGGGAGCTCGCGCGGGGCGGATACGTCGACGGTCGATCCTGCCGGCGCAAGAGGCACCGTGATGCTGAACAGTGATCCCTTGCCGGGCGTGGAACGCACCGTGACTTCGACCTCCAGTAATTGCGCGATGCGGCGCACGATGGCGAGGCCGAGCCCCATCCCGGCGGACTCGACGCTACCGGCAGGGCCGCGGTAGAACTCGTCGAAGATGTGGCTGGAATCCTCTTGCGCGATGCCCACGCCCGTATCCCACACGTCGATACGCGCGTGCGAGCCCCGGTGTGTGCGCCGCACCCCGATCAGCACGCCGCCCTCGCGCGTATAGCGCAAGGCGTTGGACACCAGATTCAGCAGGATACGTTCAACCAGCAGCACGTCGCTCGCGAGTAACACCCGAGACGGGCGCACGCGCATGCGCAATCCCCTGGCGGCAGCGAGGACGGCAAAGCTCTGTTCGATTCTGTCGAGCACGGACTGCGCCGCGAAGTTCGTTCTGCTTACCTCGAGGGCATTGGAATCCAGCTTCGAGATATCGAGCAGGGCATCGAGCAAGCCTGAGATGGATTGCCACGACGATTCGATTCTCTCGATCAGTGATTTGCGCATGACGTCGCCGCGCGCCTCCTTCGCCTGCGCGATGAATAGTCCCAGCGCGTGGACCGGCTGGCGCAGATCGTGGCTCGCCACCGCGAGAAAACGCGATTTCGCGCTATTCGCTTCGGCCAGCGCCTGCGTGCGATCCTCGATTTTCTGCTCGAGGCCGGAGCGCGACTCGTGCAGGCGCTGCGCCATGGTATTGAACTCATGGGCCAGTGTTTCCAGCTCGTCGCCTGTGGCAATCGACACGCGCTCGTCGAGCTTGCCTTCGCCGATTCGCGCCGCTCCGATTTGCAGCGCGCGAATCGGCGTGGTCATACGCCTCGCCAGCACAACGCTCAGCGCGATGCAAAACGCGAGGCTCGCGATCAGCACCAATGCGGTGCGTGCAACCGCGGCGTAGAGCGGCGCAAAGGCTTCCGCCACAGGCTGCTCGACGTAGACGAACCAGGCCGGCGCGGGCACGCGCATCCATGCGGAAAGCGACGGCCGCGCCTTGCCGTCCGCGGCAGTGTCGGAGATCAATACAGCATTCACGCCGGATTCGTGTTTGGACATCAATGCCCGCACCTGGGGCAAAGCCGAAAGATCCGTTTGCTTGAGCACGAGGCTGATATCCGGATGAGATATGAGCCTGCCTTGCCCATCGACGACGTAGGCGTAGCCGGACTCGCCGACGTGCATGGTCGATACGACATCCCACACGAACTTGAGATTGATCTCCGCGACAACAATGCCCGCCTGTGGCTCGTCGCCCGCGACCGCGACGGACAGATAGGGCTCGGTTTGCTGCCGAAAATACACCGTACCGAACGCAGTTCTGCCTGCTCCAGCGGCGATGATCAGCGGATCGGCGGAGCGATCCCGCGTGCCGCGCAACACGTCGGGCGCAATCCGCGACAAGCGCAGGCGCTCCGTGCCGCCGGCGTCGATCCATGCGGCTTCAATCACCGCTGAATTGATGCGCAGAAGCTTGATGAGCTCCTGATGCTGCTCATCGAGAGGAGCATTCCCGGGCGCAACCACATGCGCGAGCAGCGCCGCACGCAAGTGGCTCTCGATCGTGCGCAAATACTGCTCGATGCTCGTCGCCGCTACGCGCGCCTTCTCGAGGTGCAACTCATCGACGAGTAGCCGCGTGTCCCGATAGCTGAAGGCAAGGCTGACCAACCCGCTTGCCAGCACGCCGAGCGTGACCACGCCCGCGAAATAAGCCGCATATTTCCGGAACAGGCGCCCCCGCATTGGCACGGCAGTCTCGCAGATCGTTGATCGAAACCCCTGCTCAAGTCTAACCGATTAAGGTGTACGGGCCGGCCGGGCAGCTGCTTTGAAGGTATGCGTTATTTGCAGTGCTGATGGCATACCTCCCGGTGACGCGAAAAGACGAACTGCCCGCGCCGCGGCTCGACCAATCGAGGTGGCTACGGCGCCGCAGCGGTCAAGCCGGATTCTCCAGGCTGAACATGGCCGTGTGATCGTCGTAGGCGAATATCTCTGCGTAGCGCCCCCAACTGACCACGGCGCCCAACGTCTGCGCGGCCGCACTCGGGGTCATGTAATCCTCGAGCTCATCGAGGAAGCGGCTCTTGGGCGCGGTGTGATTCGCACGCTCGTCCAGAACGCGGCGGATGTGCGCGGCGAGCGGCACATAGCTCAGCAGTTGGTGAGCGAACAGCTGTTTGCGCGCATCGGTATCGAACGCGGCGAACGTCTGGCCCGCCTCCATAAGGCGGATGTCGCCGCCTTCAACCTCTGCGAAGCGGAGCATCTCGAGCGTCTCTGCCACCGGGAACAGGTCTCGCACGCTCATGTGCAGGGCAGAGGCGATCACCGGCAGGTCGGCCGTTCCCCTGCCGGGCGCATCGGCGAGCGTTTTCATGAGGCCGGCGAGCAGATTCGTGGACACCTGCTCGGGCAGGCGGGTCCCTATGCCCGCGCCAGGAAATGTTTCGGGTCGTGCGGCCACTGGCGATTCACCTCGTCGCGCGGTCATCTCGACATAAATCCGCTCGATGAGTGCCCGGAAGCTCGGATCCAGGTGATCGCGGGGCTGCGGCAACTCGACCTTGATCTCGCTCAGGATCCGTCCCGGGTTGGTCGAGAACACGAGGATACGATCACACATGCGCACTGCTTCTTCGATGTTGTGGGTGACCAGGATCACGCCTTTGATCGGAATGCGTCCGTCCGACCACAGATCGAGAAAATCGCTGCGCAGCGTCTCCGCAGTCAATACGTCGAGCGCGGAGAAAGGCTCGTCCATCAGCAGGATGTTCGGATGCACGACCAGCGCGCGGGCGAAGCCGACCCGCTGGCGCATACCTCCTGAAAGTTCGCGCGGATAGGCGGATTCGAAACCGTCGAGTCCGATCAAATCGATCGCTTGGAGCGATCGGGTGCGAATGTCGTCTTTCGGAAGGTCCAGCGCCTCCACTCCAATAGCGACGTTCTGAAGA
Organism: Betaproteobacteria bacterium; assembly: GCA_028292225.1. GTDB lineage: Bacteria > Pseudomonadota > Gammaproteobacteria > Burkholderiales > SG8-41 > JAQGMV01. The sequence goes on from JAQGMV010000438.1 coordinate 14,188, forward strand.
ACGGTCAGCCATGGGAATAGTGCAAAACCCTGGAACACCATCGCAATGCCGGCGGCAGGACCTCTCACAGCCTGAGGTGGCGTAGGTGAAGGTGAAAAGCAGCGATAAGACCATGGCCGCCAGCATCCGCAGCGAAGTCCTTGCGGCGTACTCGGGGAGATTTATCGGATCGAGCGAAATCGGGCTGGCGCGAAGCTCAGTCAGAGGCTCCAGAAGCCCGCGGCTCGCCTCCGCCAGGAACGCGAGGATTCCGAGCACGACCAGAATGGCGATTACGTCCCAGTAACTGAGCCCGCGGCGGACGGAGATCGCAGGGGCGGGCGGGGCGTTCATAAGCGCGTCTCTTTATCGTACTACCGCGTGACTGGCGGGCGTGGAACAGATACTTCCGACTCGGAATCGGCGCGTACGCACCCGTGGCGGTAACGAGCATCGAGCGGGATCACCCTGTATGCGGCAGCGGATTATCGGCAGCCGGCTTCTCCTCGATTCGGTAACCCAAACCCCGGACACTCCGTATATCGACGCCGGCCGGCTGCAGCTTCTGCCTGAGGCGACTCACGCGCACTTCAAGCGCATTGGGGGCAGAATCGGTTTGCTGGGGAAAAACCGCACCGAAGAGAGCCTGCTTCGAAACGACTTTTCCGGCGTGCTCCATCAGCATCTCGAGTATCGCCAGCTCGCGCACGGTGAGTGCGATCGGCTCTTCCCCGACGAACGCGTGCTTTCCGGCGCGATCAAATCGCAAGTTGCCGATCTGCCGCCAGAGGTCCGGTTCCTGCGCGCGTCGCAGTAATGCTCGCAGCCTTGCCTCGAGCTCACCCAGTGCGAATGGCTTGACCAGATAGTCGTCAGCGCCTGCATCCAGCCCTCGTATACGGTCGTTTAGATGGTCGCGTGCGCTGAGAATCAGTATTGGAAACAGCATCCCTTCACGCCGCATTTCCCCCAGCAGGTCGAGCCCGTCGCGATCGGGCAGACCGAGATCGAGGATGACGAGCTCGAAAGGCGAGCTGCGCGCGAGGTGCAGTGCAGCTTGCGCAGTCAGTCCGACCTGGACCTGGTAGCCGCTTTGCGCGAGAGCCGCGCTGATCCCGCGGCCGAGCATCGGATCGTCTTCGATCAGCAATATGCGCAACGCTGCTCCGCGTGTCGGTGCACGCACGGACGTGTCGACTTCACGTTGATCACAAGTGGTGGCGAGCAGCCGCCATGGGCAGCAGGCCGAACATCGAAAGCAGGCGCGTCGTACTACCGGGCGCAGCCGCGCGAGCGGACCCACGAGATTGTAAAGGCTGAGTGATCGCGAGCCTTTCGCGAAGCTGTCGAGTAGTCGATGTCGACAACGCGAGGCGGCTGCCGGGGAGGGCGGCCGAAAGTGCTATAGCTAAACGGCTATTTAGAACTGTCGCATGTACAGAGCGGAGCCCCGTGGGGCGGCCCCGGGTTGCAGGTTGCGACTTCCCATGAAGCGCACTGTATGCGGCACACCGCACCGGACGCGCCTTTAGCCTCGCAGTGATCGCCTACGAGGTTCTGCTGAGCCTTGCGCTCGCGTGCAGGCGTTGGCGAATCGTTGTAGCCACATCCTCCGCATACGCATCCTGCCATTGCCAAAATCAGGATTGACAGCAGTGCCAGCGGGTTCCGAGCCACGCGCTCACTGGTAACGCCAGGGAGCCGGCTCAAAAGACGTCCATGTCATTTATCAGGGCAGGCTCCCGGGGTTCGGCTCGAGTCAAGCAATACGGCATCATGCGAATGCATTGTCATACGGGACGAAGACCCGGCCCGGGGATTTGGCCCCGGGCGAGTATACAATCCGCGCCCTTACACCAACCTTTCTGCTGGTTCACCGCAAAGGCCCGATCCCGGCGTTCAGACACGACGGCGAATCGAGCGCCTCATCACCACGCGCGGCACGTCATCCGACCCCCGTCGCATCCGGACGGCGCGCTACCTCGCGCCAGGCGGCCCTACGACGTCCTCGATGCTCTGCATGATCAGACGCCTGATCACTTCGAGGATTTCGTCCTCGTTCAGTCCGTCATCGATGACCCCGGTGGGTCGACAGACCACATCGGCGTTCAGGACGACGGCCTTCCAGTCAGTACCGCCGCTGCGGCGGGTATAGATTCCCGAATAGTCGTAAATCGTGTCGTCCAGGGAGCAGCTGCCACTGAAGATGATGTTCACGTTGCGGTGTTCGGTATGAGGGTTTAGTGAACTTACTCTGAAACCGATTCGAACAGCAATGGCCTGGATTCGAGCAGATGTCCGGACCATGAAGGCAAGAGCGGAGCGCGAGACCTACTGCATCATGCGCGGAGCTGCCATCTCGCTATCGCGCACCAGGCGGGTGCTAGACCACTTCCCCGGCAACGGCGCTCCAGCCGGGAACGGCGAGCGACGCACAGAAACGCTGCAGATGGCGGGCGACTGTCGCACGCTCGAGATCTGCCGTGACGAGATGATACGAGTTTTCCAGCAGCAGGAGATCGCGTCGAACCGAGCCGACCCGGTCATAAATGTACTGTGAGTTGCGGGGGCTCGTCATGTCGTCGTCCCTGGCCTGTATCAGCAGCACCGGACAGGTCACCTGCGGCAGACGACGTTTGCAGCGCGCGATGAGGTGCCGCATTTCGCAAAACAGGCGCACCGGGAAATGCGCATAGCCATAGCCGGCAGCGCTTGCAGGGTCGCGCAGCGAGGTTCCGGCATACCGGGTCGCCACCGCCTCACGCAGCCCGGCGTCCTTGAGTCCGAATGGTTCTTCTTCCCGGAAATAGGCGAAATACTTGAGCGGCGTATAGTCCACCAGCGGAATGAGACGGTGCAGCCACGGCACGTTCCAGCCGTCGTAGAACAACGTCGGCGACAAGCATGCAACGCCTGCGAGGTCTTCGGGAAATTCGGATGCGAGCAGCAATGCGAGTGCGGCGCCGAGCGACAGCCCTCCGACGAACAGGGGCACACCTTTGTCTCGTGCAACCTGCCTTGCGTCAAAAAATGCGAGGCGCGCAGAGTCGTATAGCTGAGTCCAGGTCGTGCGCGCCAGTATGCTCAGCGGCTGACCATGATTGACCAGCCTCGGAATGATTACCGTATACCCCGCGCGGTATTGGAGATGGTACCCGATATATCCGAGCTCGGTAGGCGTTCCTGTGAGCCCGTGCAACAGCAGGACCACCGCCGGCCCGCTCGCGTCCAGGACGATGCCGCTGTCGGCGACCTCGACCGGCTGCTCATGCCTGAGCCATGCCCATTCGACTGACATGCGTCGATCTCAGTCGGCGCGCCGCGCAACGAGGGCGACGTTGGTGCCGCCAAACCCAAAGGAGTTCGACATCACCACTCTCAGGTCGGGAGCTGCCCGCGCGATATTTGCGACGTAATCGAGATCGCACTCCGGGTCCGGCACCGCGAGGTGTGCCGTGGGCGGAATGATCTTTCGATCCATGGCGAGCACGGCGGCGATGAGCTCGACCGCACCGCCTGCGCCCATGAGGTGGCCATGCAACGCCTTCGTCGAGCTCACCGGCAACTGGTGGGCGAGCTTTCCAAACAGCGACTTGATCGCCTCTGTTTCGACTTTGTCCCCGACCTTCGTTCCCGTGCCGTGGGCGTTGAGGTAGCCCACATCGCTCATGCCGACACCGTTACGCCCAGCCTCGTCGAGCGCCATGCGCATTGCGCGAACCTGGCCGGCCGCTTCCGGCTTGCTCATGTTACGAGCGTCGTTCGATATGCCATAACCCACGATCTCGGCATGGATGCGAGCCTGCCGCGCCATTGCCGCGTCAAGGCTTTCGAGCACGAGCACACCTGCCCCTTCTCCGAGCACGAGCCCGGTACGGTCCGCCGAAAACGGGCGGCACGACATCGAGGGCGCGCCCTTGTCTTCCAGCGCGAGCGCCATGAGGGCTTCCCACGATTTCATCACGCCGTATGTGATGAACGCTTCCGACCCGCCAACGAGCGCCAGGTCCAGCACTCCAGCACCGATCGCGCGGTATGCCTCGCCGATCGCCACCGCGCTCGATGCACACGCAGCCGAATAGGTCATGCATGGACCTTCGATTCCGAACTGCATTGCGGCATTTGCCGCTGCAGCGTGAGGCATGGCGGCCACCACCGACATCGGCTTGACCCGATTCAGCCCGTGCAGGAAGAGATCGTCGTAGGCCGTCTCCAGCGTCGCGGCACCCCCGAAGCCCGTTCCGAAATAGACCCCGCAAGCCTCGGATGGCACCGCACCGGCGCAAGCCGCTTCAGTCCATGCAGCGCGTGCGGCGACGAGCGCGAACTGGCTGAAACGATCGAGGTGTGAGAGCCGGGCTTTCGGGAAATGCGCCGCCGGATCGAAATTCCTGACCTGGGCCGCGATTCGGATGTTCAGCCGGTCGGCGAAGGGGATATCGACAATGCCGACTCCCGACCGGGATCCTATGAGGGCATCAAAAAAGTCCTGTGTCGATTGCCCGGTCGGCGACACCACGCCCATCCCGGTAATTGCTACGCGCCTCACGCCGCCGAGGGCCTGGCCGCCAATACTTTCTCCACGATGCTCACGATATCGCCGACCGTATTGAAGACGGCGCGCTCTTCAGTAAGCGAAATCTCGAACTCGTCTTCCAGCTTGAAAAGAAACTCCACCGCATCCAGCGATTCGATGCCCAGCTCGGTCAAACGCCGGTCAGGTGCGGTCTGGTCGGGAGCGAGGGAAAAATGCTCCTGCAGCAGGGATTGAACGCGAGCAAGTACTGTAGTCATCAAACGCTACCGATATTGGCGGGGACGCCATGTTACCCGCTTCCTCATGCCTTTAAAAACGCCTCGGTGCGTTCACATGCGCTTTGCATTTGATGACACCCGGTGCGCATCAGACGAAGTTCGGAATTCGACAGCTTCGCGAAAGGTTAGCAAATCGTCAGTGCTTACAATATTGCCGCATGCAATGTTCACAAAAATAATGACGCATCGGGAGAACGTGTCCCGCTCGGTAGTATTCCCGCGATGATCGGACGCATCCGATGCCATTGCGGCGCGAGCCGCGTCAATTTTTTTCCAGAAGGCCCATCATCAAACCAGCAAGAGTTCTGATCGACTTCGACGGCACCATTACGCTCAGTGACAGTGTCGATGCTTTGTTGAGCACGTTCGCCTCGCCTGAATGGCTGATTGTCGAGCAGGATTGGGAGGAGGGTCTGATCGGCTCAGCCGAGTGCATGAGTCGACAGGCCAGGCTGATCCGCGGCAAACCGGAAGACCTGAACCGCTTCATTGATTCGGTCGAGCTCGACGACGCCGCGAGAGACGTGGTCGAGGTCTGTCACGCCACCGGAATCGCGTTCGCCATCGCCTCCGACGGTTACGACATCGTGATCGACGGCGTGCTCGAGCGTCTCGGCATCGCGTGCCCGAGCTTTTCCAACACCCTGCGCCCTTGCGGCGCCGATCGGTGGGAACTGCTGTCGCCGCACGCGCAGGCGTCGTGCCGATCACGCGCCGGTACGTGCAAATGCGCTTTGGCCGAAGCCGGTGGAGCGATCGTGATCGGCGACGGCAAGTCCGATTTCTGTGTCGCCGAACGCGCGGAGCACGTCTTCGCAAAGGGCCGACTTGCCCAGCATTGCCGCGAGCGCGGAATCAGCCACACTGAAATCACCTGTCTGGGCGAAATCGTGAAGCCTCTTGCCGCGATGCTGCGGCAAGCGTCCACCGCCGCCCAGGCCAGCATGGAATACCGATGATGCAGAGCTTGGCGGTATCGAAAGGAGAAGGACAAGGCAGTCTCGACGGTCTGTCCGATGATGAAATGCTCGCGCTGGAAGCGCAGTACTGCTCGCACGGGGATACCGTGCACTACGTGGAACGGCCTAAAATTTTTGCGCGCTGCGAAGGCTCGTACATGTACGACACGGGCGGGCAGGCGTATCTCGACTTGCAGATGTGGTATTCGGCGGTCAACTTCGGATACTCGAATCCACGCCTGAACGACGCTTTGAAGCGTCAGATCGACACGCTGCCCCAGGTCGCGAGCCAGTACCTGCATCGCGAGAAGATCGAGCTCGCCGCGCGCCTCGCCCGCGGAGCGGAGCAGAAATTCGGCGAAAAGGGCCGCGTCCATTTCAATGTCGGCGGCAGCCAGGCTGTCGAAGATTCGCTGAAGCTCGTGCGCAACGCGAGCAATGGCAAGAGCCTGGTGTTCGCATTCGAAGGCGGCTACCACGGGCGTACGCTGGCCGCCTCGGCGATCACCTCGTCTTACCGCTACCGCAGGCGCTATGGGCATTTTGGAGAACGCGCCCAGTTCGTACCATTCCCGTACTGCTTCAGGTGTCCGTACGGCAAGAAGCGTGAGGACTGCGGGCTGTACTGCGTGCAGCAGTTCGCGCGGCTATTCGACACCGAGTACTACGGCGTGTGGGACCCGAAAGCGGGGGAGAGCGAATACGCGGCGTTCTATATCGAGGCCATCCAGGGCACCGGCGGCTACGTCATCCCGCCGACGGGCTACTTCGAGGCGCTGAAGGGGATCCTCGAAGCGCGGAAAATACTCATGGTCGATGACGAGATCCAGATGGGTTTTTACCGCGCGGGGAAGTTCTGGGCGATCGAGAATTTCAACGTGAAGCCGGACATCATCGTTTTCGGAAAGGCGCTGACCAACGGGCTCAATCCTCTGTCGGGCGTCTGGGCCCGCGAAGAACTGATCAACCCGGAGGTATTCCCCGCCGGCTCTACGCATTCGACCTTCAATTCCACGCCGCTCGGCACGGCAGTGGCGCTCGAGGCCGTGAAGATGATGGACGAGCTGGACTACGAAACGCTCACGCGCGAGAAGGGCGCCTACTTTCTCGCGGGACTGAAAGAATTGCAGAAGCGCTATCCGATCATCGGCGATGTCGACGGCATGGGGATGGCCCTGAGAATGGAGATCTGCGCCGAGGACGGCTATACGCCCGATAAAGCCCGGGTCGATCGCATGGTAGACGAGGCGCTGCTGGGCAACCTCGAAGCGAGGGGCAAGAAGTACGGCCTGATTCTCGACGTCGGCGGCTATTACAAGAATGTCATCACTCTTGCCCCGTCGCTCGAAATTTCATTCGAGGAAATCGATCTCGCAATCGAGCTACTCGACGCCCTGCTGCGACGCGTAACCCGGCGCTGACGCATGAGGCTCGTTGTCGTTGATCTCGACGGCGCGATCCTCACGCAACCGTTCATCGCAAGTCTCATAGAAGCCGGCGAGGTCTCGATCGTTCCCGCCGTAGACCTCGCTCCGCATTTGCGCCTGATTGCGGATCGGGCAGCGCTCGAGGAGCTCCAGGCGCGGATCACCGGCGCGCTCGGGCGCGTCCCCTCGGACCTCGAAATGGTCTTCTACGGCTCGGGCGACTTTCACCATCTCACGGTGCGTCTGCTCGAGCGCCACCACGAGCCGGTGACGGTGGTGCACATCGACAATCATCCCGACTGGGTCATGTTTCCCCGCACGCTCAACTGCGGTTCGTGGGTAACGCATGCGCTCGCGCTTCGTTGTGTGGCGCAGATCATCACGGTGGGGCCGAGTGGTAAAGACCTCGAATGGCCCGAATTCAAATTCGGCAATCTCAAGGCTGTCGTAGACGGCAAACTGAAGGTGTTTCCGTGGCGCAAGACCGAATCGACGGTCATGCGCAAGTATGGCGATACCGCCTGCTGGCGCCAGCGCGGCAGCAGGCTCGAGTGGGTGCATCTGTCCGACCGGCTGTGGACCGAAGCTGCGGCCGAGCTCGTTTCGACGCTACCGACGAGCAGGGTCTACCTTACGATAGACAAAGATGCGATTCGGCACGCGGAGGCGGCCACCAACTGGGATCAGGGCCTGATGACAGTGGAGCAGATCGAAGTCCTCATCGCGGCGCTGGCCAGGGACAGGCAGATCGTCGGGGTCGACGTCTGCGGGGATTACTCGGCTCCGCGTGTCAGAGGGCTACTCCGCCGTATAGTTTCATTTACCGATCGCGACAGCGTCGCGGTGAAACCGGAGGCGCTGTCGATCAACTCGGACACCAATGCGAGGCTGTTGAGCGCGATTTCCGCGCTTGCGTCGCGCGTCGTTCCGGACGTATGACCGGTCTGCAATCGGCGGCACGGGCTGCGCCCGGCGGTGAGGCCGCAGCAGAGATCACGGTCGAGCTTCACATGACGTTCTCAGGGATCGCTGCGGCCGACTGGGAGCGGTGCCTGCCCGGAGAAGCTGAAAGCCGGGCCTATTACACCGCGTGCGAATCGTGTCTTCCCGAACCGGTCGCGCCGGTGGTGATAAGCGCCTCATGTCGCGGCGAAGTGATCGGGATCGCCCCTCTGTTCCACCTCGAATACGCCCTCGATACTTCGCTGCAGGGCACAGCGCGCACGCTCACGCGCGCGCTAGCCCGCGTTTGGCCGGGAATCCTCGCGCTGCGTCTGATCGGGCTCGGCTCGCCGCTCGCGGAGCGCTGCCACCTCGGATTCGCGAGCGACCTGGGTTCCGCCCGCCGCACCCAGGCATTGCGATGCATGATGGGCGCACTGGAAGAATATGCCGCTCGATGCGGGGTCGGGCTCACCGTGCTCAAGGATGTCGCGCCGGACGAGGCTGGAACGCTGCGGGTATTGCTCGAAGGGCTCGGCTATACCCCTGTGCAGAGCCTTCCCGCGGCCGTGCTCGAGCTGCCCGATACCGAGGGTGCTTACCTCGCCGGGCTCACGCGCGCGACGCGCAAGGGTGTACGGCGAAAATTACGGGGCGCATCGGCGCTCAGCGTCGAAACCGTCTCGGATATCGACGCCGTGGCAGGCGAGATCGACGCGCTGTACAACAGCACGCGCGAGCATAGCGCGGTGGATTACGAAGCGCTCGAGGCGCTACCCTCCGGTTATTTCTCCGCCGTGTCGCGCAGCCTCGGGGAGCGCGCCGTCTTCAAGCTGTATCGCACCGACGGACAGCTCATCGGGTTCAATCTGCTGCTGCTGCAGCCGGACCGGGTGATCGATAAATTTCTCGGCATGAAATATCCGGAAGGTCCGCTGAACGATCTGTACGTGAGAAGCTGGATGGAAAATGTGAGCTACTGTCTGCAGCATGGAAAGCGCAGGTTGCAGACCGGACAGACAGCGTACGGCCCCAAATTGCGCCTCGGCAGCACTCTTGAGCCGCGGGTGATTTTCTTCAGGCACCGGTCGCGGATGATCAATCTTGTGCTGAAGGTACTGGCGCCCTGGCTCGCCTTCGACCGCAATGACCCGGCCCTCCGGGCTTATCGCAGGAATGGGAGCGCCGAAAGCCGATGATGACGGGGCAGGCTGTTGCCTTCTGGCTACTCAACCTCCTGTGCGACACGGTGGGGCAGTTGTCTTTGAAAGCCGCTTCCGATGCGGCGCAAGCCGAATCAGGATGGGCGCACTGGCTGCGCCTTGCACAAAGCCCATATCTCTGGCTCGGCATCGGCGCGTTCGTGTTCGAATATGTCTTCTGGCTCTCGTTCCTGTCGCTGGTTCCTCTGGCTATGGGCCTGTTCGTCGGGAGCGCCAATGTGGTCTGCGTGATGATCGGGGCACGCTTTCTGTTCAACGAGCGCATCACAGTCGGGAGAGCTTCCGGCATCGGCCTGATATGCGTGGGCATTGCGCTCGTAGGCTGGGGAAAAATGTGAGAGTGCTGTTTCTGGCGGGGCTGCTCGCGCTCGTGTGCTTCGACACGGCCGGGCAGCTCGGATTCAAGTTCATGGCAGAGGCTGCGGGGCCCGCCGCAGCAAACGCGACATGGGTTCACACGGTCGTCACAAGCCCCGCGTTCGTGGTCACGGTGGCGGCGTATATCGGCGCTTTCTTCGTCTACATGCTGCTCGTCCGGCGAGTCGCGATCGGGCCGCTGTTCGCGGCTTCGCACCTCGAGCTCGTGACGATCACCGCGATTTCCATGGTTTACTTCGATGAGCGCTTCAGCCTCGTGCAGGCGCTGGGCTGCGCGGTGATCCTCGCCGGAATCGTCGTGCTGGGGTTCACCGAGAGCACCGACGCGTGAGGCTGCGCGAGCTCCCGCCGACAGCGGGACTGGCGCCGCGTATGCTCGACCTGGTGGAGCGCCCGCGAATCACACTGGAGGCGCAGTTGTGCGGCTGGCTCGGCGTGCCCCAGGTCCTGGTCGAAAGCTCGGGCAGCGCTGCACTCTCCATCGCGTTCGAATACCTGAAAATGCGTTCGCCGGCCCGAGAGGTGGTTGTCCCGGCCTTTACATGCCCGCTGGTGCCGCTTGCCGCCGCCAAAGCGGGCTTGAAGGTTCGGGCGTGCGATACGACGCAGACGCGCTTCGACCTGGACGTTGCGAAGCTCGCGCCGATGCTCAGCGAGCGCACCCTCTGCGTGATCCCTACGCACTGGGGCGGGGCGCTCAGCGATACCGCTGCGGTACGGGCGGTCGTCACGGCGTCCGGGTGCGGGGCCTATATTCTGGAGGACTGCGCACAGGCTTTCGGCAGCACCATCAACGGCCAGCCGCTCGGGCGGCATGCGGATATCGCGATCTTCAGCTTTGCCGTCGGAAAAGGGCTGACGCTCTACGAAGGGGGCGTGGTCAGCAGCACGGACCCAATGATGCGGGCGGGTCTCGAGGCGGTGAGCACGCGCCTCGCGAAAGCAAAGCGGTGGATCGAAGCGCTTCGAATACTGCAGCTGATCGGTTACCACTGCGGCTATCGCCCTGCGACCTTGAGGCTGTTATACGGATTGCCGCGGCTGCGGCGGTTGAAGCGAAACGACATCATCAAAGCGCTGGGTGACGATCAGCCGCTGACGCCGCTCGGCAGGGTCGGTCGATGGCGGATGCGCGTGGCTGCGAATGCCATACAGCGGCTGCCCGCACATCTTGCGACCTCGCGCGATACTTTCCAGCGCCTGGCAAAGCGCTTGTCGCGCCTGGCGGGTGTGCGCGTTCACGCTTCTCCGCGAGGCGCGAGTGCGCCGTGCACTTATATTTTTCTTACGTTCCAGTCCCCGGAAGGCGCAGATTGGGTGCTGGCCGAATCCGCCCCTATGGGGTTGGGCATCACCCGGCTCTATGCTTTTACCCTCGATCGCTATCCGCATCTTGCAAGTGTCATCACCGATGGCCCGTTTCCATGCGCCGCGAACCTTGCGGCACGCACGGTGACGCTCACGACTTCGGTTTATATGACCAGCGGCGAGGAAACACAGGTGGTGGACTTGATATCGAAGGGCGCAACTATCGGAGCCGGCGGCGAGAAGGGCGCACGAACCGAAGAGGCGAGGGAGGCTGAACGCTGCCGTGGGTGAACGATTCAGAGCCGCCATGCATAACCGAGCCACGCGGCCAGGGCATTGCGCCGCTCCACGATAGGGCTACGCATCGCACTGTCGCTCAGCCTCGTCGCGTTCAAACCGAATACGACTGAATGGTGGCGATCCCACGCGTAGCTGCCGTCGATTCCGTACAGCAGATCGGTCCCGCCGCCAGGCGCATACGCCGGTCTTGCCGCGGTCGCCTCAGACGGGCGTATACCAAAATAATAATCGCGCAGCGCGGCGTCCACATGATCGATCCCGACAGTGGCCGTGAGAATGAATGGCGTGCTTTTGATGACGTCCCGCGAAAGAGATGCTCGCAGCGACCTCCCGCCGGTGCCGTTGCTGACATCGGTGAAATAAGAGACGTTGACGTCTGCGAGGCCGCTTTCCCAGTCGAAGGTGGGCCCACCCTCGATGCTGGTGCGGCGCGTCGTCATGCCTGCCAGACGCTGGCCGTCGCTCGAATGAAAGCCCCACCTCGGCTCCGCCGCGAGACCGAACGCCGCCTTCCTGTCGGCGCTGGCGAACACGACGGCGCCGGCTCTGAAAAGCTCGACGTAAATAGTCTCCTTGTAGTTCACGGAGATGAGGGGGATCGACAGCAGGTGCAGGGCCGCGCCGCCGACGTATCTCGGAAAAACCGCAGGCCCGGCTCCGATCGAGCCGTTCCAGCCCTGGGCATCCCCTTCGCGTTCAGCGCTCGCGGCAGTCGGGCACGCCGCAGCCAGCGAGGCCAGAAGCGCTACCGCAATGAGACAGCGCTGCCTAGAGAGGGCCGAGTCCTCGAGCATCATGGTGGATTCAGTGAAAGTGATCGGGGATCAGTCGCGCGGAACGTCTTTCCATGCTGATCGAGCAGCAGCAGCTGCGCAGACCTTGATGATCACTCCTAAGCGGGATGGCGGTAGGCTGAAGCACTGCACGCGCGTAGCTATAGCGGGTTCTCGCCAGGGCGCGTCTTCTCGAGCCTATAGCCCACGCCGCGGACACTCCGGATCGTGACTCCCGCAGGCTGCAGTTTTTTCCTGAGGCGACTCACGCGCACCTCGAGCGCATTGGGCGCTGCGTCGGTGTCTTGCGGAAAGACCGTGCCGAAGAGGGCACGCTTCATCACGACTCTTCCCGCCTGTTCGGTCAGGGCGTCGAGGATCGAGAGCTCGCGTGGTGTAAGCACGATGGGCTCGTCGCCGACGAACGCATGTTTTCCGGCCAGATCAAAGCGCAGTCCCGCGAGCTGCCGCCAGCGGCCCGGCGCTTCGGCATGCCGCAGCAGCGCTCTGACCCTTGCTTCGAGCTCGCCGAATGCGAAAGGTTTGGCCAGATAGTCGTCTGCGCCCGCCTCCAGAGCGCGTCTGCGGTGATGCAATCCGTCCTGTGCGCTCAGGGCGAGTATCGGGAAGAGCATCCCATCGCGCCGTACGTCGTGCAGCAGGTCCAGCCCACCGCGGTCAGGCGGACCGAGGTCGAGGATCACGAGCTCGAACACAGCGCTTTGAACGAGCGGCACGGCCGCTTCAGCGGTGCGCGTGACCTGCACCTGATAGCCGCTGGGCGCGAGAGCCGCGCGGATTCCCCGACCCAGCATCGCTTCATGTTCGATCAGCAATATCTGCAATGATGCTCCCGTTATGGGCGCATTAGAGCTTGCCGGCATCGGCGGACGTCTCGGATTTCGGAGCCTTGCCATGGCCGTGGTAGTAGCGCCGCTCGAAAATGACGTAGAGCGTCGGCAGCACGATCAGCGTCAGTATCGTCGCCGAGATGAGCCCGCCGATCACGACCACCGCCAGCGGCTTCTGGGTCTCGGACCCTATATCGTGTGACAGCGCCATCGGCAACAGACCGAACATCGCCAGCAGCCCCGTCATCAGCACGGTGCGAAGGCGCACGAGCGAGCCTTCGACGACAGCTTCCTCGGGAGACCGGCCCTCGTTCTTCAGCTGGTTGAAGTAGGACACCATGACAACGCCGTTCAGCACGGCCTGGCCGAACAGGGCGATGAATCCGATCGCCGCGGAGACAGATAGCGGTATGCCGGTGACGAGGAGGGCGACGATGCCGCCGATCAGTGCGAGCGGAATGTTGAGCAGGATCAGCGCCGCACCGCGGAACGACTTGAACGCATCGAAAAGCAGGATGAAGATGAGCAGGATCGAAATCGGGACGATGACCGAGAGACGCTTCATCGCCCGCTCCTGATTCTCGAACTCGCCCGACCAGCTCATCGTGTAGCCCGCCGGCAGCTTCACCTTCGCTGCTATGCGCGACTGCATGTCGCTTACGACCGAGCCCATGTCGCGGCCCTCGATGAAAACGCCGATGGCGACCACCCGGCCGCCGTTCTCGCGGCTGATGTTCATGCTGCCGCCGATGGTCTTGAAAGCCGCCACCTGCGCCAGGGGTATGAAAGCACCCGATTGGGTGGTGAGCAGAATGTCGCGCAACTGGGTGAGCGAGCGCTGGTCCTCCCTGAGGCGCACGACCACGCCGAACTTGCGTTCGCCTTCCCAGATGCGAATCGCCTCACGGCCCCCGAGCGCCGTTTCGATCACGTCCTGGATGTCGCCGATATTGAGGCCATAGCGCGCGGCCTGCGCCCGGTCGATCTCGATCAGCTCCTGCGGAAGCTCGCCCTGCCGGTCGATCATCGCGCGGGCGAGACCCGGAACGTCCGCGACCGCGGCCAGCACCTGTTGCGCGGTATCCCGCAGCACGACGAGATCGTCGCCGAAGATCTTCACCACGATCTGTCCGTCGATCTGCGAAATACTTTCCAGGATGTTGTCGCGGATCGGCTGGGAGAAGCTCGCCTGCATCCCCGGGAGCTTGTCGAAAGCGCGTTCCATCTCGCGGATGATGTCCTGCTTGGTGACCTTGCGTTTCCATTCGTTCTCGGGCTTCAGGTCGACGAGGATCTCCGCCATGCTGATGAGCTTGGGGTCGGTGCCGTCTTCAGGGCGTCCCGCCTTGTAAACGATCGTGTTGACCTCGGGGATATCCTTGATCGCGGCCCGGATGCGGCTCATTTCTTCCCGCGCTTCGGTGACAGACGAGCTCGGATGCAGCGGCACGTTGATCCAGATCGACCCTTCGTTGAGCTCCGGAAGAAATTCGGTGCCGAGATGCGGCACGGCCGCCAGACTCAGCGCGAAAGCGCCTATGGCGGCGCCCACCACGATCTTGCGGTGCCGGAGCGACCATTCCAGCGCCGGCCGATAGATCTTCTTGCAGCGTTGAACGAGCCTGTTCTCTTCATGCGCCACGTTCTTGCGCAGCAGGAGGTAACACAGGAGCGGCACCACCGTCAGCGAAAAAATGAGAGACGCGATCAGCGCGGACGTGACCGAGTACGCCATCGGCGCGAAAATGCGACCCTCGTGGCGCTGCAAGGTGAAGATGGGTATGTGCGCGGCGATGATGATGAGCATCGAGAAGAGCGTCGGACGCCCGACTTCCGTGGCAGCGTCCAGTATGGTCTGCATGCGCCCGCGATTGTCATCCGGCGCGTGGTGCCGCTCGCCGAGCCTGCGGAAGACGTTCTCGACGACGATCACGGCGCCATCGACGATGATGCCGAAGTCCATCGCGCCGAGCGACAGCAGGTTCGCCGGAACACCGAGAAAGGTGAGCCCGAGAAACGTCCCGAGCAAAGAGAGCGGAATGATCGACGCGACGATTGCCGCCGCGCGGAAATTGCCGAGGAACAGCACGAGCACGAGGGTGACGAGCGTCGCGCCTTCGACCAGGTTCGAAAAGACCGTCTTCAGCGTCTTGTCGAGCAGCCACGTGCGATCGTAATAGGGAACGACCGTCACGCCTTTCGGCAGCACGCTGGCGTTGAGCAGCGCGACTTTCTGCTTCACTGCATCGAGCACGACCGCGGGATTCTCCCCTTTGCGCATCAGCACGACGCCGGTAACGATGTCGGGATCGTCGTCCTGGCCGATGACGCCCTGGCGGGGCACCGATCCGATGGACAGGCCGGCGATGTGGCGCACGAGCACCGGCGCGCCGTTGCGCTCGGCAACGACGATATCGAGCACTTCCTCGGGGGAGCGCACCAGACCGATGCCGCGAATCAGGAACTGCTGGCGTCCCTGCTCGACATAGCCGCCGCCCGCGTTGGAGCTTCCGCGCTCGAGCGCAGAGAAGAGTTGCTGGAGGCTGATCTTGTAGTACTTGAGCTTCGCGAGATCGGGGTTGACTTCGTACTGCTTGATGAAGCCGCCGAAGCTCACGATGTCCGCGACGCCGGGGATCAGCCTCAGTTGCCGGCTGACCGTCCAGTCCTGGATCGTGCGCAGCTCGTGCTCGGCGACGCCCGCGCCCTTGACGCGATAACGGTAAATCTCGCCGACCGCCGTGGACATCGGCGCGAGCTGGGGAGAGACGCCCGGCGGCAGGTCGGCTTCACGCAGGCGCTCCAGCACCTGTTGGCGCGCAAAATACGCGTTCGCCTTGTCGTCGAAGGTGAGGATGATGAACGACAGCCCGAACTGGGTGTGCGAGAACATGCGTATCGAGTTCGGCATGCCTGCGAGCGCGACCTCGATCGGGAAAGTGACCTGTTTTTCGACCTCTTCAGCGGCGCGGCCGGGATAGAGCGAGATGACGGTCACCTGGGTGTCGGTCACATCCGGAAGCGCTTCGACCGGAAGCTGCTTGAACGCCGTGATCCCCCCGCCGATGAACAGCACCATGCCGAGGAAAATGAACAGCGGCTGCTGCAGCGCGAATGCGACGATGCGGCCGATCACCGTCCGCGGCCGACGCTGGCTCATTTCTGCACGCGCCGCGGCTGGAGCATCTGCTGCAGCATCAGCACGTCGTCGGCGACGACCTTCTGCCCCTCCTGTACGCCATACACGATCGATGCGGTGCCGTCGTGCTCCTCACCGACCCGCACTTCGCGGCGAGTGAAGCGGCCTGGGCCATCTTCGGTAAAGACATAGTGCTTCCCGCCCTGGAAGTAAACGGCTTTGGCCGGGATCCGCATGCTCTTCGCCTGGCGAGCTTCGATTTCAGCTGTGATGAACATCTCCGCTTTCAGGCGACGGTCGGCATTGTTTATCGTCGCGCGGACCTTCAGCGTACGCGTCGACGGATCGAGAAAATCGGAAATGCTCGCCACGCTGGCGGTGAAGTCCGCATCCGGGTAGACCGGTGTCTGGATGGTGACCGATTTGCCGACGGCCAGAGTCGGGAGATCCTTCTCCGAGGTGTCGAGGATCGCCCACAGATGAGTCGGGTCCGTCACCACGAAAAGTGACGGCGTTCCAGACGTATTCTGATCCGGCCGCACCTGCTGGCCCGGGTTGATGTTCTTTTCCACCACGACACCATCGATCGGACTCGATATCGAAAAGGATTGATCGATCGCCGAGCTGTTGCCGCCGTACAGCCGAACCCGTCCGCGCGCGCGCTCGAGCTCCGAGCCCATGCGCGCGTGTTCGGCCTCGGCGGCCTGCAGATCCTTGCGCGGCGCGCATCGGCCTGCGCCTGCCCGAATTCGGGGGAGCCGAGGACGGCAAGGGTCTGCCCCTTGCGTACGCGCGCACCGGGTTCGACGAGAATACGGGTCACGTGGCCGGCAAAGGGCGAGTAGACGCGCACCGTGTGGTCCTCATCCCATACTAGGCGGCCGTTCAGCCGCACATTCGGCGCCGGCTCGTACTGGACGATTTTCAGCGCAAGACGTGGCGCCTGATCGGGTGCGGGAAATACGATCGCATCACCTTCGATTCTGGGTTCAGGGGCGGCGGTCTCCGCAGCCTGCTTGCTGCAGCCGCCGAGTACCAGGAGCGTGCAGATCACTGCCGCGGGCATATTCATGGTCATGGGAATGTTCGGGCCGGTTCGGTTGCTGCGTTCCACGCGCTGTAAGCCCGTGCGTAATCCGCGAGAGCCGCCGCGGCCTCGATGCGCACCGCGTGCAGCTGTCTGCGTGCGTCGAGCAGATCCATCACGCCGATCGCGCCGCGTGTGTAGGCGAATTCGGC
>JAQGMV010000457.1 GCA_028292225.1 Betaproteobacteria bacterium
GGTTGAGCCTCATCGTCATCGACTATCTCCAGCTCATGTCGGGTACCAGCAACAGCAGCGGCGAGAACCGCGCCACCGAGATCGCCGAGATTTCGCGGTCGCTGAAAAGCCTCGCGAAGGAGCTGAAGGTACCGGTGGTTGCGCTCTCGCAGCTCAATCGCAGCGTCGACGCGAGAACCGACAAGCGTCCGATGATGTCGGACATGCGCGAGACCGGCGCGATCGAGCCGGACGCCGACGTCATCATGTTCATCTATCGCGACGAGGTGTACAACCCGTCGCCGGAGACCAAGGGTCTCGCCGAGCTCATCATCGCCAAGCAGCGTAACGGCCCGGTCGGCAAGATCGACCTGACCTTCATTGGCAAGTTCACGCGCTTCGAGAACGCGGTTCAGCGAGACCGCTTCTGACGCTTGGCGAGGCGCGCTCGCGCTGCGGGCACTGCTGCATCACCGCCATTAATGCCGTCACGGGGGACTCGCGCCGGGTTATCATCATTTCTGCTGCATACCCTTCTATCAAATCAGGTTTTTCCTGACATACACCGTTGAGCGCCTCAGGTCATTATTGGGCAGGAGCTCCCTCTTGCTCGCGCATCGCCATGAATGAGTAACGACCGCCGCCCAGCCGAGGGTCCGGTCATCGAGTATCGCGACGACGAAGCCCGCTACCGGGCGACTTTTCACCAGGCTGCGATCGGCATCGTCCACACCGCGCCGGATGGCGCGATCCTCGACGCAAATCCCGCTTTCTGCATGATGCTCGGATTCGAGCGTGCCGATCTTCTGCTGATGCAGTTGTCGGACGCGCTCGCGCCACCGCCGGCGCCGGCCGAGCGGGAATCCGGTACGTACGTGCAGCGCCTCCTGTCCGGAGAGATCGGCTCGGACTCGCGCAGGGCGCAGTACCGGCACCGGGACGGGCGCAGCGTGTGGACGCAGCATACGGTCACGGTGACGACCGACGCGCTCGGCGACCCGTACCTCATCCATTTCATCGAGAACATCACCGAGAGAAGAAACGCCGAGGAAGAGCAGCGCCTGCGCGATCTGCGTTTCCGGCGGACACTCGAGTCCGCGCTCGAATGCATCGTCACGACCGACGCCGCGGGGCACATCATCGAATTCAATCCGATGGCCGAACGGGTGTTCAGGTACGCACGCGACGAGGTGATCGGCCGCAAGCTCTCGGAAGTGCTCGTGCCGAGGCACCTGCGAAGGCGCCACGATATCAGCATGAAGCGCCTGCTGACGAGCGAGCAGGATTCGATGCTGAACCGGCGCATCGAGACCGTCGCGCTGCGCGGCGACGGCACGACCACACCGGTCGAGCTCATGATGCAGCGGATTACCGACACTGATCCGCCGCTGTTTACCGGATTCCTGCGCGATATCAGCGAGCGCAAGCTCGCCGAGGCGCGCATCCAGCGGCTCAACCGTCTTTACCGCACGCTCAGTCACACCAGCGCGCTGATCGTGCGCACGTCGGACAGGCACGGGCTGTTCCGGGGGATCTGCCGCATCGCGCGCGAGCACGGCGGATTCATCGTGCCGTGGGTCGGCCTGCTCGATGCGGAAAGCGGCACCCTCGAGCTCGAGGCGCACGTCGAGGGGCAGCCTTTCGAATTCCCGCCGGTCTCGATCAGCGACGACGTGCCCGAAGGCCGCGGCCCGAGCAGTCGCGCAATGCGCGAAGCGCGGATCGTCATCTGCAACGACATCCACAGCGATCCGGACACGGCCATGTCGCGCGACCGCTATCAGCGATACGGCATACGTTCGCTCGCCGCCCTGCCGCTGATGATGTCCGGAAAAGTCATCGGCGTGTTCAACCTCGAGTCCTCGGTGGCGGGGTACTTCGACGAGGACATCAGCCAGCTCCTGCGCGAGATGGTCGACGATCTGTCATATGCGCTCGACCGGCTCAACCTCGAGGGAGAGCACGCGCGCGCGCTCTCGGCTCTGCAGGAAAGCGAGGAGCGCTTCCGGCAGCTCGCAGAAAACATACCCCAGATGTTCTGGCTGACCGACCCGGCGCTCCACGAGGCGCTGTACGTGAGCCCTGCGTGCACCACGCTGACCGGACGCGCCGCCGAGTCTGCGCAGGAGCGATACGCCGCGTGGATCGCCGCGGTTCACGACGAGGACAGGGAGCGGGTGCTTCAGGCCCGCCGCGATGCGGCTCCGCGCGGCGCGTACGACATCGAGTACCGGATCGTCCATACCGACGGCACGCTGCGCTGGGTCAACGACCGCGCGTTCCCGATCCGCGACGGGCGAGGCCGAGTGACCCGTGTCGCGGGCATCGCCTCGGACATCACGCAGGCGCGCAAGGCGCAGGAGCGTCTCGCCCACCTCGCGCACTACGACCAGCTCACGAATCTGCCCAACCGCAGCGTGTTCTACGAGCGGCTCACGCATGGCGTCGTCCAGGCGGCGCGGCACCACTGGATCGTCGGCGTCGTGTTCATCGATCTGGACCGGTTCAAGACAGTCAACGACACCATGGGCCACAGCACGGGTGACGGCCTGCTGCAGCAGATTGCGGTGCGGCTTCTCGAGTGCGTGCGCCGCGAGGACACCGTGAGCCGCCTGAGCGGAGACGAATTCGCGGTGGTGCTCGCGCGCCTGACCGATGCGGACGACGCCGGTATCGTCGCCGCAAAAATACTCCAGCGCCTGAAGATTCCGTTCCACGTCGGCGGGATCGAGATCGTGGTGTCCGCGAGCATAGGCATCACGCTGTATCCCGGAGATGCGGCGACAGCGGACGTGCTCATGCGCAACGCGGACGTCGCGATGTACAACGCGAAGAGCCGGGGCCGGGACAACTACCAGTTCTACACCGCGGAGATGAACGCGCGCGCGCTCGCCCGCATGCAGCTCGAATCGCGGCTGCGCGGCGCGCTGGAGCGCGACGAGTTCGTGCTGCACTTCCAGCCCAAAATCCAGCTCGACTCGGGCCGTATCTGCGGGTTCGAGGCTCTCATGCGCTGGCAGCCGCCCGGAGAGTCTCTGGTGCCGCCGGCCGATTTCATTCCGGTGCTCGAGGAGACCGGGCTCATCACGCCCGTCGGCGAGTGGGTCGTGGCCGCCGCATGTGAGCAGATCGACGGGTGGCGCGCGGCGGGCCTGACCCCGGTGCCGGTCGCGATCAACCTCTCCGCACGGCAGCTCAGGCACGCGGGGTTCTCCGGCGTCGTGGCGTCGGCGCTTGCCCGTTACTCGATCGAACCCGCGCTGCTCGAGGTGGAAATCACCGAGAGCTCGCTGATGGAAAACCCCGAAGAGGCGCAGGTCGCGCTCGCGGAGTTGAAGGCGATCGGCGTGACGCTTGCGATAGACGATTTCGGCACCGGGTATTCGAGTCTCGCTTACCTGAAGCGTTTCCCTTTCGACACACTGAAGATCGACCGCTCTTTCGTGAGGGACATCCCGGCGGATCCCGACGACGCCATGATCGCGCGCACGATCATCGCACTCGCCCACAGCCTGAGCCTCGAGGTGGTGGCCGAAGGCGTGGAAACCGAGGATCAGCTCGCCTTTCTCGTCGCGAGCCGATGCGACCACGCGCAGGGTTATCTTTTCTCCAGACCGGTGCCGGGTGCGGCCTCGACCGCGCTGCTCGAAAAAAACGAGCCGCTCTACACTCACAGCGCGCGCACCACCCCCGCGCGGGCCCCCGCGGTGCTCGTGCTCGACGACGAGCTGAACGATCTCATCCTCGTGCAGCAGCTTCTGCAGCGCGATGGCTATCAGGTGCTGATCGCCACCAAGATCAAGGACGCGCTCGATGTGCTTGCTTCACACAATGTGGTCGCCGTCGTGTCGGACCAGCGCATGCCCGAGATGTCGGGGGTGGAGTTCCTGAGCCGGGTCAAACGCTCGCACCCCGACGTCATGCGGATCATGCTGAGCGGCGTCAACGATACCGCGACGATGGCTGCGGCGATCAACGAAGGCGCCGTGCATAAGTACTACGTCAAGGGCCGGGACGACGGCCCGCTGCGGGAGGCGATCCGCCGGGTGGTGCGCCGCAGCCAGCAACCCGACGCCGATGCCCGCCCGGGCGGCTGAACGCGCCCAAATTCCTGTGCAATTTGAAATCTCCGGGATGTGTGTAATACTTGATTGAAAATTCCGCGGAGCCGAAAAAAGCATGACGAACCTTGCGGTCAATCCAAGCATACTGAAGACGGTCCCGCTTTTTGCGCTCTTCTCCGATCATCAGCTCGCGGCCCTGTTTCCGGCGATCCAGCACAGAACCTACCCGCGGCATTCCTTCATGCTGCGCGCGGGCGAGAGATCGGATGCGCTGTACATCATTCTCTCGGGCCGCGCCAAGATCGTCATCGACGACGGCGAGGGCCGTGAAGTCTCTCTCACCACGATAGGCGCCAGCGAGTTCTTCGGCGAGATGAGCCTGATCGACGAGAAGCCGCGCTCGGCGAGCGTGGAAGCGCTCGAGCCGTGCGAGGTGCTGTATATCTCCAAGCCGGCGTTCATGTCGTGCCTGAAGGACAACTTCGACGCGGCCATGCTGATCCTCAAAAGCGTCGTCGGGCGGCTGCGCGAAGCCGATCGCAAGATCGCCAGCCTCGCGCTCATGGACGTTCACGGCCGGGTCGCGCGCCTGATCATGGATCTGGCGCACGAGAGCGGCGACCAGTGGGTCGTCGACACCGGCTCCGAAGAGATGGCGCGCATGGTCGGCGCATCGCGCGAGATGGTGAGCCGGGTATTGAAAGACATGCGCGACAGCGGCCTCATTCGCCGCGACAAGCGCAAGATCATCGTTCTCGACCGCGCGTCGATGGACCAGCGCGGCGCAGTCCGCTAGGCGTAAGCGCGATAGCCGCCGGCTTGCCGCCGGCGAGACGCTCCGTCGCCGCGCCGCACATTTCGCCGGCGGGCACCGCGCGCAATTGTCGGTTTGCCATTTCAGAACCCGGCGCATAACATTTCCTGAGCCCGGGGCCGCCACAACGACAAGAATAAAGCGGGCCGGCCTGTA
>JAQGMV010000474.1 GCA_028292225.1 Betaproteobacteria bacterium
GTCAGGTTTCTTCGCGACAGCAAACAGGCGCAGGGACTGCGCCGCCTCATCCCGGGAAAGATCGTGCGCGCGCGCACCGGCGAAGACGGCCGGCTGCTCGAGCTGCGGTATACCACCGGTGTGATGATGCTCACCGTCAAGCCGCAGGGCGACGCTTTCCGGATCGCTGAGGAAGTCGCACCGCTCGAGCGCCGCATCCTGATGAGAGCGGCCGACATCAGGACGACGCTCTTCGCCGCGATCGATGCGGCGCAACTCGACGACTCGATCGCCTCGCAGCTTGCCGACATTTTTTCGACCGATCTCGACTTTCACAAGGACGTGCGTGCGGGGGATCGATTCACGGTCATCTACGAGATGTATTTCTCGGGCGGCGAGCCGGTCCGTTCGGGGCACGTGCTGGCCGCCGAGTTCGTCAGCGGAGGCAACGCCTATCAGGCCGTGTGGTTCCAGCATCCGAACGGCCACGGCGACTACTACGCGCCGGATGGGCGTGCGATCAGGAAAGCGTTCCTACGCTCGCCGCTCGAATACTCGCGGATCAGCTCGGGTTTCATGGAGCTGCGCTTCCACCCGATCCTCGAGCGCTGGCGCGCACACAGGGGAATCGACTACGCAGCCGTTGCGGGAACCGGCGTCAGAGCGAGCGCGGATGGCGTCATCGAAACCGCCGGCCATGACAGCGGCTACGGCAACTTCATCGTCCTTCGCCACGAGCAGAAATACACGACGCTCTACGGTCATCTCTCGGGTTTCGCTCGCGGCGTCAGCCGCGGCGCGCGAGTCTCGCAAGGCCAGGTGATCGGGTACGTCGGAGCGACGGGGCTTGCGACAGGACCGCACCTGCACTACGAATTCCGTGTCAACGACGTGCACCAGGACCCGCTGAGCGTTGCGTCGGACCCGGCGCCTCCGATCACGCCGGAGCTGCGAGCGAAGTTCGACGTCTCGGCGCGACCGATGCTCGAGCGACTCGCACTGCTACGCGGCACCCGTCTCGCACGGCTCAATTGACTCGCGCGAGGAGCCGGACGTGCGAATCAGGCCGTCGAGCGGGGATCGTCGGTATGCGGCGGGACCGAAGCGTGCTCGGCAACCTCGACCCGATTGCGGCCACCGCGCTTTGCACGGTACAACGCGTCATCGGCGGCGGCGATCAGGGCATCCAGGCCGAGCTCGCCGCCTTTGTCCGCAACGGCGACCCCGAAGCTCGCGGTGACCGGAACACTGTGCCCGCCCGCCTCTACAGACACGTCCGACAACGCCGAACGCATGCGTTCGGCAACCCGCGCTGCCGTCGGCGCGTCGCACCCGGGAAGCACGGCGAGGAATTCTTCACCGCCATAGCGGCCGAGCGCATCATAGCTGCGCAACTGGGCGCCGAATCGCTGCCCGGCCGCTTTCAGGACGTCGTCGCCGACATGGTGGCCGTACGCATCGTTCACGCCTTTGAAGCGGTCCACATCGGCGAGCACGATTGCTGTCGGCAGCCGCTGACGCATCGTCCTCGAGAGCTCACGCCGCGCGACGTCGAGGATTCCGCCCCGGTTCAACAGGGTGGTCAGGTCATCGCGCGTCGCCTTGGTGCGTAACTCTTCCATCAGCGCGAGCACCCGCTTACCCGCCCACAGGCGCACACGCAGCTCCTCCGCGTCGAACGGCTTGCTGAGGTAGTCATCCGCGCCCGACTCCATGGCTTTGATGAGATCCGGCTGCTCATCCCTGGCCGTGAGAATGACGACGTAGATGTACGGCCGCGCGCTCGACGACCTCAGTTGCCGGCAGATATCGACGCCGCTCATGACCGGCATCATCCAGTCGAGTATCGCGAGGGAAGGCGCATCGTCGCGCTGGAGAGCTTCCCACGCCTCGGTCCCATTCGTGGTGACGATGACCTCATAGCCGAGCTTGGACAGCAGGCCTTCGAGCTTGCGACGGGTGGTGCTGTCGTCGTCGGCGATCAGGACCCGGTTGGAGGTTGCGACGGCAAGCGCGTGCGCTCGATCGGGATGCGGTTTGCCGGAGTTCGTTAATTGGTCCATGCCGTCATTTTTGCTGGATCTTGCAGATCGCGTCTGAGTGCGCGTCCCGTCCGAGCCTAACACTGCATACTCCTCTGGGGCAATGACGGTGCCGTACAACAGCGCATTCGAGCGGATGCGGGGGATCTCCAGTTAGAATTCGCAAAACAAATGCGGCGCCGACGGAGGAGAAGACCATGAATGCACTTGGCGTTGCGCTGCTTGCTGGCGCGCTCGTGACCATGTCTGCCGCTGCCCAGCAGTACCCGTCGAAAGTCGTCAGGCTCGTCACCGGCTCGCAGGCCGGCGGCGGCACCGACATCACCGCACGCGCGATACAGCCGCGCCTCGTTCCTGCTTTCGGGGTTCAGGTGATCGTGGACAATCGTCCGGGTGTCGCCGGCATGGTCGCGAACGAATACACGGCGAAATCGGCGCCGGACGGCTACACCCTTCTGCTGCAGCCCGGGTCGTTCGTGACGGTGAGCACGCAGCTCAATGCGTCGCCGCCGTGGGACCCGCTCAGGCATCTCACGCCGGTGGTGCAGGTCAGCGCGTACGATTTTGTGCTCGCCGCGCATCCTTCGGTGCCGGCGAAGAACGTCAGGGAGCTCGTCGCAATCGCGCGCGCGAAGCCGCGCTCGATCTCGTTCGCTTCATCGGGCGTCGGCAGCAATTTCCATCTTGCCGGCGAGCTCCTCAAGCTCACCGCGAAAGCGGACATGCTGCACGTCGCATATCGCGGCAGTCCGCCTGCGGTGGTCGATCTCATCGCGGGCCGGGTCGACACGATGTTCGTGCACATTCCCACGGTGAAGGGTTACATCGATTCGGGCCGGTTGCGCGCGCTCGCGACGACAGGCGTGAAGCGCAATCCGTTGCTGCCCGGCGTGCCGACCATAGCCGAATCCGGAATGAAGACTTACGAGATCATCGGGATCGAAGGCATATTCGCACCCGCGGGCACGCCGGCGAACGTTATCGCGAAGATCAACGCTTTGATGACTTCGGTTCTCTCGACGCCGGAGATGCGGCAGGACTGGGCGGGCAAGGCGATCGAGTTCGCGCCCAACACGCCGGAGCAGTTCGGAGCGAAGATCAGGGACGAATTCGACAAGACTGCGGCGCTCATCAAGGCCGCGGACATCAGGCCAGAGAGATAGAGGAGAGTCACGACATGGCACAGAAGAAGAAGGAGATGTCGCAGCCGAAGGATTACAAGCTCATCGTGGAAAAGGACGTGAAGATCCCGATGCGCGACGGCTCGATGCTGTTCGCGGACGTGCTGCGTCCCGATGGCGGTGACGAGCGCTTCCCCGCGATCATGAACCTGGGGCCGTACCAGAAGGACAAGGTTTGGATACCGCCCGACGATCTCGAGGAAGACGCGAACGAGTACATGAACTGGGAGACCGCGAACCCGCTGTGGTGGTGCCCTCGCGGCTACGCTCTGGTGCGGGTGGATACGCGGGGCACCGGCAAATCTCCGGGAAAATCGGAGCCGAGCTCGTACCAGGAAGGTCTCGATTCCTACGACGTCACCGAGTGGATCGCGCGCCAGCCGTGGTGCTCGGGCAACGTCGGCACGCTCGGCATCTCGTACCATGCGGCGTTCCAGTGGCGCCTCGCGAATCTCCAGCCGCCGTCGCTCAAGGCGATCATGCCGTGGGAAGGGCGCGCAGACCAGTATCGGGACCAGGCTTATCACGGCGGCATCTTCGCGATGGGCTTCATCTCGCAATGGGCGAACAGCACGACCGCGCACAACCTGCTGGGAAGACCGCGAAGCTACAATCCCGACGCGTTCAACAACAACATCCTGTGGGAGTACATGCGCAAGGACCTCGACTCCGAGGAGTGGCGCAAGAACAGCGCGCAGTGGGACAGGATCACGGTGCCGGTATACAGCGTCGGCAACTGGGGCGGCTTCGCGATGCACCTTCGCGGCAACACCGAGGCCTTCATGCGCGCCGCGTCCAAAAACAAGAAGCTGCGCATCCACACCGGTAGCCATTTCCATCCTTTCCACGCGGAAGAAGCGCGCCTCGACCAGCTGCGCTGGTTCGACCATTGGCTCAAAGGGATGGACACCGGAATCATGGACGAGCCTCCGGTCAAGCTCGAGATCCGCACCGGCGGAGAGACCAAGCCGTACGCGTTCCGCTTCGAGAACGAATGGCCCATCGCCCGCACGCAATGGACCAAGCTTTACCTGAGGATCGACCGCGACACGCCGAACAAGACCGAGACCGCCGAGGGCGCGCTCGTTCCCAAAGTCGCCGGCACCGAAAAGAAGGTGAGCTATACCGCGGGACCCGGGCATTACCGCCCGGTGTCGGGACGCTCGGGCGTATCTTTCGAAACGCCGCCGATGGAAGCCGATACCGAGGTCACCGGGCCGCTCGTGCTCAACCTGTGGGTGTCGAGCTCGTCAGAAGACATGGACATCTACGCGACGATTCGCAACATCGGCCCCGACGGCAAGGACGTGTGCGAAGTCGGGCAACGCGGCGAGCCCGTCGCGTGCGTGACCAAAGGCTGGCTGCGCGCATCGCACCGCAAGCTCGATAAAGATCTGTCGCTCTCCTACCGGCCGTACCACGCGCACGACGAGCGCTGGTGGCTGAAGCCCAGCGAAGCCGTCGAGTGCCAGGTGGAAATCTGGCCGACCAGCATGGTCTTCAAGAAAGGCCACAAGCTGCGCCTCGACGTGACACCTCGCGACGGCGCGGCCAGCGGGCACTTCACGCATTACAACGCGGACTACAACGCCGGCGCGACGAACACGATCTACTCCGGCGGCGACAAGCTGTCGTGGCTCATGCTGCCGGTGATACCCGCGAAATAGGCGCTCGGACGGTGAGGCCCGCACGATGGAGACGCAGTGCGGACTGCCCTTGGCGCGCGCCCGGGTAGGGTGCGCCAGGGGCCGCCCAGCCATGCCTACCCGCGATGTATACTGCCTCTATGGCCTCGCCGAACACATTGGTCGTTCATGCTATCTGGGATGATGAAGCCCGCGTTTGGGTCGCGACGAGCGATGACGTTCCTGGTCTCGCGACCGAAGCAGATGACATGAATGCGCTGGTCGACAAGCTCAAGAGCATGATTCCCGAGTTGCTCCAGGCAAATGGCATCGTCCATGGAGAGCAGGTTCCTTTCGAGGTGCTCGGGCAGCGCTTCGCGGTAGCGCAGCGCGAGGCCGCCTGATCAGTTGTCCGACTTCGCTCCGGATCTGAAGCGTATTCTTCGGGAGCACGGGTGCCGGTTCGAACGTTCAGGTAAAGGCGATCACGAGATCTGGTTCAGTCCGCTAAGCGGGCGTCGTTTTCCTGTCGACTCACGCATCAAATCGCGTCACACAGCCAACGCGGTGCTGAAACAGGCAGGGCTGCCCAAAAGCTTCTGAAATCTGCGGCACCCGGCGCTCTCGCGCGCCTCCTGAGCAAAGCGCGATACGATGCCTCTCGGCAAAGCCGACGATAGCGCGGAGAATCAGCCTTCCGCCCTGATCCCCGCCTTTTTGATGACCGCCGCCCACCTGGCGATTTCCGCCTTGAAGAACTCCGCAAACTGTTGCGGCGTGCTCGCGACGATCTCTGCGGCTTCGTTGGTGAGGCGATCGCTGACATCCTTCGATCTCAGCGCTTTGACCGCGGTGGCATGCAGCGTCGTCACCACGGCCGGCGGGGTCGCGGCAGGAACGAACAGGCCATACCAGCCGGTCACAACGTAGCCCGGCACGGCCGACTCCGAAACGGTCGGCAGCGCGGGCGCCGCGGCTGAGCGCTTCTGGCTCGTCACCGCGAGCGCGCGCAGCTTGCCGGCCTTGATGTGAGGCGCGGCGGCGAGGAAGTTGTTGAGGAACACGTGCACGTTGCCCGAGATGAGGTCGGTCATCGCCTGCCCGGCTCCCTTGTACGGCACGTGGACCATGTCGATGCCGCTCATGCTCTTCAGCAGCTCCATGCCCAGATGCGGACCGCTGCCGTTGCCCGACGACGCATAGCTCAGTTGTCCCGGGCGCGATTTAGCGAGCGCGATGAACTCGCCGATTGTTTTCGACGGCAGCGAAGGGTGCACGGTGACGACGAAAGGATATTCCGCGAGCAGCGACACGGGCTGAAGGTCCGCGGTGTGGTACGGGAGCTTCGTATAGAGCGTCGGATTGATCGCATGCGAGGCGATCGTGATCATCACGGTGTAGCCGTCGGGCGCCGCTTTCGCAGCCGCGTCCGCGCCGATGATGCCGTTAGCGCCGGCGCGGTTCTCGACGATCGCCGTCTGCCCCAGCGCCTCGGTGAATTTCTGCGCGACGGTGCGCGCGACGAGGTCGGTGCCTCCGCCCGGCGGCCACGGGACGATGATGCGTATGGGCTTCGCGGGGTAGGTTTGCGCCGATGCTGCGCCGGCCGGCACACACCCTGCCAACGCAAACAGGAGCGATGTCCGACTGAATCGCGCCGTCACGCTGCGGCCTCCGGGTGTCGCCTGATGAAGTCGAGCGTCGCCTGTGCGCACCTGTCCGGATCGGTCGCCGCGGCATGGAACGAATCGCCCGGCAGCACCACGAGCTCCGAATGCGGCACCTGCTGCTGCCACGCCCTGGTCTCGTCGACCGAAGCGAGGCCGCTGTCGAGTGTAGTGAGCACGAGCATCGGACACCTGATCTTCGCAACGTCCTGCGTGATGTCCGAGAAGTTGATCGACGCGGCGAAACCCGCTTCGGTCGACACCGCAGTGCGCCCCATGTACCTGATCCACCACTCGACGCCTTCTTTCGGAAACGCGCTGCCCAGCCGGCTCCCCATGCTGCGGCGAGCCCAGTGCTCGATGCCGAGCTCCTCGACTTCCTTCACGCGCTTCTCGAGCGTGTCGCGGTCCGCGCGCACCGGCGGCGGTGAGCCGACGACGGTCAGGGTGAGCACTCGATCCGGATGGCGCGCGGCGAACGCGCGGCCGATTACGCCGCCGATCTTCGCGCCGACAAGATGGAAGCGCCGGATGCCGAGTGCATCCATCAGCCGCAGGTAATCGTCGATCACCCCGTCGAGCGTCCATGGAAAGTCGCGAGGCATCGGCGTCGAATCCCCGAAACCGCGCATGTCGGGCCTGACCACGCTGTACTCGCGCGCGAGATGCGGCACCCACCCGTACCATGCGAGGCCGCTTTCGTTGTTCCCGTGGATCAGCAGCACCGCTGCAGGCTTGCGCCAGGGATCGGTGAAATCGTCGACGCGGTAGCTGAGCTCGGCGTCGGGTGAGAGTTGCAACTTCGGCATGGCTTCGTTCTCCGTGATGCGGTCGTTCATTCCGGCTGGATGCCCACCGCCTTGACGATCTTTCCCGCCGAATCTAGGCGGCATTGAGCAGCGCGGTCAAAGGTAAAACGCTGTCCATGCGATCCAGCGCGGATACCGCGTCGACGATGCTTTCTGCCCGGGATGCGGCGGCGAGGCCGCGTGTGACGGCGCGGAATTTGTCGACGGCCGCCGGCCATGTGAGATAGAGCTGATCCTTGTCGACGTCGGCGCCCGTGCCTTCGAGGCAGCGGCCGTCATCGAGATGGATACGCATTCGCAGGTCCCAGCCCTTGAGCGTATCGCTTTCACGCAGCTGGATTCTGCGCGTGAGCTCGAGAAACCCGGGATTCTCCCGCTCGCGCTCCATGTCCGCGTAGCTCATGTCGCCGGTCTTCAGGTTCATCGCGATCGCGAACTGCTTGCTGATGAGGCACTGGTCGAAGCTGCGGTATGCGCCGGCATGGTCGATTCCGGCGTAGTTCATGCGTTCATGCGTTCCGGCTTTCGGAATGTCGACTTCGACTTCTTCGATGCGGCGCCAGTCGATCCCGTGCCTGCGCTTCAGGACGTGCGCGACCGAAGCGCTGCCCTGGTTCGCACCACCCGTCGGAAAGCGCTTGAAGCACGTGTCGACGATGTGGAAGTGCTCCGCGAGCCGATCGAGCGCCCCACGCTCGTCGTCATGCGTACCCGCGAAGCTCGCATTGACGCCGGAAGCCCCCTCGATGACCGTCCGCGAGCCTGCGAGCCCGTCCTGCGCGAGATACGCCGCCATGATTCCCGCCCTCGCGGCGAAACCTTCCTGGAATGACCATTCCATCGAGCCTTCCCGCCACGGCTGGAGAACGCCGCCGCAGACGCTGCCCGCGAAGCCCAGCGCGTTCGCCGTCTGCTCGGGGTCGAGGCGCATGAGCTTCGCCGCAGCCGCTGCAGCGCCGAAATACGCACACAGCGAGCTCGCCCTGAAACCGCGGCTGAACATCGGCACCGACAAGTGCCCGGCGCGGTCCGCCACGTCGTACGCCGCGACCACCGCGGCGATCACTTCCGCACCGCTGCTGCCTTCCTCGGCGGCGATCGCGAGCGCTGTCGGCACCACGGCTGCACCGACGTGCGAGTGGCTGAGCGGCAGCCAGTCGTCCTGGAGTATGCAGTGCGAGGCCACCGAGTTGGGGAGCACCGCGTCGACGGCGCGCAGGCTGTGCGTGCTCGACCACACCGCGGCCTTGCCCGGCGCGCCGAGCCTCAGCGCCGTTTTCAGCGCGACCTGCGCGTTGCTGCGTGCCGCACCCGCGAAGGCGACGCCGAGCAGGTCGAGGATGCAGACTTTCGCCTTGTCTGCGGCAGCCGGCGGTATCGCCGCGTGTGCGAGCCCTGCACTGAACCGCGCGAGCGCATTGACGATCGTTTCCATGGTTTTTTAGCGCGTGCTCACTCGACTCGCAGCTTGTAGTCGCGGCCAAGCTTCGCCCACTTCACGACCTCGGCGCGGATGAAGCGTTCGAAATCGGTATGGCTCAGCACGAAAGGCTCGGTGCCCTGCGCACCCATCGCTTTCTGGAAATCGGCGTCGCGTCCGATTCCGGCGATCACATCCTCGAGGCGCACGAGCACCGGCAGCGGGGTTCCCGCCGCCGCGAGCACGCCGAACCAGTTGGTCACGTCATAGCCCGGGATCCCGGATTCGGCGATGGTCGGCAGGTCAGGCATCAGCACCGAGCGCTTCGCCGTCGTCACGCCGAGCGCCCGGACGCGGCCGCTCTTCAGGTGCGGAACGATGCTCGACATCGCCGCGACCGCCATCGACACCTGACCGCCGATGAGATCGATGATCGCGGGGCCGGCCCCTTTGTACGGCACCGTCACGAAGTCGAGGCGCGCCAGCGACTGGAGCAGTACGCCGGACATGTGCGACGACGTTCCTGCGCCCGGAGAAGCGAAGTTGAGCTGCCCCGGTTTCGCTCTCACCAGCGCAACGAGCTCTTTGACTGTCTGGGCGGGAATCGCCGGGTGCACGACCAGCACGTTGGCGACGTTGGCGAGCGGCGCCACCGCGACGAAATCTTTCACCGGGTCATACGGCAGCTTTTCGTAGAGCGCGGCATTGATCGTGAAGTTCGCGTTTGCCAGAAGCAGGGTGTGGCCGTCGGGGCGCGCGGTCCCGACGAGGCGAACGCCGATGACCGTGTTGCCTCCGGGCCGGTTGTCGACGACGACCGGTTGGCCGAGCACTTCGCTCATCTTCGGCGCGACGAGCCGGGCGATGGCGTCCGAGCCGCCGCCCGGGCTGAACGGTACGATCATGCGCACGGGGCGCAACGGATAGCTCTCCTGCGACGCAGCGTGAGCGGCTGCGCCGGCGAGCGCCGCCACGGCAAGCGCTGCGATCCTCCATCTGCACGTGTAATGCACGGCTTCGTTTCCTCTTCTTACTCAGGCTGTATTCCGGCGCCGCGGATCACGCCGGCCCAGCGCGTGATGTCCTGTTTGATCTGCGCGGCGAGCTGCTCGGGCGTGCCCGCAGTCGTTTCGTAACCCTGCGCGATCAGCTGCTGGTGAACATCCTTGCGCGCCATCACTTTGCCGACTTCGGAATGCAGCCGGGTGACGACATCTTTCGGTGTTCCCGTCGGCACGAAGAGCGCGAACCACGTCGACGCTTCGAATCCCGGAAGGGTTTCTGCGATCGCAGGCAGCTCGGGAATCGTGACGCTGCGCTTCGCACTCGCGACGGCAAGCCCGCGTACCTTGTTGGCCCTGATATGCGGTATCGCTGCGCCCAGACCTGCGAACATCACCTGCACGTGACCCGCCAGCAGGTCGATCGTCGCAGGGCCGGCACCCTTGTAGGGGATGTGCGTCATGTCGATGTGCCCCATCGACTTGAGGAGCTCGCCTGCGAGATGCGGTGCGCCGCCGGTTCCCGACGACGCATACGAGAGCTTGCCCGGATGCGCTTTCGCAAGCGCGATCAGGTCCTTCACCGACCGCGCAGGCAGCGACGGATGCACGACGAGCACGTTGGGACCGACGCCGAGCATGCCGACGGGGGCGAAGTCCTTCACCGGATCGTACGGAAGCTTTTTGTACATGCTCGGGTTGATCGCCATAGTGCCGTTGATGCCCATGAACATGGTGTAGCCGTCGGGCGCCGCGCGAGCCGCGAGCTCTGCACCGATGATCGTTCCGGCACCCGGCCGGTTGTCGATGATGACCTGCTGCCCGAGCGCTTCGCTCAGTCGAGGAGCGATCGCGCGGCCGATGATGTCGGTTCCGCCCCCGGGCGCGAAGGGCACGATGATGCGAACGGGTTTTACCGGATACGATTGCGCGATGGCGGCGCCTCCAACCGCAAGTGCGGCCACTATGCACGCGCCTAGCGTCAGGGGTGGCATCGTCACGGGGTTCCTCACAATGACAACTCGTTTTAACGCGGGCACAGCACCGCCGTGAGATCGCTCACGCGCTCGAGCTTGTCTAGCCGCGCAATCATGTCGACCGCTTCGCGAGCCTGCGACGGCGTGAGCACGCCTTCGGCGCAGTACAGAAACTTCTCCTCGAGATCGTCCCAGGTCGCAGGATCCTCGGGCCACCCTTTGGCGTACGAGCATGCGCGCTTCAGGAGCTCGCCGCTTTGCAGGCCGACCGTCAGCCGCGCTTCGCCCCAGTTCACCCCGCCCTGTCCCCACTGCCCGCGATGGTGCTTGAGATCGTCGGGCAGGACCACTTTCACCCGCCCCATCAGTGACAGCACCTCGGGATCCTGCCGTCGCGCTTCGGAGTACTGCTCGAGCCCCAGGGCGCGGTCGGCAAAAGCCACCGCCATCATGTAAGGCAGACAGAACTTCGCCCGGTGCTCGTCCGACGGTTCTGCATAAGGGGCGATCGCGAGGCACTGAGGCGTGCATTCGAGCACGATCCCGGTGACGTCGGCCGGCCTCCAGTCTCCGCTTTTGGCGAGGGCGATCATGCCGTCGATGGCCGCACCGGGAGCTGTCGACCCCGGGTGCATGCGCACCATGGTGGTATTGCGCTCGAGCTCGAGCGGATCGGTACCGAGGCCGTCGACCATGAGATCGAGCCGGTAGTGGCCGACACCGTTGAACGTGTCCGCGAGACCGAAGCGCTGGTGGCCTTCTGCGCTGCCTTCCGCGCCCTCGATGATGTCGGGATCGACCGTGAAGCCTTCCCTCGCGAGCATCGCCGCGAAGACCCCGGCGCGCACGCCGTGGCCGACGTGGAACGCCTTGCCCATCGACCCGACGTTCTTGCGCACGCCCGAACCCGACGACGCCATGATGCCCATCGCCATTCGCGTCTTCATCGAGTCGAGCCCGAGTAGCCGGCACGCCGCGACCGCGACGCCCTGCCCGCCGACGATCCCGATCGGATGCCAGCCGTGATCGATGAGATACGGCCGCAGCCCCTTGGCGACTCGCGACGTGATCTCGAAGCCGAGCGCAAATGCTTCCAGTGTCTGCCGGCCTGTCGCGCCGGCCTCTTCGGCGACCGCAAGGCACCCAGGAACGAGGCACACACTGACGTGCCCGACGCTCTGGGTGTTGTCGTCGTACTCGAGCGCATGCGCGCTGACGCCGTTGACGAAGGCCGCGAGCGGACTCGAGGTGCGCATGCCGTGGCCGATGAGGGTCGCCGCCGGGTGGCCGCCGCTGTGCAGCGCGAGCCTCATCGCCGCCTGCGCCGCTGGATGCCGGGAGCCGCGCACGGTGATGCCGAGCGTGTCGAGAAACTTCAGCTTCGCAGCTTCGACGAGTTGCGGCGTGAGAAAGCTGCTGCCGGCTTCGATCACGAAACGCGCGAGGCGGCTCGTGATGCTTTCGTCAGGGGGAGCGCTGACTTCCATTATGTGGCCAATCTTTCCAGTCGATCAGGCCCGGGATTCTACAATGTCGTCGAGGGCGAGAATGCCGCGAGTCCACACTGCAGTATCGCAATACTCCCGAACAGGAGCATCCCGAAGATGGGAATGCGTGATGCGCGGCAACTGACTGCATGCCGCGGCCGTCACCGCGGCTGAATCAGGCCATCAATCGCGTCCAATCGCCTGCACCGCGCGAGCATTTCCCGGCGTTGTTCTTGCGCTGGCGCTCGCTTCTGGGATACACACTGACAGAAGCGTACAGACCGCGACCTGCGATTTCAGGATTGACACCGAAGACAGGGACAAGAAGCTCGCGATGCCGCTATTGCTCCTGTGTGGCGAGCACGGACATCCGCCCGAACGGGCGCGCGAGTTCCTCGACATCTGGAGCCAGCACGCAGATGACATCGAAAGGATTCGAGGCGATGCCGTGCAGCCACTACATGCAGGAAGAGATGCCCGACGAGATCTACGCGCACTACACGCCGTTTTTCGCATAACACAGACACACGGAGGGGGAACCATGGCACGCGTACCGTACGTGAAGTATGAGGAGATGGACGACGCAGGGCGGGAGATTTACGACCGCATCCGGACGGACCGCAAGGCGAAGGAAGTCGGTTTTCAGTTTCGAGCGATGCTGCACAGCCCGCAGGCCGCCGCCTACCTCACGTCGATGGGCGCCGAGCTGCGCTTCAGGAGCGCGATTCCTGACAACCTCAAAGAGCTCGCGATCCTCGTCGTCGCACGCGAGTGGAACAGCGACATCGAGTGGACGGCGCATGCCCCGCTCGCCGAGAAAGCGGGCGTGAGCCCGACCACGATCGAAGCGATCCGCGCCGGCAAGCCGCTGAACGGCCTCACCGATGAGGAGCAGGTCGTCGTGCGGTTCGTGCAGCGACTCCTGCGCGACAAGAACCTGCCCGACGAAACCTTCGGCGCGGCCCAGCAGCTTCTGGGCACCCGCGGCGTCGTGGACCTGACCCTGACCTGCAGCTACTACGCCGCGATCAACATGGCGCAGGTCGCGCTCAAACCCGGGATGGAAGCGGGCAAGGCCTCGACCCTCTAGAAATCGGGGACAGACCCCGATTTACCACGACGCCTCGCCTAGATCACCAGCTCCCGCGCCGCGCCGCGAACGTCCATCTCGTATTCGAGCCCGATCACCGGCGGGCGCGCGTAGTGCCACTCGAGACCTCCCGCGCACGCGCCTCGGGCGGCCATCAGCTCGCCCACGAGATGGCCGATGTTCTGGACGGTGTATGCCTGGGTCGTGACGGCGTCCGTCCACGAGAACCCGAGCAGCCCGAGGCGGCATTCCATCTCCGCCACGACGAAGCTCACTTTTTCGCGCAGCCCTTCGGGCGAAGTGTCGTCGGGCCGCACGATGCGCTCGCGGTAGGTGCCCGAGCCTGACCTCGCCTCGCCGCCGCCTGAAGTAATGAAGCTGCCGCGCGCTGCGCCGCCGCTGCGCTGCGCCGGCACGGTGTAGGAGAACGCGTGCATCACGGGCTCCGCAGGCTTGTCGTACATCGGGCACACGTTGGTGCGCGCGACCGGGTTCACCGGTTCGGGCCCGCCCTTGTAGATCCCCCAGCGCTCGAGCGTCGTGACGTAGACCTGGTTGAAGTCGTAAAAGCCCTGGTCGGTGAAAGGCTCCGGCGAGCGCAGCTCGCATGCGGCGAAAGCGGCCGTCGGCCGACCGAGCCCCTTGAGATACGCTTCGACTGCGCCGTAGGCATCGTGCAGCGGCAGCGGCTTCATGAAGCGCGCGCGCTCGATCTCGAATCCGGGCTGCGCCGCGACGCCTCCGGAATACTGGAACACCGCCTCGATATAGCGGTAGCCGCCTGCCTCGAACACCGGGAGCCCTGACATTGCGCGTCGCCTTTCTGCTGATGGACCGCGGCACTTTAGCACGCGCGAATTCAGTCGATCCTGATGTTCGCCTGCTTCACGATCTGCGCGTACTTCGCGATCTCGCGGCGGACGTGGTCGCCGAGCTTTTCAGGCGTTCCTCCGATCGGCTCGAGGCCGCGCTCCACGAAGATCCTGCGCAGCGCCGGCTCGCCGAGCGCACGGTTGATCTCTGCGTTCATGCGCGCGACGGCCTCGGGCGGCATCGACGACGGCGCGAGCATCCCGTACCACGAATCGGTCTCGAACGTCGGAAAGCCCTGCTCCGCGATCGTCGGGATGTCGCTCGCCTGCGCAACGCGCTGAAGGAAGGTCGTGCCGTACGCCTTCAGCCTGCCGGCGCGAATCTGCGGCAGGAAGTCGGGCAGGTTGCCGAACATCACATCCACGTTGCCGGCGAGCAGGTCGGCAAGCGCCGGACCCTGTCCTTTGTACGGGACGTGAACCATCTGCACGCCGCCCATCGTCTTCAGCATCTCGCCTGCGAAATGCGCGGTCGTGCCGTTGCCGAACGACGCATAAGTGAGCTTGCCCGGATTCTTCTTCGCGTACGCGAGGAGCTCCTTCAGCGTGGCCGGCGCGACGCTCGGGTGCGCGGCGAGCACGTTCGGAGTGCGCGCCATGAGTACGACAGGCTGCAGATCCTTGAGCGTGTCGTACGGCAGCGCTTTGAGGAGCGTCTGGTTGACCGTGAAGCTGTTGGCGACGCCGACGAAGGTATGACCATCGGTGGATTTCGCCGCCATCTCCACGCCGATGACCGTGCCGGCGCCCGGGCGGTTGTCGACGAGCACCTGCCGGCCCAGCGATTTGGGCATGTCCTGCGTGAGCAGCCTCACCACCATCTCCATCGTGCTGCCGCCCGGCGGAAACGGAACGATGATGCGCACCGGTCGTGTCGGCCACGCGGGGGGCGCTGTCGGCTGCTGCGTCCGTGCCGCCGCGCAGCACAGGAAGAACAACGCAGCCGCCGCCGCAGCGCGCTGCCGCAATGAGATGCGATTGCTCATACGCCGTCCCGTAAGTGTCGTCGGATGCGTGAACTATAGAGGAACGCCGATGGGGCGAGTGCCCCCGCACCCATACGATGCGAACGGCTCCGGTTCGGTGCGCGGTGTATGATCGACACCGGATGAGGTCGCGGAGCTTCGAATGGTCGTCACGCAGGATTCCGACGTGAGCATCGATGCGCGCCAGCGCCTCGAAGCCGAAAGGCTGCGCGTCCAGCGCGAGATCACATCCTACCCGGGCCCCATTCCCGCGTGCGACGCGTACTTCAATCATCTGCTCGAGCAGCGCGCCCGGATCTGCGACGAGCTCACGCGGCTGAAATAGCGGCTCAGCCGCCGTCGACGGGCACGATCCGCTCTCCGATCCGGGTCCACGGCACGCCGAGCACCGTTACGTCGGAGAAGTTGATGACCGAGCGGCCGTCACGCTGCAGATACAGCCACTGCTCCATGTAGACCGACGGCCTGCGCAGCAGATAGCGCACGTGAAAGACATTGCCTTTGACGTCCCCCGCCACTTCCCCTGCCGCATCACTCAGGCTTCCAACGTAGGTCGACTCATCCACGCGCCGTAAACGCCACGTGCGGGTGCGCACTTCACCGTCGGCGAACGTGACCGTCTGATCGAGGCGGAAGCTGCCGTCGGGCTCCGCGCGGCCTGCGCCGGCGACTTTGAACGGCCGCGGCCCGCGCCCGCGCTCGATGAGTTCCCCGTCGCCCTGGGTGCGTCCCGAAAAGAAGACCTCGGGCCTCATTTCCGGCGAGTCGCTTGCCGGCGGATGCAGCGGCGGTCCGGCGAGACAGGCGCAGAGCGACAACAGCAGCGCTGCGGCGGCGGCGCGGCGTGCGCATGAGCTGAAGAGCATGGAAGCGTGCGGCGCTGAAACGAAGATTATGGCGCAGTACCCGGTTGCACAGCGGCGAGCGCGACCTGGCTCATATCGATCTGCTCCTGAAGATAACGGCGGCAGATCGACTTCGCCTCGTCACTGATCTCGATGACTTTCGCGCCCAGGCAATCGCGATTGACGTGCCGCACCTGGACATTGCATTCGATCCATCTGTCCGGGTAGAGCTCGCACGTCAGGTGCACGAGCTGCCCGACCGGAAGCTCCTTCGAGGCCCTGATCAGAAACCCCCGGCTGCACATGTTCTGGATATGGCACGCAGCGGACTTCTCCCCTAGCGTCAGCGTTCCCCTGAAGCTGACGGGGACCCGCGGTTCATTACGCAGTTCAGGCTGGCTCATTGACGTTGCTCTTCTAATGCCGCGATTGCGGGTGATTATAGATGCAGAGCGCCGCCGGTCTGTTGAATTGACCGAAAGACTTCCTGCGCAGCCCAACCCGCGACGCAGCGCAGCAGCGCGCAATGACAGCCCGGTGCGGCTCGCGTAGCCTAGGCATTGCATTGATGCCCTTCATCCTTCGACTTCGCTACCGGCGTAGTCTGTCCTGAGCGTGTCGAAGGGCTCAGGACGAACGGTTCAGCAACGGATCAGTCACTCGATCGGAAAACGCATATGGCATCGCTCAGCCGGCAGCTCGCGCAGTGGGTCGTGGCGCTTCGTTACGAAGATCTCCCGCATGAGGTCGTCGATCGCGTGAAGGGGCTCACCCTGCACGGTCTCGCCTCGGTTCTCATCGGCTCGCAAGCGCCTGACGGCAAGCGCGCGGTGAAGCTCGTCACGGACGAAGAGCTGGGCGTGCGAAGTGGCGCCACGATCATGGTGACCGGCGCGACGGTGACGAAAGGCGGCGCCGCATTCGCGAACGCCGAGATGGCGATGGCCGGCGGCAAGTTCGACTCCTTCCGCATGCTCACCCATCCCGGCACGAGCATCCTGCCCGGCGCTCTGGTCGCCGCGGAAGGCACGGCTGCGTCGGGCAAGGACTACATCACGGCGGTCGCCGCCGCGTACGAAGTGATGGAACGCCTTGCCGCGGACTTCATCCCGACAGTGATGTCGCGCGGCTTTCACGCGAGCCCGGTCTTCGGCATCTTCGGACCTTTGATCGCCGTGGCGAAGATGCTGCGCTTCTCTGAGGACCAGATGAACAGTGCGATCGCGCTATGCGCGAGCCTCGCGTCAGGCAACCTCGAGGGTTTGCGCAGCGGCGGCAAGGCGCTTCGTGAAGGCGCGGCAGTGCGCAACGCGATGCTTGCGGTCGCTCTCGCGCAGGCAGGCCACAAAGGCGGGGAAACCGTACTCGAAGGCGACGCCGGTTTCTATCACGCGTATGCCGGCAACAACCAAGGGCGGCTCACTTACAGCTTCACCGGGGACACTCACGCGAGCCTCGGGAAGATCACCGCAGGTCTCGGCAAGGACTGGATACTGCTCGAGACGCTGTATCGCATCTATTCCATAGCCGGCTACAACATCGCACACATCGACGTGACGGCGAAGCTTTGCGAAGAGCACGACATCCGGTACGGGGACATCGATCGCATCGAGGCGATCGTGAACGCGCTCGAGACTCAGTACCCGAGCCCGGCGTTCGTGAGCCGCCGGGAAGACGGCGCTGCGCGGCCGGGCGGGACCTCGTATTTCACCGCTTACGGCGCAGTCGCGCGCGGCTTTCCGGTCGCTCGAGGCCTCGGGGTCGATCCCGCGGGTGCCGATGTGCCGCCGCAGGTGCTCGAGCTCATGAAGCGGGTGACGATCATCCCATCGACGACGATGACGCTGTTCGGCCCGCGTATCACGATCCACACCAAAGACGGCAGGAGCTACACGAAACAGGGGACCGGACGCGAGTTCATCTGGGACTTCGACGAGGAGGCGCGGCGTATCCGCGACGTCGTTCCGGTGGTGCCGATATCCGCGGCGCAGTTCGAGGCTATCGTAGACACCTGCCGCGACCTGGAGCGGCAGACGCGCGCCGACAAGCTGATTCAGCTCACGCTGTCATGATCTGCGCGGCGCGCTCGGCGATCATCAGCGTCGGCGAGTTGGTGTTTCCCGATGTGATCGTCGGCATGACCGACGCGTCGATCACCCGCAGCCGCTCGATCCCGCGCACGCGCAACTGAGGATCGACGACCGACGACGCGTCGCTCTCGCGTCCCATCCTGCACGTGCCCACCGGGTGGAAGATCGTCGTCCCGATCCTGCCTGCGGCTTCGATGAGCTCAGCCGGCGACTGATATCCGGCGCCCGGCGTGTATTCCTCAGGCTCGTATTTCTTCAGCGCGTCGGTGCCCAGCACGATGCGGCGCGTCAGGCGGATCGCGTCGGCTGCGACCTGCCGGTCTTCGGCCGTCGACAGGTAGTTCGGCGAGATCGCCGGGTGAGCACGCGGATCCGGCGTCGCGATGTTTACGGTGCCGCGCGAAGACGGGCGGATGTTGCACACGCTCGCGGTGAACGCATTGAACCTGTGCGGCGGCTCCCCGAAGCGGTCGAGCGAGATCGGCTGTACGTGATACTCGAGGTTCGGCGTCGCTTGCGAGGGATCGGATCGGGTGAACGCACCGAGTTGCGACGGCGGCATCGTCATGGCGCCCGTCTTGAAGCACGCGTATTCGCACGCCATCCGGCCCTTGTGCCACCACGAGCCGAGCAGGGTGTTCAGGGTGAGCGCGTGCTTGATCTTGAACGCCATGCGCAATTGCAGGTGGTCCTGGAGATTCGCGCCGACGCCCGGGAGCTCGTGCACGAGCGGAATGCCGTGCTCGTGCAGGAGCGCGCCGGGGCCGATTCCGGAGAGCTGCAGGATCTGCGGACTGCCGACGGCGCCCGCGGAGAGTATGGTTTCGCGCCGCGCGTGCGCGTACTGCTCTTCGTGGTCCCGGTAGAACTCGACGCCGACTACGCGGCGGCCCTCGAGCCGCAGCTTCTTCACGAGCGCGCCGGTGATGACCGTCAGGTTCGGGCGCTTCATCGCCGGCCGCAAAAAGGCTTTGGCGGCGCTCCAGCGCACGCCGCTGCGCTGGTTCACGTCGAAGCGCCCCACGCCTTCGTTGTCGCCGCGGTTGAAATCTTCGACTTTCGGTATCCCGGCTTCAGCCGCGGCGTCCGCAAATGCCTCGAGGATTTCCCACCTGAGCTTCGGCCGCTCGACGCGCCACTCGCCGCCCTCCCCGTGTTTCTCATCCGCGCCGCGCCAGTGGTCTTCCGCCTTCATGAAGATCGGCAGCACGTGTCGCCACGCCCATCCGGAGTCGCCGGTGAGCTGAGCCCATTCGTCGTAGTCCCGCGCCTGGCCTCGCAGGTAGAGCATCGCGTTGATCGACGAACTGCCGCCGAGCACGCGCCCGCGCGGATAGCCGATCGAGCGGCCGTTCAGCCCCGCCTCCGGCTCGGTCTTGTAGCACCAGTCGGTTCTGGCGTTGCCGATGCAATACAGATAGCCGACCGGGATGTGTATCCAGATCCAGTCGTCCTTGCCTCCGGCCTCGAGGAGAAGAACCGACACGCCCGGATCGGCCGAGAGGCGGTTCGCGAGCACGCATCCGGCAGTGCCCGCGCCGATGATGACGTAGTCGAACGCAGTGGTGGCGGGCCTTGCCGTCACACTTTTCCTCTGCGCCTCGATCGCCACAATACCGCGCACATCAGCATCACCACGAGGACGTTGACGACGAGTGCGCCCCAGGTGAGCCACGTCGGATGGTGGCGCAGATGACCGATCTCGAAAGGAATATAAAACGCGCCGCTGAGCGCCGACAACCATTCCGCCCAGCGCCGGTCTTGCCACAAACCGTACGCTTCGATGAGTCTCACGATCGCGTACCCCGCCGCGCCGGCAGCGAGCAGGACGATCCTCGAATCGGTGAGATGATCGGCGGCCCTCAGGAATATGTGCGGATAGTGCCTGGCGGGATCGAGGTGGAAATGATGGACGATCCGCTCCCCCACATCCTCCACGTCCCGATGGAGCAGCGAGAGCAGCCCCAGCCCGGCCGCGAGGACGAGCACGCCCTTTGCGGCTTCCAGCGCCGCCACCGCCCGCACACCGCTGCGAATATGCATCGCGCGTGTCTCCGT
Organism: Betaproteobacteria bacterium; assembly: GCA_028292225.1. Classification (GTDB taxonomy): domain Bacteria; phylum Pseudomonadota; class Gammaproteobacteria; order Burkholderiales; family SG8-41; genus JAQGMV01. Next base: position 20,130 of record JAQGMV010000474.1, read on the forward strand.
TTCAGCTTTCAATATGGCATCATGCTTGTGCGTCAGCCATATCTCAATCCTTTCCGGGCCGTGACCACGACAAAACCCGCATCGAAGCGCCTGCTCGTGCGCAGGCACCTGCTTGCACTGATGGGCGGCGGCGCTGCGGGCGTGCTCGCCGCCGGTGTGCCTTTCGCGCGCGCCGCCCAGCGCACCTCGTCGCTCGCGTGCGTGCTGCGCCCGCAGCAGATCGAAGGCCCTTACTTCGTCGACGAGAAGCTGAACCGCTCCGACATACGCTCCGACCCGAAAACGAGAGTCGTGAGCCAGGGCGTACCGCTCTACCTCACGTTCAAGGTCACTCGCACCGAAGGCAGCGGATGCCTGCCGCTGAACGGGGCGCTCGTCGACGTCTGGCAATGCGACGCCGAAGGCCTGTACTCGGACACCGACGACTTCCAGGAGAACACGCGCGGCTTCAGGTTTTTGCGCGGCTACCAGGTCACCGATCGGCAGGGGACGGCGAGCTTCACCACGATCTTTCCCGGCTGGTACCCGGGACGCACCGTGCACATCCACTTCAAGATCCGGGTCGGCGCCCAAGGCAAAGCGACCGCCGGCGCCAAGGAGTTCACGTCACAGATTTATTTCGACGACGCGCTGACCGACGCGATCCACGCGCAGCCGCCGTATTCGAACCGCGGGCCGCGCAAAGTGCGCAACAACCGCGACGTCGTGTCGCTCATCGGCGGCAGCAAGCTCGTCCTGCCTCTGCGCGAGGAGAAGAAAGGCTACGCGGGGACGTTCGACGTCTCGCTGCAGATGTAGCGCGTAATCGGGGTCTGTCCCCGATTTCACGTCCGCCACGAGCTGATGTCGAAGTCGGCCGGCACCGGCAGAATCAGGCTGCGCCGCGGGCCGATGAGCTCGCGCGAGGAGTGGCCTTCGCCGGTGACGTCTTCCGCCAGCAGGATGTCTCCGGGCCCGAAGACTCGCGTCGAGCCGTCGCCGACCCTGATCTCGACCGAGCCGATGAGCGTGATGACGAACTGCCGCTGGGGCGGGGTGTGGAATTCGTCCGAACCGTCGAGCGGGTTCTCGCGAAATACCACCCCTTTCACCGGCACGAGCTCGGACTTGAAAGAGAACAGCCCCCCGAGGCGGAACTCGCCCATCGGCACCACGAGGTCTTCAAAGTGCGAGCGCCGGTCGTGGCCGGTGTAGACGCGAACGATTCTGGTGGTCGGCATGTATTTTCCCATTCAGCTGAATCGGGGACAGACCCCGATTTCGATTCAATCGACTCTCGCGCCTGATCTCTTCACGACAGTCGCCCACTTCCCGAGCTCGGACTTGATGGTGCGCCCGAAGTCTTCCGGTGTGCCGCCGGTGATGTCGATTCCCTGCGCGGCGAGGATGTCCCTCACCTCGGAAAGCTTGAGTATCGCCGCGATCT
>JAQGMV010000478.1 GCA_028292225.1 Betaproteobacteria bacterium
GCCGGCGGTCAGGAATGCTCCGGCCATGAGGCGGCGCCGCGCGGAGGCGCCGTAATCGCCGTGCTTCTCGCGCAGCCATCTCGAGTGTATCGCCCACGACTCCGAAAGCATGATCACTCGCTGAACACCCGAGTACTCGGCCAGCGGCGGAAGCGACACGTCGCGTACCCGGGCGCCTTCGCTTTCGAGCGTTCGGGCTGCGTCTTCGATCGCAGCGACCATCCCGGCGTCCGCAGGCAGATCGTCTTCGTGAAAGCGGCGGACGTATCCCACGCGTAGGCCGGCGAGGCCGCGCTCCAGCGCGCTGCCGAAGCGGTGCGTGGGCGCGGGGCTGCTGCCGGGATCTCCGGCGTCGTGCCCGGCGATCGCATCGAGCATCATTGCGATGTCGCCCACCGAGCGCGCCATAGGCCCGACGTGATCGAGCGTGAACGAAAGCGGAAAGACGCCGCGGCGCGAGACGAGGCCGTAGGTGGGTTTGAGGCCGACGATGCCGCAGGCGCCTGCGGGGTTGCGCACCGAACCGCCGGTATCGGTGCCGAGGGCGAGCGGAACGAATCCTGCGGCGAGTGCGGAGGCCGATCCGGATGAAGAGCCGCCGGGATGGTGTCCGCGGTTCCACGGATTGCGCGCGGGCGGGAACGGCAGGTCGAAGCTCGGGCCGCCGATCGCGAACTCGTGCAGCGAGAGCTTGCCGAGCATGATCGCGCCCGCTGATCGGAGACGGCGGATCACCTCTGCGTCTTCTTTCGCGACGTGGCCCGCCGTGACTCTGGAGTGGCACGTCGTCGGCAGTCCGGCGATATCGATGATGTCCTTGATGCCGACCGGAACGCCGTGCAGCGGCCCGCGCGCGCGGCCGCCGAAGATTTCCTTTTCAGCGAGACGCGCTGCGGCTAGCGCCGCATCGCCGTCGACGCTGATGAATGCGTTGAGCTTCGGATCGACCGCGGCGATTCGAGCGAGCAGCGCCTGGGTGAGCTCGACCGGCGACAGCCGTTTCTCCCGGTATGCGGCGGCGAGCTCGAAGGCGGTCAGCCAGTGCAGATCCATGCGTTACGCGCCCGTCTTCGGACGCATGGGCGGCCACGGCTCGGCGACCGGATCGCGAGGCTCGTCGAAGCCGCTGCGCGCGTGCGCCGCTGCGAGCGCCGCAGCGATGACGTCTTCGCGATAGTCGCGCACCGCTTTGCCGAGTCCCGCCGCGCGGGCGATCGCGAGAATCTCTGTTTTTTCCATGTTCCGACTCATTATGCCCCGCATTGGACGCTGACGAGCCTGGCGCCGGCGAAGCCGAAGGATGAAGCCTGTTGGCGCTAACGCCGCCGTTGCCTCGACTCGACCTCCGCATAAAACTGCTCGGTCAGCCTGTTGAAGAGCTCAGGCTCTTCGGTGTTGACGAGGTGTCCTGTCGCGGGTGCGATGGTGAGCCGCGCGACCGGGCAGACGCGCTTGATGAACAGCGCCGGCTCTATCGAGCCCGTGTCTTCATCCCCGGCGACGACGTGAGTCGGCACTTTCAGCGTGCGAAACTGCTGCTCGAGGCTTGCCAGCGGCGGGCGCTTCCCCTGGATCCCGCGCTGCGTGTTCGCGCAGCCCTGCGCCGAATGCTCGGCGAAGCGCCTCGCGAAGTCCGCCCACGCGCGGGGGTTCTTGCGCTTCAACTGCACGCGATTCGGCGCCACCTTCACGCGCTCGAACACGGCGGCGAGCCCTTGCTCTTCGAAGCGTCTCGCATAGGCCTCGGTGTTCGCGAGGTGCTCGGCCTTGCTCGTGGTGGCCGGGCGGCTGCCTGCACCGATCGCCGTCAGGGTGATCGCCTTGCGCGGATAGGTGAAACCGAAGTGCAGCGCCGACTGCGCGCCCATCGAGCAGCCGACGATATGGGCTTTCGGGATCTTCAGGTGCCGCATCACCGCCGCGATGTCTTCCGCCGCGATCCTGTGCGAGTAGCTCGAGACCCGGGGCGGCACGTCCGACGGCGGATAGCCCCGCGCGTTGAACGCGATGCAGCGATAGTGCCGGCTGAAATGCTGGATCTGCGCTTCCCAGCTGCGCAGGTCGCCTGAAAACTCGTGAACGAAAACGATGGGCACGCCGCTGCCCGCCTCCTCGTAATACAGCCGCACACCATCGTCAGTCGTCGCGTAAGGCATTCTTCATCTCCGTGGGAAACCGCAAGGGCGTAATCGTATCCGAAACGCCCGGCCTCGCAGGCTCCGGCATAGTGATTGCCATCAGCACGCCATGGCAAGCGTTCCCGGCACCTCTGCTCTTGCGAGCTGCGCACGTCGCGCGCGAGTGCACCATGCGCGCCCGGCATGGCTGAAGGTCGCGGGACTCGCGCTGATCACCCTCGCGCTCTTCCTCACGTGGCGCTACACCGGCCTTGCCGATTACGCGACGGCGGGCCGCATTTCTGGCTGGGCGCGCGCGGTCCGTGGCAAGCCGTGGTCGGCCGTGCTCGTCGTCGCGGCTTATACGATCGCGACTTTCACGATGTTTCCGCGGCCGCTCATCACGCTTTTCGCGGTCGTCGCGTACGGGCCGTGGCTCGGGCTCGCGACAGCGCTGGTCGGCATCATTCTCGCGGCGTTATGCGCGTATGAGGTGGGCCACGTTCTGCCCAGACACACGCTTCAGGACGTCGCGGGCGACAGGTTCGATGAGGTCAGCAGGTCGCTTCGCGGCCACGGAGTCGCGGCGGGTTTTGCCGTCAGCATCGCGCCTGTCGCGCCGTTCCCCGTGGTGGGCATGATGGCGGGCGCCGCTGGAATCAAGCGCTGGCAATACATCATCGGAACCGTGCTCGGAATGATGCCCGGCACGCTGGCGACGACCTTCTTCGCCGGCCATCTCGCCGAAGTGCTGGACGACCCATCGAAGATGAACTACTGGCTGGTGGCGGGGATCGTGATCGTCTTTGCCGCGCTCATCGCAATCGTTCGATGGTGGCTGCTCCGCGCAGCTCATCCTTCCCGTTCGTCCTGAGCCCCTTCGACGGGCTCAGGCCAGGCTTCGACTGCGCTGTTCACGCGTTCGCCCTGAGCGTAGCGGTAGCGAAGGCTAAGGATGAACGGCTAAGTCAAAGGCACGAAGTCGTATTCGCCGAGCCCCTGCAGAATCAGAAACGTCGCGGAAGTCTCGCCCGCATTGGTGACGAGGTGCGGCCGCCGCGGCGGGATCGAGTAGGTATCGCCCGGGCCGAGTATCACGTCCGCTTTGGGATCGCGCATGAAGACGCGGATGCGTCCTTCGAGGACGTAGAAAGTGTCGCCGACGTTGCTGTGGTAATGCCACGGCACCTTCTGCGTCGGGGAGATCTGAAGCTCGTTGATCCGGAAGCCGTTGCGCTCGGCGTGCCGCGCACGCCGCTCGACTTCGTAGAGATGTGACGCGTCTTTTACGCCTTCCATCATCGCCCTCCGCTCGTTCTCAGGAGGAGATGATAGCGCGCAGACGTGTCAGCAGTCAGGCATGCAGGAGAGCACGCGCAGGTAACGCGAATCGAACACGGGGGAGGCACTCCAGATCTCGCCGAAGCTGCATTCGCCGACAGCGTCGCACCACGATCCCGATTTCGAATCGAAGAGCTCGATGCGGCCCGAGCCGTCGGAGATCGCAACGATGCGCGCATAACCGCTTCGAACCTGACGCGGGCCCAGTACGACTCTGCCTGCTGTTTTATTCGGATGCGCCATCGTGGATTGCATCGTGTCTCTCCCCGGTCTTTATTGACTTTACGCCTTTTATAGCGTCAGCGGAGAACTATCTACGCTGAAGTCATGAGCGCTCGAGTCAGTGGATGATCGCGCGCTTCAGTGCACGAATCCGGTGCAGCAGATCACTCACACGTGTGGTCGGGCGGTTGGTCGCCTGCGATGCGCGCTCGCACAGAAGCGCGAGCTTTTCGAGACGCTGGAACTCGCTCGATGCGCGCTTGGAAAATCGCGGATGCGATTCACTCACGTCCACCGCACGTTCGAGCGCATCGACTGCGTGATCGAGGTCGGCATCCTCGAACCACGCGATCGCTTCGTCGATGGCGCGTCCTACCGTGAGGTCGTGGATGTCGCTGGCGCTTTGCGATTCGTTCACGCTGAAGGCCCGTGCTCAGCCGCTTGCTGCGAGCTGTGCCGCGTCGACGGCTTTCACCCAGGCGTCGTGTGGGGTCGTGCCGGCGACCGACGCATCGGAGAGGGCGAGCACGATGCGCCGCGTCGGCACGTCGAGGGCGGAGATCTCCGCGAGGCGGAAGTCGCCGGCGCCGTAAGTCAGCGCGCTCAGCATGCGCGCGAGCACGCGCGACTGCAGGTTGAAGGGGCGAGCTTCGATCTCGACGACGGCCGCGGTGAGCGGGTTGTCAATGGCGAGCGGCGTATCGAGCCGCGCGACGTGCCTCAGCTCATCGTTGAACTGGGCTGCGGTGAGCGTATCGGGCCGCGCGCCTGCGCGTCCCTGAATGGTCGCTGTAGACATGGGGCTAGACTCCGAACCTGTCGTAAACCATGTCGGTGATGAGCAGGCACGCAGCGGCGCTCGCCGCAGCGACGAGCAGCGCGAACGGCCTGAACTCACCCGCGGCCTGTATGACATTGCTGAAGAGCGGCGCGAGCACGCTGCCGCCGAAATAAGCACTGATCGCGCCGATGACGATCGCCATGATCAGCCCACGCGCGGTGTTCACGTTCAGGTACGAAAAAGCCAGCCACGCGAGCGCGGCGCCGACCAAAATCCAAATGACGGGGTTCATGGCGTCTCCTCGTGAACGAGCGGGTGATGATCCGCGGCACGGACGCTGGTGTGCGGCGCAGAGCGAAACGGGGACCGGCGTTAGATTCGGCGGGCCCTTCGCGTACTGAATTTCGGCTGAAGCGAAAGCCTGAGGCGGGAAACGATACGACGCCCCGAGTTTACGCGGTTTATGGCTCACGCGCGGGGAGCGGCCGCTTTAAAGTGCGCGTGTGAGTGACCGGTTTGTCGAGGGCGCAGCACTCCCGCAAGCGCCTCGCCACAGCCGGCGCTGTACCATTGCCCTTCCATAAAACACCACGCCGCGCGTGACGGCATATCGAGGAGTCCGCATGATTGAAATCAACGAGCGGTTCGACGTGAGCTGCGCCGCGCCGCGCGACGTATGGAAGCTCCTGTCGGACCCGCATGCGGTCGTCGAGTGCGTGCCGGGCGCGGCGCTCGGCGACGAGCATGAGGACGGCTCCTTCGACGGCACGCTCGCAGTCAGGTTCGGTCCCGCCAAAGTGACCTTCCGCGCCAGAATCGAGCTCGCGCTCGACGACGATAAGATGACGGGCAGCGTGACCGCGAGAGGCAAGGACAGCCAGGGCGGCTCGCGCTTTCGTGCGACGATGGCGTTCCGGGTCGCCGGGCAGGCCGGGCACGCCGGGCAGGGCGGCTCGACGGTGATCATCGACGGAGAGAACGAAATCACCGGCAAGCTTGCGGGCATCGTCGAGGCCGGCGCCAGGATCGTGGTGAAGCGCATGGCGGCGGAGTTCGCGGAGAATCTCGCGGCGCGGTGCGGTGGCGCGCAAATCAAAGATAAACCGCAAGCTGCGGAATAACGCAGCCAACCAAAGGAGGAAGCATGAAAGTCTACGAACGTCTCGCCGAAGCTTTCAAAGCCGAAGGCGTCACCCACATTTTCGGCATGATGGGCGACGGCAACATGTACTGGTTGGAGGCGCTCGACAAGCTCGGCGGCGTGAACATGCTCGAAGTCCGCCACGAAGGCGTGGGGCTCGGCATGGCCGACGGCTGGGCGCGGCAGACCCACGGCGTCGGCGTATGCACCGCCACGTGCGGTCCCGGCGTCACCCAGCTCGCCACTGCGTTCGTCACGGCCGCACGTGCGCAATCGCCGCTCGTCGCTTTCGTCGGAGAATATCCGGGCCGCGACCAGGACTACATCCAGCGCTTCGAGCAGGCGCCTTTCGCGGCCGCGTGCGAAGCGGGTTTCATCCGCATCGCGACACCCGAGTACGCCGACGAAGCGGTGCGCAAGGCGTTCTACCTCGCGAAGCTCGAGTCGCGGCCCATCATGCTGAGCGCGCCGATGGACGTGCAGCAGATGAAGTTCGAGGATGAAGATCCTTACGTGCCGTCGTCGACGCTGTTGCCGAAGCAGCGCCTCGTGCGCGCCGATGCGCAGGCGCTCGAGGAAGCCGCCGACATCATCGCGAGCGCGAAGAAACCGGTGATCGTCGCCGGCCGCGGCGCGCTGTGGTCGGGCGCGGGCGAAGCGGTGCAGACGCTGGGCAAGCGCATCGGTGCGCTCATCGCCACGTCCTTGCGCGCGAAGAACTGGATGGCCGACAAGGAGTATCACGCCGGGGTCTCGGGGCTTTATGCGACAAAGACTGCGATCAACCTCTTCGAAGAAGCGGACGTCGTCATCGCGGTCGGCGCGAGCATGAACCGCTACACCACCGAGCACGGCTACCTCTACCCGAACGCGCGCTACGTCCACCTCGATCCCAGGCCTCACGTGATGATGGGCATGGGACGCTCCGCGGATTGTTATCTGCAGACCGACGGGCGCGTCGGGCTCGAAGCGCTCGACGCGATCCTCGCGAAGCGCGGGCATCAATCCACCGGCTACCGCACCGGCGAAGTCCTCGAGCGTCTCGCGAACCAGTACGAGGATCGCACCGAGTTCGACATCGAGGCGGGCACGATGGATCCCCGCAAGCTCTGCCGCGCGCTCGACGAAGTGGTGCCGCAGAGCATCGGGCTGCTCACCGGCAGCGGCGCGAGCGCGGGGTTCTCGACCATGAACTTCATCAAGCCGCGGCCTTTCATCCACGCGGCGCAGTTCTTCGCGTGCATCGGCCAGATGCTTCCCGCCGCGATGGGAATGATCCAGGCGACCGGCGGCAAGCCGCTCATGCTCGTCGAAGGCGACGCGAGCACGATGATGCATCTCTCCGACTTCGACACCGCGGTCCGTTACAACATGCCGCTGCTCGTCGTGGTGCTCAACGACCAGGCACTCGGCTCCGAATACCAGAAGATGGTGGCGCACAAGATGAAAGCCGAGCTCTCGACGGTCCGCACGCCCGACATCGGCAGCGTTGCGCGAGCGTTCGGCGGACGCGGCGCGCTTGCGACGACTGTCGACGAGGTTCGAAAAGCCGCCGCCGAGTGGGTCGCGAACCCCGGCCCGATGATCATCGACGCGCGGATCTCGCGCAACGCGATCACGCTCGCGCACCGCCGGGTGCTCTACGGCAAGGACGAATAGCCCGGCTTGACCACCCCAAAATCGGGGACAGACCCCGATTAACGGTGGATAACCTGTGGACAACTCGCGTTCGGCGAGTCGTGAAAATCGGGGTCTGTCCCCGATTTATTTGAGGGATACGCATGATTCGACTGAAACTCGCATCGATCGCTCTGCTCATCGCCGCCGCATCCGTCGCGCAAGCCGCCGAGCAGAACTTCCCGACGAAGCCGATCCGCCTCGTGGTCACCAGCGGCGCCGGCTCCGGCGTGGATTTCTTCGCGCGCGTGATCGCACCGGCGCTGACCGAGCTCTACAAGCAACAGGTCGTGGTCGAGAACCGCGCGGGCGCGGGCGGGCTGATCGGTGCGTCGACGATCGCCGCGGCGACGCCGGACGGTTACACCATCGGCATCGCATCGACCGCGCACGTCGTCGCGCCGCTCCTCCAGCTCAAGCCGCCTTACCGGCCGATCGAAGATTTCACCCCGATCGCGCTGCTCACGTCGATTCCGGCGGCCGTCGTCGCCACCGGCGCGATTCCTGTGAAAAGCGTGCAGGAGCTGATCGCGCTGGCGAAGTCCAAACCCGGGCAGCTCAACTTCGCTTCGCTCGGCGACGGGACGGCGGCGCATCTCCAGGCCGAAGTCTTTAACCGAGCCGCGGGCATCAAGGTCGTCCACGTGCCTTTCAAGAGCGTAGGCGACGCGCACGCGGCGATACTCTCGGGCGAGGTGCAGTACCTCACTTTTCTCGTGCCCTCCGCGATGCCGCTCATCAAGAGCTCGAAAGCGCGTGCGCTCGCGGTCACGAGCAAGACACGCAGCGTGGCGTTGCCCGACGTGCCGAGCATCGTCGAAGCGGGCCTGCCCGCAGCGGAGACCGAAGTGCTGATCGGCGTCGTCGCTCCTGCCAGAGTGCCGCGTGACATCGCGGCGCGGCTGCATCGCGACATCGCGACGGTCCTGCGCAAACCCGAGACGCGCGAGCGCTTCGCGAGCCAGGGCGGCACGCCGACCCCCGACGTCACCGCTGAAGCCTACGGCGCCCAGCTCAGGAACGAATACTCGAGCTACCGCAAGCTCATCGCCGAGCTCGGGCTGAAGCCGCAGTGATGCCGAAGCTGCTTTTCGAGAAGGACGTCGCGGTCCCGGTCGGCGACGGCAACGTGCTTCGCGCCAACGTGTTCAGGCCCGACGGCGAGGGGCGCTTTCCGGTCGTGATGGCGCAAGGCATTTACGGGAAGGACGTCCACTTCGAGGATGCGTTCGAGCCGCAGTGGCAAAAGCTCCTGCAGCTCTATCCGGATCTCGCGAAGAACGGCTCCACCGGCCGTTACCTCCGATGGGAGACCGTCGACCCCGAGCGCTGGGTGCCCGACGGCTACGTCGTCGTGCAGGTCGATGCGCGCGGCAGCGGGAAGTCGCCGGGCTATCTCGATCCGTATTCGCCTCGCGAGATTCAGGACTACCACGATGCAATCGAGTGGGCGGCCAGGCAGCCGTGGTCGAACGGCAACGTCGGTCTCATCGGCGTCTCCTATTACGCGATCACGCAGTGGCTCGTCGCCGCGCTGCAGCCGCCGCACCTGAAGGCGATCGTTCCCTGGGAAGGCGCGTGCGA
>JAQGMV010000484.1 GCA_028292225.1 Betaproteobacteria bacterium
CGCCCAGCTCAATACGCGCTCTAAGATCTTCTCGGGGGCGTCGACTGCGTTCGGCGCGGCGCCTAACACCCAGGCCTCGGCGGTCGACATCGCGCTTCCGGGCACGCTGCCGGTGCTGAACCGTGCGGCGGTCGAAAAAGCGATCCGGTTCGGCCTGGCGGTCGGCGGGCGCGTCGCTCCGCGGTCTATTTTCGCGCGCAAGAATTACTTCTACCCCGACCTGCCGAAAGGCTACCAGATCAGCCAGTACGAGCTTCCCGTCGTGCAAGGCGGTGCTATCACGATCGTCGTCGGCGACGCCGAAAAGACGGTGCCGCTGACTCGCGCGCATCTTGAAGAAGATGCGGGCAAGTCGCTGCATGAAGACTTCCACGGCGAGACCGGGATCGACCTGAACCGCGCGGGGACTCCGCTGCTCGAGATCGTGTCGGAGCCCGAGATGCATTCGAGCGCGGAGGCGGTCGCCTATGCGAAAGCGGTTCACGCACTCGTGCGCTGGATCGACATCTGCGACGGCAACATGCAGGAAGGCTCGTTTCGCTGCGACGCCAACGTCTCGGTGAGGCCGGAAGGCTCGGACACGCTCGGCACGCGCTGCGAGATCAAGAACCTCAACTCGTTCCGTTTCCTCGAGCGTGCGATCGATTTCGAGGTGCGGCGCCAGATCGAAGTGAACGAGGACGGCGGCAGGGTCGTCCAGGAAACGCGGCTGTACGATCCCGACCGCGACGAGACGCGTCCCATGCGCAGCAAGGAAGACGCGCACGACTATCGCTACTTCCCCGACCCGGACCTGCTTCCGCTCGAGATCTCCGAGCCGTGGCTCGCCGAAGTCCAGGCGGCGCTTCCGGAGCTTCCGGGCGCGAAACGCGATCGCTTCGCGACGCAGTACGGCCTCACGGTATATGACGCGGCGGCGCTCACCGCCAGTCGCGAGCTTGCCGATTACTTCGAGGCTGCGGCCGAAGGCGCTTCAGGCGCGGTCGCCAAGCTCGTCGCCAACTGGATCTCGGGTCCGCTGAGCGCCCGGTTGAACGACGACGGCGGCGACATCGCCGGCAGCCGCGTGAGCGCCCGCCAGCTACGCAGGCTCGTCGAGCGGATCGCCGACGGCACGATCTCGAACAAGATCGCGCGAGACGTGTTCGACGCGGTGTGGGCCGGCGAAGCGGCGGGTTTTGACGCCGCCGACAAGGTGATCGAGGCGCGGGGGTTGAAGCAGATCTCGGACTCGGGCGCGCTCGAGAGAATCGCCGACGACATCATCGCGGCAAACGCGCAGCAGGTGGCGGATTACCGCAGCGGCAAGGAGAAAGCTTTCAACTCGCTCGTCGGGCAGGTCATGAAAGCGACGAAGGGCAAGGCCAACCCGCAGCAGGTCACCGACATTCTGAAGCGCAAGCTGAGCTGAAGTCGTAACGGTAAACGGTAAACGGTGAGCCGTTGCGGTTTACCGTTTTCGGACCTTCGCTTACTTCTTGGCCGCCACAGGCGACTGGGCCGGCGCCGGCGCAACGGGCTGGGACACCGTCCCGCGAAGCTCGTTGTAGCGCTTCTTGTAGCCGGCGAAGCGTACTTTGGTGTCTTCCTTTTCCTTCTGCTTCGCTTCGATCGCCTGCTCCATGCGCTGCTTGTCGGAGGCGGCGCGGTCGATTTCCGTCTTGAGCTGGGGGGAGACCGGTTTATTGTTTTTCTCGACCGTCTCCGCGCGGCTTCGGGCTTCGTTATAGCGCTGGGTCGCGGTCTTCAGCGCGCTCGTGAGCTGTTCGAGGTGACCGTCGAGCACCTGCAGGTCGCGGTCGCGCTTCAGGTCGATTTCCCGCTCGTTGCTGTAGGTCTCCACCAGCGCGGTGTCCTGCCGCTTCTGGTCGACCGCTTTGCGGTCTTCCTCGGCTTTCGAACGCGCGGTGTCCTGCTCGCGTTGCCGCCGCAGGTTCGTGTCTTCAGCCGATTCGGTCGTGCGGCGCGTGACGCCGCGCGAGTCGAGCTCCTTGGTCGCGCTGCTCTGGAATTCGGGCGGGACCTTGTCGCCGCAGCCGATCACCCTGCCCGACTTGTCCTTCCAGCACACGATTTTGCTTTGCGCCGCGGCCACGCCCGGCAGGGACAGCAGGCCGAGCACGGCCAGCGTGCCGAGCACGCAGCGAATTCCGGATTTCAGGTCATACATCAGCTACTCCATAGCGGTCGCGATAGCGCTGGACGGCCTCGAGCCGGGGCTCCAAAGCGCGGTCGGCGGCAAGATAGCCGATCAGGTCGTCGAGCGTGGCGATGGTAATAACGGGCATACCGTAGGTTTGGCGTACTTCCTGGGTTGCGGAAAGCTCGCCGGTGCCTTTTTCCATGCGGTCCAGAGCGATCGCCACACCGCAGGGGGTGGTTCCCGCCTGCCGGATGGTCTCGACCGACTCGCGCACCGAAGTCCCGGCGGAGATCACGTCATCCACGATCAAAACCCGGCCCGCGAGCGGCGCACCGATGACGCTGCCGCCTTCGCCGTGGTCCTTGGCTTCCTTGCGGTTGAACGCAAAGGGCACGTCGCGGCCCCACTCGTCCAGCGCTATGGAAATAGCGGCCACCAGCGGAATACCTTTATAGGCGGGGCCGAAAAGCATGTCGAAGCCCACGCCCGAGGCGAGTATGGCTTTCGCGTAGAATTGCGCGAGCTGTTTCAGCGCGGTGCCGTGATTGAAGAGGCCGGCGTTGAAGAAGTAGGGGGACGTCCGCCCTGCCTTGGTCTGGAACTCACCGAAGCACAGCACTTTCTCCGCTACGGCGAAACGAATGAACTCCTGGCGGAAATCGGCCGGCATCTGATGGCGCCTTATCGACACGCGCGCCGGTTGCAAGCCGCCGCGCCTTTTTACGGGCGAGTCGGCATCGCGCCGCACGCCGCTCACTTGTAATGCTGCGAATTATAACGCTGAACCTCAACGGCATCAGGTCGGCCGCCCGCAAGGGATTCCATACCTGGCTCGCACGCAGCCGTGCCGACATCGTGTGCGTGCAGGAGCTCAAAGCGCATCACGGCGACCTGACCGACGAGGTGAAACGCATCGGCGGGCTCGAAGGCTATTTCCACTGCGCCGAGAAGAAAGGCTACAGCGGCGTGGGCATTTACACGCGGCACGCGCCCGACCGCGTCGTCGAAGGGCTCGGCATCCCCGACATCGATCGCGAAGGGCGTTACCTGCGCCTCGACATCGGCAACCTCTCGGTCATTTCGCTCTACAAGCCTTCGGGCTCCAGCGGTGAAGAACGCCAGCAGTGGAAGTTCGCTTTCATGGAACGCTTCTATCCGCACCTCAAGCGCCTGCGGGAGGAAGGGCGCGAGATCGTGCTGTGCGGAGACTGGAACATCGCGCACAAGGAAATCGATCTCAGGAACTGGCGCGGCAACCGCAAGAACTCGGGATTCCTTCCCGAGGAGCGCGAGTGGCTCACCCGCGTGTTCGACGAACTCGGCTGGGTGGACGTGTTTCGCTGCGTGGACTGCCGGCCGGATCAGTACACGTGGTGGTCGAACCGCGGCCAGGCGTGGGCGAAGAACGTCGGGTGGCGCATCGACTATCACATCGCGACGCCGGGCTTGGCGGCGACGGCCAAGCGCTGCGCGATCTTCAAGGACGAGCGCTTCTCGGACCACGCGCCGCTCACGATCGATTACGACTACACCCTCGCGGGCACAGCGCCCGGGGCTGCGTCGCAGCCGGGTCCGCCCGCCCAAGCGGCATCGCGCGCGACCGCTCGATGACCCAGGCACAGCGCGCGTCTGCGACCCGTCCGCGTGCCTCATGGAGCGAGACGCTCGCGTCGGTTTTCAGCGGGCGCATGCTCGTCGCGCTGCTCATGGGCTTTTCGTCGGGGCTTCCGCTCCTCCTGACCGGCTCGGTGCTCCAGGCGTGGCTCAAGGACGGCGGGGTCGATCTGAAGCAGATCGGGCTCTTCGCGCTGGCCGGCCTGCCTTACACGCTCAAGTTTTTGTGGGCGCCGCTGTTCGACCGCTACGCGTTGCCGGGGCTCGGCCGTCGCCGGGGCTGGCTCGCGGTCGTTCAGATCGCGCTCGCCGCGGCGCTGTTCGGCTTGAGCCTCGCGCATCCGTCACCCGATCACCTGCTGCCGATCTCGCTCGCCGCGCTCCTCGTCGCTTTCTTTTCCGCGACGCAGGACATCGTGATCGACGCTTACCGGCGCGAGACCCTGCGCGAAGACGAGCTCGGGTTGGGCTCCGCGCTTTACGTCAACGGCTACCGCCTCGGGATGCTGCTCGCGGGCGGCGGCGGTCTCATCCTCGCCGACCTCACCTCTTTCGAGACGATGTACCGGCTGATGGCCGCATTCATGCTCGGCGCGGTCGTCGTGACCGTGCTCGCGCCGGAGCCGCAGTTGCCCGAAGGGCGCCCGCGCACCCTCTTCGACGCGGTGGTGCTGCCTTTTCGCGACTACTTCACGCGCGACGGCGCGTGGCTCGCGCTCGCCTTCATCCTGCTCTACAAGCTCGGCGACACGATGGCCTCGGCGATGACGACGCCGTTCTACCTCGATCTCGGTTACAGCAAGACCGAGATCGGCGCGGTGGTGAAGCTCTTCGGTTTCTGGGCGACGATCGCCGGCGGCACGCTCGGCGGGATCTGGATCCTGCGCATCGGCATGCACCGCGCGCTGTGGCTGTTCGGGCTGGGGCAGATGTTCTCCACGCTGGGCTTTGCGCTGCTTGCCGGCCTGCAGCCCACGACTGCGGCGTTGGCCGCCGTCGTCGCGCTCGAGAATTTCACCGCCGGGCTGGGCACCGCGGCGTTCGTGGGATTCATGGCGGCGCTCACCGACAAGCGCTTCACCGCGACTCAGTACGCGCTGCTCTCGAGCCTGATGGGCGTGCCCCGCGTGCTGGCCGCAGCCCCGACCGGCTGGCTCGCCGCTTCGATGGGATGGGCGGGGTTCTTCACGTTCTGCGCGCTGATCGCGATCCCCGGGCTCGTGCTGCTCAGGTGGATTACGAGATTGGCAGAGCCGCCGCGGTGAGGCGTTCGTGAATCGTGAATGGTAAATCGTGATCGGCTTACCCAAACCATTTACGATTTACATTTACGGCCTTGCCGCCTTCCCATTCCCAAAGTGGTAAACCGCCAACGCTCCCAATAAATTGGGCAACATCCCGACCGCTTTGCCGTGCGTCAGCACCTTGCGCTCGAGGATGCGGATGTCGCGTTCAAGGCAGAAGCGCTCGAAATCGGCGATCGCGCAGAGGTGCACGTTGGGCGTGTCGAACCATTCATAAGGCAGGTTCTCCGACACCGGCATGCGGCCTTTCATGACTTCGAGCCGGTTCTTCCAGTAGCCGAAGTTCGGAAAAGTGACGATGCCTTCGCGGCCCACGCGAAGCATCTCGCGGATGATGATCTCGCTGTTCTTCATCGCCTGGATCGTCTGCGACAGCACGACGTAGTCGAACGAGTTGTCCTCGAAGCCTGAAAGCCCGCGCTCGAGGTCGCTCTGGACGACGTTGACGCCGTTCTTCACGCACGCGAGGATGCTCGCGTCGTCGATCTCGACCCCGTACCCGCTCGTTTTTCGAGTCGCCTGAAGGTAGCGCAGCAGCGTCCCGTCGGCGCAGCCCAGGTCGAGCACGCTCGAGCCGATCCCGATCCAGCTCGCGATCGCCGCGAAATCGGGACGGTGGCGCCCCATGCCGTTGCTTTTGCTCACGCTGCGAGCTCCCCTGCGATGCGCTCGAAATACGCGGCGACCAGACGGTGATAGCGCTCGTCGTCGAGCAGGAAAGCGTCGTGGCCGTGCGGCGCTTCGATCTCGGCGTAAGTGACCTTGCCGCGGTTGTCGAGCAGCGCTTTCACGATCTCGCGCGAGCGCTCGGGCGCGAAACGCCAGTCCGTCGTGAACGACACCACGAGGAAAGCGGCCCTGGCGCGGGCGAGCGCAGCCGACAGGCTGCCCCCGTACTCGAAAGCCGGGTCGAAATAGTCGAGCGCCTTGGTGATCCGCAGGTAGGTGTTTGCGTCGAAATACTCCGAGAACTTGTCGGCCTGGTAGCGCAGATACGATTCGATCTGGAACTCGGTGTCGAACGAGTACGAGAGCTTTCCGTTCTTCAGCTGCCGTCCGAATTTCGCCGCCATCTCGTCGTCGGACAGGTAAGTGATATGGCCGACCATCCGTGCGACCCGCAAGCCGCGCTGAGGTTTGACCCCGTGCTCGTAGTAGTCGCCGCCGTGGAAATCGGGGTCGGTGACGATCGCCTGCCGTGCGACTTCGTTGAACGCGATGTTCTGCGCCGAGAGGTTCGGCGCGCACGCGATCACGAGGGCATGACGAATCTTTTCGGGATAGCTGATCGTCCATTGCAGCGACTGCATCGCGCCGAGGCTCCCGCCCATGACCGCCGCGAAGCGCTCGACGCCGAGCTGCTGCGCGAGCCGCGCCTGCGCCGCCACCCAGTCTTCGACCGTCACCAGCGGAAAGCGCGCGCCCCACGGTTTGCCCGTCCCCGGGTCCACGCTGCACGGACCGGTCGAGCCGTGACAACCACCGAGGTTGTTCACGCCGATCACGAAGAAGCGGTCGGTGTCGACCGGTTTGCCGGGGCCGATCATGTTGTCCCACCAGCCGACGTTCCTGACGTCGTCGGCATAGACCCCCGCGACGTGGTGAGACGCGTTGAGCGCGTGGCAGATCAGCACTGCATTCGAGCGCTCGGCGTTGAGCGTGCCGTAGGTCTCGTAGGCGAGCTCGTACTCTTCGATGACCGCGCCGCTTTTCAGCCGCAGCGGCTCGGTGAAGCGCGCGATGCGCGGCGTGACGATGCCGACCGAG
>JAQGMV010000493.1 GCA_028292225.1 Betaproteobacteria bacterium
GAAATCGACGCCGATGCCGGTCTGCACCTGCATCTGGTTGAATGCGGGCTCGATCATCTCGATCGGGTCCTCGACCGAGCAGACGTTGACTTCCGGTTTGGCGACCTGCTTCAGCGTCGAATACAGCGTCGTCGTCTTGCCGGACCCGGTCGGCCCCGTCACGAGGATGATGCCGTGCGGGTTGCTCACCATGTCGTTCCACTTGCCCTGATCTTCCTCGGTGAAGCCGAGCTCGGCGTAGTCCTTGACGAGGTTTTCGGGGTTGAAGATCCGCATCACGAGCTTCTCGCCGAAAGCGGTCGGCATCGTCGAGAGCCTCAGCTCGACTTCCTCGCCGTCGGGCGTGACGGTTTTCAGCCGTCCGTCCTGCGGCCGCCTGCGTTCCACGACGTCCATCCGGCCCAGGACCTTGATGCGGCTCGTCATTGCGACCATGACGGTCGTCGGAATCTGGTAGACCTGGTGCAGAACCCCGTCGATGCGAAAACGCACGTTGCCGATCTCGCGGCGAGGCTCGATGTGGATGTCGCTCGCGCGCTGGTCGAACGCGTAGTTGAACAGCCAGTCGCAGATGTGGACGATGTGCTGGTCGTTGGCGTCCAGCCGCCCGCTGCGCCCGAGCTGAACGAGCTGCTCGAAGTTCGCGATGTCGCTGTACGCGCCCTTGTCCTGCGCCGTTGCGCCCTTGACCGACCGCGCGAGGTTGTAGAACTCGACCAGGTACTGCTGGATGTCGACCGGGTTCGCGACCACCCGTTTGATGTCGAGCCTGAGGATGTGCTTGAGCTGGTCCTCCCACTCACGCACGTTCGGCTCGCACACCGCGATCGTCACTTCGCGGGTGTTGATTCCCACCGGCAGGATCTTGTAGCGCTGCGCGTAGGCGTTCGACATCACCTTGGTGACCGCGGCGAAGTCGATCTTGAACGGGTCGATGTGCTGGTAAGGCAGGCCGGAGCGCTCGGCGAGCCACTCGGTCAGCACTTCGAGATGCAGCGCCTTCTTCGGGTTGCGCGGGTCTTTCCACTTCTGGTCCGCGATCACCACCAAGGGGTGAATGTCGGCTCGGGCCGCGCGCCGATCCGACACCAACCGGTCGGCGACCTCCCTGAGCACCAAGCCGTCGGTGACCAGGTCGTCGAGGACCTGCTGGAGCGTCAGCGGCTGGTTGGCGCGCGGGGCGGCGGGTGCGGCGGTCGGGGCGGTGGAGAGGGCCATATCCGACCGACTATAACTGCGGCCCGGTTTAGCTTCAATGGCTTAGCGTGCACAGCTCACCGGGTTTCACGAAGCGCTGCCGCCCCATCAATACGCACCATAAGAGGGCTGTTTGGCGGTGGCGCGATCCGAATTGGTGCGATCTTTTTGACATACATAAATAAACTACTGATAAATCAACGTATTAATGAAAGGAACAGGTATTGCTTACGGACGGCCCGATTAAAATCTGAGGGGAGGTCAGATGGAAACGCTAAAAACAAGCAGCGACACGCTCTTCATACTGCTCGGCGCGATCATGGTGCTCGCGATGCACGCCGGGTTCGCTTTTCTCGAAGTCGGCACCGTTCGCAAGAAAAACCAGGTCAATGCGCTCGTCAAAATCCTTTGCGATTTCGCGATGTCGACGATTGCATATTTCTTCATCGGGTATGGGGTGGCTTACGGCGTCGATTTCCTGGCCGGCGCCGACAAGCTCACGGAGAAAAGCGGCTACGACTTGGTCAAGTTTTTCTTCCTGCTGACTTTCGCGGCGGCGGTGCCGGCGATCATCTCCGGCGGGATCGCGGAGCGCGCTAAATTTACGCCCCAGCTCGCCGCGACGGCGCTCATCGTGGGGCTGGTGTATCCGTTCTTCGAAGGGATCGCATGGAACGACAGGTTCGGCGTGCAGGCGTGGATCGAAGCGACGGCGGGCGCCAAGTTTCACGACTTCGCGGGCTCGGTCGTCGTTCACGCGTTTGGCGGATGGATCGCGCTCGCGGCAGTGATCGTGCTCGGACCGCGGATCGGGCGCTATTCTAAGGACGGCAGCATCGCTGCGCACCCGCCGTCGAGCATTCCTTTCCTCGCGCTCGGAGCGTGGATATTGTGCGTCGGCTGGTTCGGGTTCAACGTGATGTCGGCGCAGACCCTCGACAAGATTTCGGGACTCGTCGCAGTCAATTCGCTGATGGCGATGGCAGGCGGCACGCTCGCCGGGCTCATCGCAGGGCGCAACGATCCCGGGTTCGTTCACAACGGCCCGCTCGCCGGGCTCGTGGCGGTGTGCGCCGGCTCCGACGTGATGCATCCGATCGGCGCCCTCGCCACCGGCGGGGTGGCCGGCGCGCTCTTCGTCTACATGTTTACCCTCACCCAGAACCGGCTGAAAGTCGACGACGTGCTCGGTGTCTGGCCGCTGCACGGGCTCTGCGGTGCATGGGGCGGCATCGCGTGCGGGATATTCGGCATGAAGGCGCTCGGCGGCCTCGGCGGCGTCGCGCTGCTGTCCCAGCTCATCGGAACCGCGCTCGGTATCGGGGTCGCGGTGATCGGCGGCGGACTCGTATACGGCGCGCTGAAAGCGATGATCGGCATACGCCTCGACCGTGAAGAGGAATTCAACGGCTCGGACCTGAGCATCCACAGGATCACGGCGACGCCCGAGCGTGAGGCGGGTTGGTGAAGGTGCGCGGCCGGCTCGGCTAGAATCGACCCGGGAACCCGTTGCGAGGATTCATATGAAGCCTGCCGACCTCAGTATCGCCCTGGCCTGCGCCGCATTCGCCGGAGGCGGGATCGCCGCGCCGTCTCCCGACCGCGTGCCCGTTTACGACGCCACCCAGATTGCGCACGACAGCTATGTCGTCATAGAGCGCATCGGCGTCGAGAGCTGGAAATCGGCGTTCGGGATCGGCGGTTATCGCGACGCGGCGAGCGCCCGCGGGGCCGTTCTGGCTGAAGCCGCGCGTGTCCGTGCTGACGGCGTCGTCAATCTGCACTGTCTCGGGCAGACCGACCGGCTGTTCAACTCGTCGGGGTTTTACTGCTATGGGAATGCGATCAGGCTGAAGAACGAGCGGCGAGTGGGAAGCAAATGATGAATGGGGAATGATCGCAGAATTGCACCGCGACGACGTTCATTCATCATTCGCACTTAGAACGTCGCGGTTCCCACCATCGCATAACTGCCCGCACCGTTCGCGGTCCAAAGCTCCGCTTTGGAGCCGTCCGCCGCAGGGTTGCCGTTGACGCTCATCGGCTCGTTGTGAAACACCGGGTGGAGCGCGCGATAGTCGAGCTTGCGCACCGGCCGCGACTCGTTGCGCCGGCAGATGTCGAGCATCAGCAGCGTCTGCATCGGGCCGTGAACGATGAGTCCCGGATAGTGCTCCTCGCGTTTGGCGTAATCGATATCGTAATGGATGCGGTGGCCGTTGAAGGTCAGCGCCGAGAAGCGAAATAAGAGCACCGGGTCGGGCACGAGCTCGCGCCGCCACTGCGCTGAAACCGGCGCGGGTTTCGCCTGGGGCGGGGGATCACCGGGTTTCGCTGCTTCGCGATAGACGATGTCGTGCTCTTCGATGACGGCAATCTCGCCGGTGGCGTGGACGGTGTGGCGCACCGTCACGAACACGAGGCTTCCGCTTTTTCCCGTCTTCGCCTCGACCGACATGATTTCCGAATCGCGGCGCAGGGCTTCGCCGACGTGTAGCGCGCGCCTGAACTCGATGCGGCCGCCGGCCCACATCCGCCGCGGCAGCGGCACCGCCGGCAGAAAGCCGCCCCGGCGCGGGTGACCGTCCGGGCCGAGCTCGGAGGCAGGTTTCGCTTCCAGAAAGTAGAGCCAGTGCCACCCCGGCGGAATCGGGTCGCCCTGTACCGGTTCGGGCTCGCGACGGTCGAAAGTCGCGGCCATTGCGGCAACCGGCCACGCCGCTGCGACGTCGCTCGCGCTTTCGGTTTTGCCTAGCCAGTCTTTGAGGCTGTCGAGATTTGCTGCCATGTTCGCTCCTGCACACACACGTGAAATCGGGGTCTGTCCCCGATTTAAATCGTCCGGTTCAAACCGGGGACAGACCCCCAAAGGCAATAAAAACGGGGGGTCAGTTCCTAGTCGCTGTCGGCACTGGCGCGGCGGGCTTTCTTTTTGCCGTAGATCTTCTCGACCGTCTCGCGCTCGATGCGATACGACTCCTCGAGCCCGATAATGTCCTCGACCTGCTTGCGCGCGACGAGGAAATCGTCTTCGCTGATGCCGGTGTAGTCGCCGGTGCGCTTGAGCTCCGCGAAAGCCTTGCGCATGAAGTGGTGCTGGATGCACACCGCGAAAGTCGCGTCGATGCAGCCCGCGTAACCCATGTCCTTCAACTGCCCGTAGCTGTAGAGCGGGCGCTTGTCGCGGTTGCCGCGGCTTTGTACGTAGATCATCGGGAGCTTCGAGAGCTTCGGCGTCTTCACCGTCTCGGCATGCGTTGTCGGGAAC
Organism: Betaproteobacteria bacterium; assembly: GCA_028292225.1. GTDB lineage: Bacteria > Pseudomonadota > Gammaproteobacteria > Burkholderiales > SG8-41 > JAQGMV01. The sequence goes on from JAQGMV010000493.1 coordinate 4,466, forward strand.
ACGAGGCCCATGTCCGCACCCTGGTCGGCTGCGATGTTGACGCGCTTGATCGCTTCCTTGAGCCCCTGGATACGCGCAGCGTCCGAGCGCGCGATGATCACGAAATCCTTGTCGCTGCGGTCGCGCTGCTCGCACGCGAGCCGGATCTTGTCGCGATACTCTTCGAGCGGCGTGTTGTGCACGACATAGGTGTGATAGTGCGCGCGCTTGGGGAAATGCTGGTCTTCGATGTGCACCCCGGCGATCCCCGCGCGGATGCATTCGCGGATCGTGCGCATGGTGTGCAGCGGCTCACCCCAGCCCGCACCGGCGTCCATGACGACGGGGATGCTCACCGCGTTGGCCATGTCGCTCGCCACTTTGATCTGCTCGTTCATCGTGAGCAGCGGCTCGCTGATGCAGCTCGAACCGCCCGTAGCGAATCCTCCGTTGTAGACGGTCTTGAAACCTGTCGCCTCGGCAAGCCGCGCGGTGATCGGGTCGTATACGGACGGGAGCTCCAGGAATTTTCCGGCTTTGACCAGTGCCCGGAGCCTGGTGGTGGGGCGTTGCATTTGATATTCCTTTTTTGGTTTGGGCTCGCTTGCCGCGAGCTCATTCGGCACGGATGTTTCCGTCCCGGATTACTTTGGCCCAGCGCTGCGTCTCCACGCGGATGACGCGCGCCATCTCTTCGGGCGGCATGCCGCCGGCCTCGAAACCCTGCGCGGAAAGACGCTGTTTTACATCGGGGTGTGCGAGCGCTTTCACGATTTCCCCGTGCAGCCGCGCGACGATCTCCGCTGGGGTTTTTGCCGGGACGAGCACCGCGTACCACGTTTCGCATGCGAAACCCGGAAGCGTTTCGGCGACGGTCGGCACGCCGGGCAGCACGGCCGAGCGCTTCGCACCGGAAAGCGCGAGCGCGCGCAGCCTGCCGCTTTGCGCGAGTGGCGTGAGGCTCGGCAGCGTTCCGAAAGTCGTCGCGACCTGGCCGCCTGCGACGTCGGTGAGCGAATTGCCGCCGCCTTTGTACTGCACCACGAGCAGGTCCACCTGGGCCATCTGCCGGAAAAGCTCGGCTGCGAGATGCGAAGGCGTGCCGGTGCCCGCGGCCGCGATCGTCAGCGACCCGGGCTTCGCCCGCGCGAGCGCGATGAGCTGTTTTACGGTGCGCACCGGAATCGACGGATGCGCGGCGAGCAGGTTGGGCGCGGACGCGGCGATCGTGACCGGCGCGAAGTCGCGCTCCGCCTGGTAAGGCATGGCCGCATGCAGCGACGGATTGATCGTCAGCACCTGAGTGGTGAAGAGCAGGGTGTGTCCGTCTGGCGCGGCTTTGGCTACGGCGTCGGTGCCGATGATGCTGTTGGCGCCGGGTCTGTTTTCCACGATGACGGTCTGTCCCAGACTTTCGGACAGACGCTGGCCGAGTGCGCGCGCGAGGATGTCAGTGCCGCCCGCAGGCGCGAAAGGCACGATGATGCGCATCAGCTTCGATGGGTAGCGCGTCGCAGGTTGCGCTTGCGCGTTCGCGCCGCAGGCCCAGGTCAGCGTGGCGGCGAGCAGGGAAAGAGCGGCAACCTTGATGCCGGATGTTACGTACGTCATCGAGGGGGAGTCTTCAGCCCGCGATCAGCGCGGCCAGATCACGCGCGCCGTGGCGCTCGATCTCGAGCACGAAATCGCGGATACGCACGGCCCTCGCCGGTGAGACCACGAGCTCGGCGTTATCCACGAATTTCGCGCAGATGTCTTCGGGCGTCAGCGCACGCTCGCCTGCGCCGCGGTTGATCTTCTCCATGTGCACGAGCTCGCGTCCATCGGTGGTCGTGATCACCACGCCGCCCGAGAAGTATTTGGGGAACTGCGACTCGGGATCGGCCTCGTGCGACACGCGCTGTGCCAGCGCCAGGATGTCCCGATCGATCAATGCCTCGGGCTCGAGCTCGGCGAAGCCGAATTTTCCGCGAACGAGGCATGCAGCGACCACGTACTGCACGCTGAACTTCGCCATGTATTCGGATACCGGGCGCCGCCGCATCTCGGCCGGCTCGCACACGTAGTGGAAAGTCTCAGGGTGCAGCAGCGCGCGAACCTTCGATATGTCTTCGGGCCTGAGCCCGTGCTTGCGGCGAAGTGCGAGGGCAGAGTCCGCGCACGCGTGCAGCAGGTGGCAGATCGGGAAAGGCTTGATCGCGACTTCGTCGATCAGCCATTTTTCGCCGAGCGCCGCAGTCATCGCGGAAAGATCGAGCGACTCGAAGCGGTCGCCTGTATGCGAGCGGAAGAGGCCGTCGGCGCCCTCGTAGATCCTGCGCGTGCCGAGATAACCGCCGCGCGCGAGCAGCGCGGCGGTGATGCCGCCGACTCCCGCCCAGCCCGGATGCATGCGCTTGTTCCACGCGCCGTCTGCGCGGTGCTCGGAAACCGCCGAAGCGGTGCTGCCTGCAAGGCCTTGGGCCTTGGTGAGCTGTTCGGTCGAGAGACCGAGCAGCTTGCCCGCCGCGACGACACAGCCGAAATGGCCGGCGATGCCTGTCGTGTGAAACCCCGACGTATGCATGGCGCCCGCGGCCGTGACGCCGACTCGCGTGGCGACGTCCACGCCGAGCACGTATGCGGTGAGGAGATCGGCGCCGCTGGCGTTCACCTTCTCGCCCATGCCCAGGGCGCACGGGAACGCGCTGCTGCTCGGGTGCACGATCGCTCCGGGATGCGTATCGTCGTAATCGAGCCCGTGCGCGAGTATTCCGTTGAGCAGCACGGCGTCGCGCAGCGGAAGCTGCTTCCTGATCCCGATGAGCGCGTGCGTGCCGGGCTCGTCGAGGCCGAGCAGTCCTTTGAGCGCGCGATGCGCGAAATCGAAGCGAGTGGCGGCGAGTGCGGTGCCGATCACGTCGAGCATGTGCAGCTTTGCTCGATCTTTTATGCGCTGCGGCAGGCGCTCGTAGGTCGTCGCGGCCGCAAAATCGGCAATTCGCTGCGAGATGCTCGGATCGGTGGCGGCAGCGGCGGCAGGCGTGGATTGCGGCGCGGCGGCGGTGGAAGGCGCGTTCATGGACGAGATCGTTATTGGAAATCGGAGCGGCAATTCTATAATGGGCGGACATCTCGCGCAGTGCGCCCATTTCTCGCGGAACTCCCCACCATGCAGCTCACCGATCTCGAAACGCCCGCCCTCGTCCTCGACCGCAACCGGCTCGACCACAACATCGCGCGCATGCGCCAACACATCATCGAGCTCGGGGTCGCGCTCCGCCCGCACGTGAAGACCGCAAAGTCGATGGACGTGGTGCAGCGCGCGCTCGAGGGGCAGCCCGGAACGCCCGAGCATCGGCCGGGAGGCATCACAGTGTCGACGCTCAAGGAAGCCGAGTATTTCCTCTCGAACGGCGTCACGGACATCCTGTATGCGGTAGGCATCGCCCCCAACAAGCTTGCACACGTCGCCGGGCTGATGGGTAGAGGCGCCGACATGACGATCCTGCTCGACAGCGCCGAAGCGGCAGACATGGTGGCCGCCAAAGGCGAAACGCTCGGCGTGCAGTTCGCGGCGCTGATCGAGATCGACAGCGACGGTCATCGCTCGGGGATCAAGCCGGGTGACCCGCGCCTCCTCGACATCGGCAAAAGGCTCCACGGCCGTCCCGGCTCGAGTCTGCGCGGGGTCATGACCCACGCCGGCGATTCCTACAACAGCGACAGCATCGGTGCGATACGCGCCATGGCGGAGCGTGAGCGCGCAGCGGTCGTTCAATGTGCGCAAGCGCTGAGGGAAGCGGGCTTGCCGTGCCCTGTGGTCAGCGTCGGCTCGACTCCGACGGCCACGTATTCGGAGCGCCTCGACGGCGTGACCGAAGTGCGCGCGGGCGTGTTCATGTTCTTCGACCTGTTCATGGCGGGCCTCGGCGTGTGCACCACCGATGACATCGCGCTGTCGGTCCTCACGAGCGTGATCGGGCACCAGCAGGACCGCAACTGGATCATCACCGACGCCGGATGGATGGCGCTCTCACGCGATCGCGGCACGGCGAATCAGCGCGTAGACCAGGGATACGGCCTCGTGTGCGATCTGGCGGGGCGTCCGATCGACGATCTCATCGTCGCGGGCACCAACCAGGAACACGGGATCATTGCGGATCGTAATGGCAAACCGATCGATATGACTATGTTCCCCGTCGGCATGCTCCTTCGCATCCTGCCCAACCATGCATGCGCCACTGCCGCCCAGCATCCGCAGTATCACGCCATCGCCGGCAGCCCTGTCGTCGAAGCCGTCTGGCCGCGCTTCAGCGGCTGGTGACTGGCGTCATCAGCCGCTGAAGCGCGCGCGCCGGTGAACTACCGAGGTTTCCCTCGCTGCGCTCGGGCTCGCGAATAACTACTTTCCTTGGGCTGTCGGCTTGATCGTGGCGCGCGAGCATGCGCGAGGTGCGCGCAGCGCCGGAACACCGTTTGCTAATCCGGGGCGGGAGAATCGCTCATGGAATGGCTTACCGACCCGCAGGCGTGGATTGCGCTTGCAACGCTCGCGGCGCTCGAGATCGTGCTCGGCGTCGACAACATCATCTTCATCTCCATTCTGGTCGGACGCCTGCCTGAAGCGCAGCGTGCACGCGCGAGAACCCTCGGGCTGGCGCTCGCCGCCGGAACCCGCATCGGGCTTCTGCTTTCGATCACGTGGGTGATGTCGCTGACCGACCCGCTGTTTTCGGTGTTCGACAAGGACATCTCCGGCCGTGATCTGATCCTGCTCGGCGGTGGTCTATTCCTGCTGTGGAAAAGCGTGCACGAGATTCACGGCTCGCTCGAAGGCGAGGACGAAGAGGGCGCGCACGGCGCTACTGTCGCTGCCGCTTCTTTCGGCGCGATCATCGTGCAGATCGCGATCATCGACATCGTGTTCTCGCTCGACTCGGTGATCACCGCGGTCGGGCTCGTCGACGAAGTCGGGATCATGATCGTCGCGATCCTCGTCGCGGTCGCGGTCATGATGTTCGCGGCGGGCATGGTGAGCCGCTTCGTCGAAACCCACCCGACCATCAAGATGCTCGCGCTCAGCTTTCTCGTGCTCGTCGGCGTCGCGCTCGTGGCGGAAGGCTGGGGTTTCCACATCCCCAAGGGCTACATCTACTTCTCGATGGCCTTCGCGATCGGCGTCGAGATGCTCAACCTGCGAGTGCGCAGGAAAGCGAATCCGGTGCAGCTACGGCACAAGCGGTCAGCTTGACGGTGGTTGTGTGAATCTCGTTAGCGGTGAACGGTAAGCAGTAAACCGTTTTCGGCCGGTGCAGGTGTTTTGCTGATGTTCGGGGAACGTTGCAGGGTTGCTCGTATCGCCGAAAAGCTCCGGTTCACCGTTTACCGTTTGCCGTCTTCGGACCTAGAAAGGCCGGGTGCCCCGCACCGTCGCGCGCTCCATCAGTCGCCGCTTCGGCAGCTCGTAGTCGGGAATCGCGAGGTGCTGGGTCGAGCAGTTGTCCCAGATGAGGAGATCGCCGACGCGCCAGCGATGGCGGTAGATGAAGCGTTCCTGGGTCGCATGCTCGAGGAGCTCGTTGAGCAGGGCTTCCCCGTCGGCGCCGTCCATCCCGGCGATGGCGCTCGTATAGCCTTCGTTGACGAAGAGGCACTTGGTGCCCGTGAACGGGTGGGTGCGCACGACGGGATGCTCGATGTCGGGCGTGCGGCGCTTCTGTTCCTCGGTCAGGGGAGGGCGGCC
>JAQGMV010000523.1 GCA_028292225.1 Betaproteobacteria bacterium
CTGATGGGCTGCTCCGAGCTGCCGCGCTGACGGTGCGCAAGCTCGAGAACGACACGTTCATACGGGCGCTGCTGCGGCAGCCCACCGAATACACGCCGGTGTGGGTCATGCGCCAGGCCGGGCGCTATCTGCCGGAATACAACGCGACCCGCAAACGCGCCGGCAGCTTCCTGGGCCTCGCCAAGAACCCTGACTACGCGACCGAAGTCACGCTGCAGCCGCTCGCGCGCTTTCCTCTGGACGCGGCGATCCTGTTTTCAGACATCCTCACCGTTCCGGATGCGATGGGTCTCGGACTTTACTTCGCCGAAGGCGAAGGCCCGAAGTTCGAGCGGCCGCTGCGCAACGAGTGGGAAGTCCGCAATCTCTTCGTTCCCGACCCGCACGAGCATCTGCGTTACGTGATCGACGCGGTGTCGCAGATCCGCCGCGCGCTCGACGGGCGCGTCCCGCTGATCGGTTTCTCGGGTAGCCCCTACACGCTCGCGTGTTACATGGTCGAAGGCGGGGGCAGCGCCGACTTTCGCCTCATCAAGACGATGCTGTATGCGCGCCCCGACCTGCTGCACCAGATCCTGGCGGTCAACGCGCGCGCGGTGACCGCATACCTCAACGCGCAGATCGAAGCCGGCGCGCAGGCCGTCATGCTGTTCGACACGTGGGGCGGCTCCCTCAGCGACGCGGCATACCGTGAGTTCTCGCTCGCGTACATGCAGCAGGTCTTGAGCGGCCTCATTTCCGAGCACGACGGCCAGCGCGTCCCGCGTATCGTCTTCACCAAAGGCGGCGGGGCGTGGCTCGAAGACATCGCTTTGATCGGCGCGGACGCGGTCGGGGTCGACTGGACCGTGAACCTCGGCGACGCGAGAGCTCGGATCGGTCACGCCGCTGCGCTGCAAGGCAATGTCGATCCGTCGGTTCTGTTCGGACCGCCCGAGCGCATCCGGGACGAGGTCGCGGCGGCGCTCGCCTCTTACGGACAGGGGTCCGGCCACGTTTTCAACCTCGGCCACGGGATTTCTCAGCACACCGACCCGGAGCGTTTGGGCGTGCTGATTGATGCGGTGCACGAACTCAGCTGCGCCTACCATTGACCTTACGGGTCGGTACGGGCGTTCCGCCGCTGCTTTTCAAAAATATTATGCACAGCAAGACTTTAACCGCCGGCGATGACTCGCCCGATCCGAGTGCCCGCGGCTCGTGTGGCCCAAGCCTTTGAATCGACATGATGTTTGGCGGTGAAGTCCTGGGAGCGGGGCATCCCTGCACCTTGCCGCGCAGCGTCCGCTACAGCGAATTGTCGAAAACATCAACACACTTATCCACAGCGCGCTGTGCGCAGGCAGTAATTCCTGCGGCGCATGAACGGGTTGGCTCCGCCTCTAAGAATTTACACGAGCAACCCGGGCTAAGTTGCTGCGCCGGGCTCCTCGCATGAAAACCCTGACGGTCGGGCTGGACGTGCCCGTCGGTCGCCTGTTCGAGTACCTTGCGCCGGCGGCGGATGAGAACGACATCGGGAAGCGCGTCATCGTGCCTTTCGGCAGGCGAACCGCTGTCGGCGTCGTGCTCGGCATCGACGAGCCGTCCTCGTTTCCGCGGGAGAAACTGAAAACGGTCCATTGCGTGCTCCGCGAGGCCCCGGGATTCAGCGCCGACGACCTGCGCCTGCTTCGGTTCGCAGCCGAGTACTACCACTTCCCCCTCGGTCCGGTCGTCATGAACGGGCTGCCCACGCGGCTGCGCCGCGCACAAGCGCAAGCGGCATCGCGCGACGTGGAGTACGTGCTCACCGACCTGGGCCGTGCGCAAAGCGTCGACGCCCTGCCCGCGCGCGCGCGCGTCAAACGCAAGCTCCTCGCCGCATTACTGTCGCAGACTGCCCTGCTGGCGAGCGAAGCGCGCGAGCTGGCGTCGAGCGCCGCAGGCGCGCTGCGCGAGCTCGAGGCGGCGCAGTGGGTCGAGCGCCGCGCGGCCACGCGCACGGCGCGCGCGATCGCACCGTCTGCACCGCCGGAGCTGCCGCCGCTCAACGACGACCAGGCGCGTGCCGTCGAAAGCATACGCGGGGCGCTCGGCGCCTTCCGGCCTTTTCTCCTGTGCGGGGTGACCGGCAGCGGCAAGACCGAGGTCTATCTGCGAGTCGCGGACGCGGTGCTCGCGGCAGGCGGGCAAGTGCTGCTGCTCGTTCCCGAGATCGCGCTGACCCCGCAGCTCGAAAGCATGGTGCAGGCGCGCTTTCCCGCAGCCGCACTCGTCAGCCTGCACAGCGGTCTGAATGAGACCGAGCGGATGCGTAACTGGGTTGCCGCGCAGCAGGGTGTAGCGCAGATCGTCCTCGGAACACGACTCGCGGTGTTCACCCCGCTCCCGCGGCTCGGGCTGATCGTGGTCGACGAAGAGCACGACGCCTCGTTCAAGCAGACCGAGGGCTTCTGCTACTCCGCGCGCGATCTCGCGGTGGTGCGCGCGAGCCAGCGCGGCGTCCCGATCGTGCTGGGGTCAGCTACGCCTTCGCTCGAGAGTTACCAGAACGCGCGTACCGGGCGCTACGTGATGCTCGAGCTACCGCACCGGATCAACGGGCGCCCGCCGCGGATCGCTTACGTCGGCGTGCGAGGGACGGGAACTTCGTTCGACGGCATCGCACCGCAGTTGCTCGACGCGATTCGAAAATGCATAGAGCGGCGCGAGCAGGCGCTCGTATTCATCAACCGCCGGGGCTACGCGCCGGTGCTGATGTGTCATAGCTGCGGCTGGCTCTCGGGTTGTCACCGCTGCTCGGCGCAGCTCGTCGTCCATCTGCCCGCGCGCGAGCTGCACTGCCATCATTGCGGCCATTGCGCGCGGGTTCCCGAGGCGTGTCCGACCTGCGGCAACGCCGATCTCTCGCCGATCGGGCAGGGGACCCAGCGCGTCGAGGCGACGCTCAACGGCCATTTTCCGAACGCGCGGATTCTTCGGATCGACCGCGACAGCACCCGGCGCAAGAACGCATGGAGCGGCATGCGCGACCGGATCCACGCGCGCGACGTCGACATCCTCGTCGGCACCCAGATCCTTGCCAAAGGGCACGACTTCCCGCATCTCGCGCTCGTGTGCGTGCTCAACGCCGACGCGATGCTGTACAGCTCGGATTTTCGCGCGTCCGAGCGCCTCTACGCGCTGCTCACCCAGGTTGCCGGCCGCGCAGGCCGCGGGGAGGCGCAGGGCGAAGTCCTGATCCAGACCGAATTCCCGGAGCATCCGCTGTACGCCGCGTTGCGCAGCCAGGATTTCGGCGCCTACGCCGCCGCACTGCTCGCCGAGCGTGAGTCCGCGGGTTTCCCGCCGTTCGTGCACCAGGCGCTGCTACGCGCCGAAGCGCCCGAAGTCGACACTGCGCTCGAGCTGCTGGCGCACGCGAAGGAGATCGGGCGCGGGCTCGATGACGGCGTCGAGCTCTACGATCCGGTTCCCGCAACGATGGTGCGCCTCGCGGGACGCGAGCGCGCGCAGCTCCTCGTGCAATCGGAATCGCGCCCGAGGCTGCACGCGTTTCTTTCGGCGTGGCGGGATCTGCTCGCGGCGGAGAAATCGAGCACCGCGCGCTGGGCGCTCGACGTCGACCCGCTCGAGCTTTGAGGCCACCGCGGTGTCCCGGCTGAGGCCCGACGAAGCGGCGACGCCGCGTCCGACAGAGGCGGGCGTACTGATAAACTCTCGCGCTTTCAGCGCTTACGCGCAGTGCTTCCAGATCGGCCCCGAGCCGCTCCCGACAGCCCGCGTTGAGCCCGCCGCGCGCGACCCCCACCAGTCCTGACTCATGCCCCAAGCCCGCACCACCGACGCCAAAACTTTTTGCGCGCAGCTCATCCAGACCGCGCTCGCCGCCGCATGGCCTGACGCGGCGCCGCCGGCGATCGCACTCGACCGGCCGAAGGACCCGCGTCATGGCGACTACGCGTGCAACGTGGCGCTCCAGCTCGCGAAGACGCTCAAGCGCCCGCCGCGCGAGATCGCGGCGACGATCGTGGCCGCATTGCCGCCTTCGCCGTATCTGGAGAAAGCTGAAGTCGCCGGCGCCGGTTTCATCAACCTCTTCCTGAAGCGCGAGTTCAAGCAGCTCATCGTGAAAGAAGTGCTGGAGGGCGCGCAGGCGTTCGGGCGACACGCGGCCGGTGGCGGCAAGCGGGTGCAGGTCGAGTTCGTTTCAGCCAACCCCACCGGGCCGCTCCACGTCGGCCATGGCCGCGGTGCGGCGTACGGCGCGAGCCTCGCGAACGTCCTGTCCGCCGCCGGCTACGAAGTGGCTCGCGAATACTATGTCAACGACGCCGGGCGCCAGATGGACATCCTCGCGCTCTCGACGTGGCTGCGCTACCTCGAGATCGCCGGAGAGAACGTTCCGTTCCCGCCGAACGCCTATCGCGGCGACTACGTGCGGGCGATGGCCAGAGGACTGTTCGATGCGAAAGGCGCGCGCTACGCGAGGCGCGCTTCGGACATCGTGAAGGACGTGCCGAGCGTCGCCGACGAGCCCGAAGCTCACCTGGACGCGCTGATCGCGCACGCGAAAGCCTTGCTCGGCGCCGACTACGAAGAGATCCATGGGCATGCGCTCAACGAGCAGCTCACCGACTGCCGTGACGACCTGACCCAGTTCGGTGTGACTTTCGACGAGTGGTTCTCCGAGCGCTCGCTCTACGATTCAGGCGCGGTCGAGCGCGCGGTCGCGAAGCTCACCCAAGCCGGGCATCTCTACGAGAAAGACGGCGCGAAGTGGTTTCGCTCGACCGCTTTCGGCGACGAGAAAGACCGTGTCGTGCAGCGCGAAAACGGCCAGTACACTTATTTCGCATCCGACATCGCGTACCACGTGAACAAGCTCGAGCGCTTCGACATCGCAATCGACGTGTGGGGCGCCGATCACCACGGCTATATCCCGCGGGTCAAAGGCGCGCTCGAAGCCATGGGTCTCGACCGCGAAAGGCTTGCCGTCGCGCTGGTGCAGTTCGCGGTGCTCTATCGCAACGGCGAGAAAGTCTCGATGTCCACGCGCTCGGGCGAGTTCGTCACGCTGCGCGAGCTGCGCTTTGAGGTCGGCAACGACGCGGCGCGCTTCTTCTACGTGCTGCGAAAAAGCGACCAGCACCTCGACTTCGATCTGGACCTCGCGAAATCGCAGACCAACGAAAACCCGGTGTACTACATCCAGTACGCGCACGCCCGCGTGTGCAGTCTGCACGAGCAGTGGGACGGCGATGCGGCCGGGCTCGCGAAGGTCGACCTCTCACCGCTGCAATCGGAGCACGAGCTCGCGCTGATGGAGAAGCTCGCGGCATATCCCGAAGCGGTGGAGGCCGCCGCGCGCGACTACGCGCCGCATCTGATCGCGTTCTACCTGAAAGACCTCGCCGGGGATTTTCACAGTTACTACAACGCGACACGCATCCTGGTCGCCGAAGAAAACGTCACGCTCGCGCGTCTCGCGCTTGCGACTGCCGTGCGCCAGGTGCTGCGCAACGGCCTCGCCCTGTTGGGTGTCTCTGCACCTGAAAGAATGTAAGATAAGACGATGTCGAAGGATTACAAGGGCAGCGCTCGCGCGCGCAGCGGAAAGCGCAACGGCAGCTCGCTGCTGGTAGGCATACTCGTCGGGCTGGTGCTCGGCCTCGGCGTCGCGCTCGGCGTCGCGTGGTACATCAACAAGATGCCGAGCCCGTTCTCGTCCACGCGAGTCACCCCGCCGACGCCGCCCGCGAAGATGGAGACGCCGAAGGCGCCGCCTGCGCAGAGCGCGAAAGTCGAAGACAAGGCCGCCAAGGGCGAAGACAAGCCTCGCTTCGATTTCTACAAGATCCTTCCCGGGACCGAAGAAGCCACACCCGACAAAAGCGCCAAGGACCCTGCGAAGGGGTCAACGGGAGCGGCCAAGGAAGCGTTCTTCCTCCAGGCAGGGTCGTTTCAGAACGCGCCCGACGCGGACAACCTCAAGGCACGGCTGGCGTTGCTCGGCCTCGAAGCGGCGATCGAGACGACGTCGCTTCCCGACAAAGGGGTATGGCACCGGGTGCGTATCGGGCCTTACACGAGCGTCGAAGAACTGAATCGGACTCGCGACACTCTGAAGCAGAACGGCGTCCAGACGACTCTCGTCAAAGCGCGTGAGCCTGAACCACGCTAGTCGGCTCCAGATGAGCGGCGGCCGTCCGATCTTAACTACGGAGTAGAGCTATGCACGGTTTTGCACGCTGGCTGCGCGTCGTCGCAGCCGTCCTGTCGCTTTCGTTCGTCGCCGGAACCGCTCTCGCGCAGGTCGCGGGCAAGGACTTCCAGCCGATCACCCCGCCGCAACCGACCGAGACCGGCAACAAGATCGAAGTGATCGAGTTCTTCTCGTACGCGTGCCCGCACTGCGCCACGCTCGAAGGTCCGCTCAACGCGTGGCTGAAGCGCAAGCCCGCCGACGTCGAGCTGCGCCGCGTGCCGGTGATCTTCAACGAGTCGTGGGTCCCTTTCGCGCGTCTGTATTACACCCTCGAGACGATGGGCCTCATTGACAAGCTGCACGGCGAAGTCTTCACCGCGGTGCACGACCAGAAGGTACGGCTGCAGGATCCGAAAGTGATGGCCGACTGGGTCGCGACCAAAGGCGTCGACAAGCAGAAGTTCGTCGACACCTATAACTCTTTCGCGGTGCAGAGCCGCACCCAGCGCTCGCCCGACCTGACGAAGCGGTACGGCGTCGAGTTCACGCCGGCGATCGCGGTCGACGGCCGCTATCTCACTGCGCCTTCGATGACCGCGACCGGCAACTCGGTCGACTTCGACCGCTTCTTCAAGGTCCTCGATTCGTTGATCGCCACCGCGCGCAAGAATCGCCCCGCGAAGTGAAACCCACGTCACCGGGCCGCCGCCACGCTATCGGATCGATCGGTGCCGGCCTTGCGTGGGCCGCGGCAGCGACATCCGCCCCGGCGTGGGCGCAGCCGGCTCCGGTGCGCCCGAGCTACGAGTACTTCGAGATTCCGGCGCAGCCGGTCGCCACCGGCGCGCGTATCGAGGTGGTCGAGTTCTTCTGGTACGGCTGTCCGTTCTGCAACATGCTCCAGGGCCCGCTCGAAAGCTGGTTGAAGCGAAAACCCGAAGACGTCGAGCTGCGGCGCATCCCCGCGATCTTCCGCGAGAGCTGGGTCGCGCACGCGCGGGTTTTCTATGTGCTGGAAAGCCTCGGTGAGCTGCCGCGGCTGCACCAGGCCGTATACCGCGCGGTGCACGCGGAGCGCGAGAACCTCACGACCGCGGAGACTTCAGCCGACTGGGTCGGGCGCAACGGCATCGAGCGCGCGCGCTGGCTCGCGGCGTACAACGCGCCCGAGATCGACAACAGGATCGAGCAGTCGAAAGCCGCGACCCGCGCCTACGGCATCCGCGGCACGCCTTCGCTGGTGGTCGACGGCCGCTACGTCACCTCGACGGGCATGAGTGAATCGGTTTCCGGTGTGATCACCATCCTCGACGGTCTCATCGGAATCGCACGCGAACGCCGCGCGGCGAAGTAGCCCGGCGCCGAACACCGCGATGCGGGTGTTCATCACAGGCACCTCGTCAGGTCTGGGCAGCGCGCTCGCCAGGCTGTATGCCGCTCGGGGCGCCACGCTCGGCCTCGCCGCCCGTAACGCCCCGGCGCTCGAAGCGCTCAGAGCATCGCTGCCCACACAGTCGCGTATCTATCCGCTCGACGTGAGGGACGCGGCTGCGCTCGGCGCAGCCGCGTCGGACTTCATCTCGCGCTACGGCGTTCCCGACCTCGTCATTGCGAACGCCGGCGTGAGCGTCGGCACCGATCCCGCGCGTGCGGAGGATCTTCAAGTGTTTCGGGACGTGATGGACACGAACGTGGCCGGCGTCGCGAATACCTTGCAGCCTTTCATCGCACCGATGCGCAACTCCGGCGCCGGCGTGCTCGCCGGAATCGCCAGCGTCGCGGGTTATCGCGGGCTACCCGGAGCCGGGGCGTATTCAGCGTCGAAAGCTGCGGCGATCGCGTATCTCGAGAGCCTGCGGGTCGAGCTGCACGGCTCCGGGCTCAGCGTGGTGACGGTCTCGCCGGGCTATATCGCCACACCGATGACGGCCCGCAATCCGTACCGCATGCCTTTCATCCTCACCGCCGACGAAGCGGCCACCAGGATCGCCCGACTCATCGATCGCAGGCGATCCTACGCGGTGATCCCGTGGCAGATGGCTGTCGTCGCGCGTGTCCTGCGGCTCCTGCCGAACCCGGCGTACGACAGGCTTTTCGCCAAAGCGCCTCGCAAACCGCGGCTAGATGAGTAACCGCTCTTACTCCACCGTGACCGACTTCGCGAGATTGCGTGGTTTATCCACATCCGTGCCTTTATGCAGCGCCACGTGATACGCCAGCAGCTGGAGCGGGATCGTGTGCAGGATAGGGGAGAGCAGCCCCGCGTGGTCCGGCATCGCGATCACCTCCACGCCCTCACTCCCGGAAAAGCCCGCGTTCGCATCCGCGAAGACGTAGAGCTCGCCGCCTCGCGCACGAACTTCCTGCAGGTTCGACTTGAGCTTCTCGAACAGCGCGTCTTTCGGCGCGATCGCGACGACCGGCATGTTCTTGTCGACCAGCGCGAGCGGTCCGTGCTTCAACTCGCCCGCTGCATACGCCTCGGCGTGGATGTACGAGATCTCCTTGAGCTTGAGCGCCCCTTCCATCGCGATCGGATAGTGGATGCCCCTGCCTAAGAAGAGCGCGTCGTCGCGCTGCGCGAAACGCTCGGCCCATTTCTCGACCTGCGGTTCGACGCCGAGCACGTGGGTGAGTGCGGCGGGCAGGTGCCGGAGCGCGGTCATGAGCTCGGCTTCGCGCTCGATGCTCAAGCGCCCGCGGACCTTCGCGAGCGTCATGGTCAGAAGCACGAGCGCCGCGAGCTGGGTCGTGAAAGCTTTGGTCGACGCGACGCCGATTTCAGGACCCGCGCGCGTGAGGAAGCGCAGCTGCGAGTGCCGCACCAGCGCCGACTCGGGCACGTTGCAGATCGACAGGGTGTGCTCGTGGCCGAGCGACTTCGCATGCTGGAGCGCGGCCAGCGTGTCCGCGGTCTCGCCCGACTGCGAGATCGTCACCACGAGCGCTTTGCGGTTGGGCACCGACTCGCGATAGCGGTATTCGCTCGCGATCTCTACGTTGCACGGGATGCACGCCAGCGCTTCGAGCCAGTACCGAGCGACCATGCCGGCGTGCCAGCTCGTTCCGCACGCGAGGATGAGCACGCTGTCGACCTCTTTGAAAATCCGTTCCGCGTCGGCGCCGAAAAGCTGCGGGCTCACGCCGCGCGCGTTGACGACGAGCTCGAGCGTGTTCGCGACCGCCATCGGCTGCTCGAAGATCTCCTTCTGCATGTAATGCCGGTACGGCCCGAGCTCGACTTCCGCCGAGGTGAGACTGCTGACGTGGACCGCGCGCTCACTTTCCTTGCCGTTCACGTCGACGATGCGCACGCCGGCAAGCATGATCTCGGCGCAATCGCCTTCTTCCAGATAGACGACGTTGTGCGTGACCTGCACCAGCGCGGACGCGTCGGAGGCGGCGAAGTTCTCGCCCTCGCCCAGGCCGAGCAGCAGGGGGGCGCCCATGCGCGCGACCACCAGACGGTCAGGATCTTTCTCGTCGACGACCGCGATCGCGTAGGCGCCCGTGAGCTCCGACACGCTTTGGCGCGTCGCGTCGAGGAGGGTCGCGCCGCGCTTCACCTTGGAATGCACAAGGTGAGCGATCACTTCAGTGTCGGTATCCGAGACGAAGCTATAGCCTTCGCGCTGCAGGCGCGTGCGCATCTCTTCGTGATTCTCGATGATCCCGTTGTGAACGACCGACAAGCCGCCCGAGACGTGAGGGTGCGCGTTGCGCTCCGAAGGCACGCCGTGAGTCGCCCAGCGGGTGTGCGCGATACCGAGAGGGCCTGACAGGCCGGCCTCATCGGCGCGACGCGAGAGCTCGGCAACGCGTCCGGTGCTGCGCAGACGCTTCAACGTTCCGTTCACGACCGCGATCCCGGCGGAATCGTAGCCGCGATATTCCAGCCGCTTCAGTCCCTCGAGCAGTACGGGGACGACGTTCCGACGCGAGATGGCGCCTACGATGCCGCACATGGTTAAGCCTTTTTCTGGGGCCGCTTCCAGCCCTCGATCGTCGATTGTTTGACCCGCGTGAGCGCGAGCGCGCCCGAGGGCACCTCGCGAGTGATCGTTGCGCCGGCGCCTATCGTCGCACCCTGACGCACGATGACCGGCGCGACGAGCTGGGTGTCCGAGCCGATGAACACGTCGTCTTCGATAATCGTGCGGTGCTTGTTCGCGCCGTCGTAATTGCAGGTGATCGTGCCGGCGCCGATGTTCACGTTGCGCCCGACGGTGCTGTCGCCGATATACGCGAGATGGTTCGCTTTGGAACCCGCGGCGATTTCGCTCGCTTTGACTTCGACGAAGTTGCCGATGTGGACATCTTCGGCGAGGCGCGTTCCGGGCCTTATCCGGGCGTAAGGACCGATGCGGCAGCGTTCGCCGATCACGGCCGAGTCGAGGTGACAGAAAGGCTCGATCCGGGTGCCCGGCCCGACCGACACGTTCTTCAGCACGCAGCTTGCGCCTATGTGCGCACCATCGCCAACGCTGACCACGCCTTCGAAAATGCAGTTCACGTCGATGAAGACGTCGGTGCCGCAGGTGAGCGAACCGCGGACGTCGATGCGGGCCGGGTCGGCGAGCGCGACGCCCTGCTCGAGTAGCGCGTTGGCATGGTCGCGCTGATACAGGCGCTCGACCTGCGCAAGCTGCGCGCGGCTGTTCACGCCGAGGGTTTCGGACGCGTCTGTAACGCTTACGGCCTGCACCGCGACGCGGTCTTCACGCGCGAGCTTCACCACGTCGGTGAGGTAATACTCCTGCTGCGCATTGTCGTTGCCGAGCCGCGCGAGCCAACCGCGCAGTCTCGCCGTGGGCAGCGCCATCAGCCCGGTGTTGATCTCGCGTATGGCTTTCTGCGAATCGCTCGCATCCTTCTCTTCGACGATCTCGCGCACCCCGCCGTGGTCGCCTCGAACGATGCGGCCGTAGCCGCTCGGGTCTTCGAGCGTTGCGGTCAGCACCGCGACCGAATCGGCCGAGGCCGCGACCAGGCGGCGCAAAGTCTCGCCGCGGATCAACGGCACGTCGCCGTACAGGACGACGGTCACCCCGGCGTCGCTGAGCAGCGGCAGCGCCTGCTGCACCGCGTGGCCGGTGCCGAGCTGAGGCTCCTGGCGCGCGAAAGAGAGCGTCGCGCCTGAGAGCGCTTCGCGCACCCGATCTCCGCCGTGGCCGTATACGACGCAGACGGTTCGCGGGGCCAGTGCGTCGGCTGCCTCGATCACGTGCGCGATCATCGAACGGCCGGCGAGGGTATGCAGGACTTTGGGCAACTGCGAGTGCATGCGCTTGCCCTGACCGGCGGCGAGTATGACGACGTTGACTGACATGGCGCGAATTATCTCATAGCGCCTGTCGGCGCCGATGCCGGGCAGGGCGCACTTTTGCCTGCGTGATCAAAGGAATCGGGAGGATTGGACCCCAGGAAGAAATCACGCGATCCGCGTCCTCGCGGACCACCCCAAAAACGAAGAGGCGGCCCCCGGATGGAGCCGCCTCTTCGGTCGGGGGGTGCCGCGTCGTGCTAGTGGCGCCTGCGCAGCTTCTGGATTGCCGCGAGCTGAGCGACCGCGCTCGCGAGCTCGGCTTGCGCCGCCGCGATCTCGAGCTTGCCGGTGCGGTTGCGCATCGCTTCCTCGGCGAGGCGCTTGGCTTCGAGCGCTTTCGCCTCATCGAGGTCGTGACCGCGGATCGCAGTGTCGGCGAGCACCGTGATCGCCTTCGGCTGGACTTCGAGAATCCCGCCCGCGACGAAGATGAGCTCTTCCTCGCCGCCGCCGGCAGGCTTGATGCGCACTTCCCCCGGCCGGATGCGCGAGATCAGCGGGGTGTGCCGCGGGTAGATCCCGAGCTCGCCCGCTTCGCCCGGCAGGACGACGAATTCCGCCTCGCCCGAGTAGATCGACTCTTCGGCGCTGACGACGTCGACGTGGATGGTGTTGGCCATGGCTTATTGGAGGGTCTTGGCTTTCTCGAACGCTTCCTCGATCGGGCCGACCATGTAGAAGGCCTGCTCGGGAAGGGCGTCGCACTCGCCGGTCGCGATCATCTTGAAGCCCTTGATCGTGTCCTTGAGCGAGACATATTTACCCGGCGAGCCGGTGAACACCTCGGCCACGAAGAACGGCTGCGACAGGAAGCGCTGGATCTTGCGCGCGCGGGAGACCGCGAGCTTGTCTTCGGGCGAGAGCTCGTCCATGCCCAGAATCGCGATGATGTCGCGAAGCTCCTTGTAGCGCTGAAGCGTCGACTGCACCAGACGCGCGGTGTTGTAGTGCTCCTCGCCGACGACGTGCGGGTCGAGCTGGCGCGAAGTCGAATCGAGCGGATCCACCGCGGGGTAGATCCCGAGCGAGGCGATGTCGCGCGAGAGCACGACGGTCGAGTCGAGGTGACCGAAGGTGGTCGCGGGGGAGGGGTCGGTCAGGTCGTCCGCGGGCACGTACACCGCCTGGATCGAAGTGATCGAGCCGGTCTTGGTCGACGTGATGCGCTCCTGCAGGCGGCCCATCTCTTCGGCGAGCGTCGGCTGGTAACCCACCGCCGAAGGCATACGGCCGAGCAGTGCCGATACTTCGGTTCCCGCGAGGGTGTAGCGATAAATGTTGTCGACGAAGAAGAGCACGTCGCGGCCTTCGTCGCGGAAGAACTCGGCCATCGTGAGGCCGGTCAGCGCAACTCGCAGGCGGTTGCCCGGCGGCTCGTTCATCTGGCCGTACACCAGCGCAACCTTGTCGAGAACGTTCGAGTCTTTCATCTCGTGATAGAAGTCGTTGCCTTCACGGGTGCGCTCGCCCACGCCGGCGAATACCGAGTAGCCCGAGTGCTCCTTCGCGATGTTACGGATGAGCTCCATCATGTTGACCGTCTTGCCCACGCCGGCGCCGCCGAACAGGCCCACCTTGCCGCCTTTGGCGAACGGGCAGATGAGGTCGATCACCTTGATGCCGGTCTCCAGCAGCTCCTGCGAAGGCGAGAGCTCGTCGAACTCGGGCGCCTTGCGGTGGATCGACATCGTCTTCTCGGCGCCGATCTCGCCGGCCTCGTCGATCGGCCGGCCGAGCACGTCCATGATGCGCCCGAGCGTCTTCGGGCCCACCGGCACCATGATCGGCCCGCCGGTGTTCACCACTTTCATGCCGCGGCGCAGCCCGTCGCTGGAGCCGAGCGCGATCGTGCGGACAATCCCGTCACCGAGCTGCTGCTGCACCTCGAGGGTGAGCAGCGAGTTCGCGTCGTCGAGTTTGAGCGCGTCGAAAACGTGCGGCATGCTGTCGCGCGTGAATTCGACGTCGATGACCGGGCCGATGCACTGGACGATCGTTCCTGCTGTCTGGGCTTGTGCCATGGAATCTTCCTGATTCAATCAATTCTTGAGCGCCGCGGTTTGCGGCGCCAATGGATAAGTTAGACGGCTGCTGCGCCGGCCACGATCTCCGACAGCTCCTTGGTGATCGAAGCCTGCCGCGATTTGTTATAGACCAGTGTGAGCTCGTCGATCACGGTGCCGGCATTGTCCGACGCCGCTTTCATCGCGACCATCCGCGCCGACTGCTCCGAGGCCATGTTCTCGGCCACCGACTGGTAGATCAGCGCCTCGACGTAACGCGTGAGCACCTGGTCGAGCACGACTGCGGCGTCAGGCTCGTACAGGTAATCCCATGTGCCCACCGGGGTCGCGTCCGCACCTTCGCCGGTGACCGTGATGTGCTTCGCCGACAGCGGCAGAAGCTGCTCCATCACCGGTTCCTGCTTCATCGTGTTGATGAAGCGCGTGTAGAAAATCAGCAGGCGGTCGAAGCGATCGGCGGTATACCCGTCGAGCATCACTTTCAGCGCGCCGATCAGCTTCTCCATGTGAGGCCGGTCGCCGAGGCCGGTGACCTGCGAGACCACATTCACGCCGAGGCGCTGCAGGAAACCGAGTCCCTTGTTGCCGATCGCGCACGCTTCGATCTCTTCACCCTGAGCTTCCCACTCGCGGATCTTGCCGAGCGCAAGCCTGAGCACGTTGGTGTTCAGGCCGCCGCAAAGACCCTTGTCGGCGGTTACCACGATGATCCCGACCCTCTTGACCGAGTCGCGCTCGACCAGAAACGGGTGGCGGTATTCAGGGTTGGCGTGGCTGATGTGCGCCGCGACGTTGCGGATCTTCTCGCCGTACGGCCGCGCCATGCGCATGCGCTCCTGGGCGCGGCGCATCTTCGACGCCGCGACCATTTCCATCGCTTTGGTGATCTTGCGCGTGTTCTGCACGCTCTTGATCTTGGTGCGGATCTCTTTCGATCCTGCCATGCTCATTCGTCCTTTTACTGCGCCCGTCCGTCGGGCAAGGCGCAGAGTGCGTTTACCTGGTGACGCTTAGTAAGTGGCGGTGCTCTTCCACTCTTTCATCGCCTGCTGCAGCAGCTGCTCGTCTTCCTTCGAGAGGTCTTTGGTGTCCTCTATGCGCTTGACGAGATCCGGATGCTTGCTCTTGACGAAGTCGCGCAGCGAGCGCTCGGCCGAAAGCGCCTTCTTCACGTCGATGTCGTCGAAGAACGCACTGTTGACCGCGAACAGCGTGACCGCCATTTCCCAGACCTGGAGCGGCTCGTACTGCGGCTGCTTCATGAGCTCGGTCACCATGCGGCCGCGCTCGAGCTGCCTGCGGGTCGCTTCGTCGAGGTCGGAGGCGAACTGCGCGAACGCAGCGAGCTCGCGATACTGCGCGAGCGCGAGGCGCACGCCGCCGCCGAGCTTCTTGATGACCTTCGTCTGCGCCGCACCGCCGACTCGCGACACCGAGACGCCGGCGTTGATCGCGGGACGGATGCCGGCGTTGAACAGGTCGGTCTCGAGAAAGATCTGGCCGTCGGTGATCGAGATCACGTTGGTCGGGATGTAGGCGGACACGTCGTTCGCCTGCGTCTCGATGACGGGCAGCGCGGTCAGCGAGCCGTTGCCAGCCGCGTCGCCCATCTTGGCGGCGCGCTCGAGCAGACGGGAGTGCAAGTAGAACACGTCGCCCGGATAGGCTTCACGGCCCGGCGGGCGGCGCAGCAGCAGCGACATCTGCCGATAGGCGACGGCCTGCTTCGACAGGTCGTCGTAGATCATCAGCGCGTGCATGCCGTTGTCGCGGAAATACTCGCCCATGGCGCAGCCGGAGAAGGGCACCAGGAACTGCATCGGCGCCGGATCGGATGCGGTCGCCGCGACGATGATCGAATATTCCAGCGCGCCGCGCTCTTCGAGCACCTTCACGAACTGGGCGACGGTCGAACGCTTCTGGCCGATCGCGACATAGACGCAATAGAGCTTCTGATTTTCGTCAGTGCCCTGGTTCTGCGCCTTCTGGTTCAGGATCGTGTCGAGCGCGATGGCGGTCTTGCCGGTCTGGCGATCGCCGATGATCAGTTCGCGCTGGCCGCGGCCGACGGGGATCAGGGCGTCGATCGCCTTGAGGCCGGTCGCCATCGGCTCATGCACCGACTTGCGGGGAATGATGCCCGGCGCCTTCACGTCCACGCGGGCGCGCTGCTCGGTGACGATCGGACCCTTGCCGTCGATGGGATTGCCGAGCGCGTCGACGACGCGGCCGAGCAGGCCCTTGCCGACCGGCACGTCCACGATGGCGCCGGTGCGCTTGACCGTCTGGCCTTCCTTGAGCTCGCGGTCGGACCCGAAGATCACGACGCCGACATTGTCGGTTTCGAGGTTAAGGGCCATGCCGCGCACGCCGTTCTCGAACTCGACCATCTCGCCGGCCTGGACATTGTCCAGACCGTAGACGCGGGCAATACCGTCGCCGACGGAGAGCACCTGGCCCACCTCGGTAACCTGAGCTTCGTTACCGAAGTTCGCGATCTCGTTCTTAAGGATCGCGGAAATTTCAGCGGCGCGGATATCCATCAGCCGACCTCTTTCATGCGTGTGCGGATCGAATTGAGTTTGGTCTTGAGCGAGCCATCGACCATGCGAGACCCGAGCTTGACGATGAGGCCGCCGATGATCGCAGGATCAACCTTCACGTTCATCTCGACGGAGGACGAGCCGGCCGCCTCGCGCAGCGCAGTGCGCAGGGCTTCGAGGTTGGCGGGCGATAGCGGCTCGGCGACCGTCACTTCAGCGCGCGAGACGCCACGGGCGGCGTCATGCAGCTTGCCGAAATCGGCGATCATCGTGGGCGTCGCGAACAGGCGGCGCTTGGATGCGACGAGCTTGAGAAATTGCGCGGTGAGCCCGCCGATCCCGGAAGCCGCAAGCACGGCGCCGAGCGCCTTGACCTGGTCTTCGGCCGAAAACGCGGGGCTGCGAACGAGACGCGCCAGATCCGCGCTCTCATTCAGCATGGCGCTGAAACGGGAAAGCTCGGCGGCGACCAGTTCGGTCGCGCCTTGTTCCTGCGCCAATGCGAAAAGTGCGGAGGCGTAGCGCCCCGCCATTCCGGATACAATTGTTTCGTCTTTAGCCACGCGGAAAGCCTCTGGACTGGCGTCGGGCACGGCTTGCCACAAGGGTCCGGATCGCGACGACGCCGCGGAACCCATGCAACGAGCTTGTCAGGGAACGGGGCGGACAGGACATGACCGGCAAGTAAACTCGCCAAGCCAGACCTGCGCCCCGAAGACGCCGGTGAACTAACACATGCGTTTTAGCCGCGCAACCGCATCGCATGCGACGCAGGTGAGGCTTTCGGACTATTTCGACGCAGCGGAAACCGCAGGCCGCGAGCAGCTGCGCCGTCGGATTTGCGGCCGCTGTGACATTTTGACGGCTTCGCTAACGCATGATTCGTGTAAATTGTTCCAGTACTTCACGAAATTTCTGCGAGCCGGACTCGACACCCTCTTCCGGCCAGGCTGGAGACCGCATTCATGACGCGTGGTATCGGAGCGCTTTTCCTCGGCGCCGCTGTGATGTCGATTTTTGTGCCCGCGCCCCGTGGCGTCGCGGCCCGCCCCGTGCGCCTCTCGGGGACCCGTCCCGCAGGCGCCATCCCGTCGTTGGACGCCGCCCCGGTCGCGCGGATGCTGGCCCTCGTGCAGACGCGCCCCTTCACCCAGGTCCTCGCGATCAGCGAGTCGCGCGAGGAGCTTGAGCGCGAAATGCAGGAGCTCAACGACACCTGGAACGACTGGCGCCTCCGCAGCGAGCGCCAGCGCTACGAGATTCAGCCCGCGCCCGTGCTGCGCCGCGTCACTGAACCGAATCTTCGCAAGCGCGTCGCCCCCGCCTGAAGCTCTTGCGCGCGACCCTTTGAGCGTCTAGCGGAGGGACGAGGCGGCGCGCCGCCCCCCTCCCGCCGAGGCTGGTCCTTGAAAATTCTTCTCGTCGTCGCCGCCGCCCTGATCGATGCCGATAGCCGCGTCCTGATCGCGCAACGCCCCGAAGGCAAGGCGCTGGCCGGCCTGTGGGAGTTTCCCGGCGGCAAGGTCGACGCCGGCGAGCGGCCGGAAGATTCGCTGATTCGCGAATTGCACGAAGAGCTGGGGATCACCGTCAAGGAAGCCTGCCTCGCGCCGCTCACCTTCGCGAGCCACGCCTATCCCGACTTCCATTTGCTGATGCCGCTCTACGTCTGCCGCCGCTGGGATGGCTTGGTGATGTCGCGCGAGAATCAGGCGCTGAAATGGGTGCGCCCGCGCGAGCTGCGCGACTACCCGATGCCGCCCGCCGACGAGCCGCTGATTCCTGCGCTGATCGATCTGATCGGCTGATTCGTCATTGCGAGGAGCGCAGCGACGCGGCTATCCATCTTGAGCCTCACGCGCGGCTTCTGGATTGCTTCGCTTTGCTAGCAATGGCGGTCGATTACAGGCCGCCCATCTTGCAGACGAGTTTCCATTCCTCATCGGTGACCGGCTGCACGGAGAGCCGCATCGACGTCACCAGCGACATTTTCGCGAGTTCCGGCGTCATCTTCACCTGCGCCAGCGTGACGGGTTTTTTCAGAGGCTTCACCGCCTTGAAATCGACCATGCCGAATTTGCCGCTCTCGTCGGTGGGGTCGGGATAAAAGGTCTTGATGACCTCGACGATTCCGACGACCTCCTTGCCTTCGTTGGAATGGTAGAAAAACGCCTGCTCGCCGATCTTCATCGCCATCAGCTGCTGCTTGGCGAGGTGGTTGCGGACCCCGTTCCAATGCGTGCCCTTGGCGCCCGCCTTGACCTGATCGTCCCACGACCATTTGAAAGGTTCGCTCTTCACGAGCCAATGCGCCATGTTCGCCGTCCCCGATTCCAACTCGCCCGCAAGCTAGGGCGCGTCGAGGCGCACGACAAGCTTCAGCCTTCGGCTTTCTGGGGACGCGCGAGCAGGATGCCGACCGCCTGATCGACGCTGATCGCGCCGCTCAGGATATCGGCGACGGCGCGCGCGATCGGCATGTCGATTCGCGATTGCATCGCAAGTTCGAGCAGGACGGGCGCGGTATGCGCGCCCTCCGCCAGCTTTTCGGGCGCTTTTTCGCCACGCCCGAGCGCCAGCCCGAAGGAGAAATTGCGCGATTGCGCGGACGAACAGGTGAGCACGAGATCGCCAAGCCCCGACAGGCCCATCAGCGTTTCGGCGCGCGCGCCGCGCGCCACCGCGAACCGCGACAGCTCCGCGAAACCGCGCGCGATCAACGCGGCGCCGGCGCTGGCGCCGAGGCCCCGGCCGCTCGCCATGCCGCACGCGATGGCCAGCACGTTCTTCGTCGCGCCGCCAATCTCGACGCCGCGCACATCCGTCGAATGATAGAGCCGCAAGGTCTGCGTGCCGAGCGCTGCGGCGAGCGCCCTGGCGAGCGCCTCGTCTGTGGATGCGAGCGTCACTGCGGTGGGCAATCCGCGCGCGACATCGTCGGCGTAACTCGGGCCCGTCTGTATGGCGACGCGCTGGCCGGGAAGACATTGCGCGACCACGTCGCTCATCAGGAGATCCGTGCCGCGCTCGATGCCTTTGGCGCAGACGACGACGGGAA
>JAQGMV010000035.1 GCA_028292225.1 Betaproteobacteria bacterium
CGAACGCCGAGCGCGATGCAGAAAGGCACGCTGAACTTGCCTTCGAGCGCGGTCTTCGGGCTCGTCTTGCCGGCGGTGACGAGCGCGTTCGGATGGACCCGCGCGTTTATCTTTGCGATCTTCCTGCCTTTGAGCTGGTCGGCAAGCGAGCGCGCGGCTTGCACGGAAGCATGCGTCGCGCGGCAGCTCGCGAACGGCTTGAAGGCGTTGCCGAGGAGCTCCCAGCGCGATTCGAAATCGAGCGGCGGCACTTCGACTTCGCGGTTCTGGATGAACACGTCGAGCAATCCCTTCTCGAGCTCATACAGTTGAGTGGCCGACACGAAGCCTTCGGAGGCGAGTTGCGCCGCCAGGATGCCGTCCATCGCCGCTTTGCCGGCATGGAAAGGTTTCGAGTGCGTCCCGAAAGAGCCGACGAGACCGCCGGCGGTCGTCGCCGCGATCCCGAGCGCGTACCGGATCTGCTGCTTGTCGAGGCCCAGTGCCGAGCAGGCCACGGCGGCGGCGCCGGTGCGGCCGAACACCGAGGTCGGATGAAAGCCTCGCCGCTGGAGGCTGCGGCCGACGCCCGGTGCGAAACCGCCGCCGAGCCGCGCCATGATCTCGAAGCCGGTGATGAACGCAGCCATCGTGTCTGTCTCGCTCACGTCATGGTGCTCCGCCATCGCGAGCGCGGTGGACCAGCACGCAGCGCTGGGATGTCCCGCGCCCGCGGGATGCGTATCGTCGTAGTCCATCGCATGCGCGGCGGTGCCGTTGACGAGCGCGGCGAGCGCGGGCGTCGTGCGTCCGCCGAGAATCACCGTCGATTTGCCCCCGGCGTTCCACGACTGCGCGACGCGGCGCACCGGACGCACCGGCGCGTCATCGGAAGCGCCGACGGCGACACCGAGATAGTCGACCAGCGCTCTCAACGCTGCATCCTGCACTTCCGGCGGAATGACGCGCGTGGGCGTGCCGGCGACGTAGGCCGCGAGGGTTTCGCCGCGGGTCGGGGTTCTGGCTTCGGTGGGTTCTTTCTTCGACAAGACGCTGGCCATGGACGACTCCTGATATTTGCTTACGCGGCTAAGAATTCTCTGATGCTGCCGATCTTCTCGAAGTCCCATGCCTGCTCGACCAGGCGCACGCAGCGCGCGAGTCCGATCAGCGGCTGACAGTTCGACGTGAGCTTCGCTTCGAGGTCGCCGTCGGTCATGGGATTGTCGTGCTCGCCTTTCGGGTCGAGCAGGCGATGCTCGAGATTGCGGCCGTCTTGAAGCGCGATCCGGACGAACGCCGAGCGCTTCTGCGGATACAGCCGCTCGCATTCGTCGTCGATGTAGACGTTCGAGCGCTCGATCACCGCTTCGACGTCGGCGCGCTCGAGCGTCTCGGGCAGGAACATCTGCGTCGTGACGTCGCCGAACACCACGGCGAGCCCAGCCGCACACGGGATGCTCATCTGGGCGTCGAGCAGGTTGTCGTGGCGCTTCTGGTCGTGGCCGTTCACCGCGAGCCCGTGGCCGCCGAGGTCGACGCGCACCACGTCGCGGGGCGAGTACTCGTGCTGCTCGCGCAGGATCTTGATCGCTTCGATGAACGGATGCGTGCCGCGGCAGCTCGGGTAGGGTTTGAAATACACCTGCGATATTTCATAGCGCTTCCCGATGCCGTCGAGCAGCCGCTCCCATCTCACCTGGTCGCCCACATGGGTGTGGAAAATCCCGTAGCGCCCTTCGAGCACCTTGGTCGGGCCGGTGATCCCGCGCTTCGCGAGCTCCGCGCACAGGAGGCCGTCGCGCGCCGCTTTGCCGGCATGGATGCGCTTCACTTCGGCGCCTTCGTCGAGATACTCGCGTATGCCGCCGGCGAAGCTCCCGGCGAGCCCGAGCGCATTCAGGGTCTGCTCTGCATCGAACTCGAGCAGGTTGGCCACCCCCGCGGCCGCGCCGAATACACCCGCGAGCGGCGTGTTGTGGAACCCGCGCGAAGCGGCGACCGGGTGCATGGCGCCGCCGATGCGCAGCATCACGTCGTAGCCGACCACGACCGCCGCGATCACCTGTTCGGCCGAAGCGCCGGTGCGCTCGGCCGCCGCGAACACGGCCGGGAAGACGCAGCCGCCCGGATGGGCCGCCGCCTGCATGTAACCGTCGTCGAAATCGAGCGCGTGCACGTTGGCGCCGTTGACCATCGCGGCGTTCGTGGCCGAAAGCTTCGCGCTGGTGCCGATCACCGTCGTCGTTCGCGTCGCGTCGCTCTCTTCGAAATACGCGAGCATCGCTTTCGAAACCGGCATCGCCGACCCCGCGATGGCGCACGCCATGAAGTCGATGAGCGCGCGTTTGAACGCGCCGACCACGCCGTCCGGCAGGTCTTCGAAACGGGTGCGGGCCGCGTGCGTCGCCAGCGCGCGGCTGACGCCGATGTGCAACTGTTCCATCTTTATCCTTTCTGAAAGCTGTTCGAACGCTTCATTCGCCGGTGAGCCCGATCGACTTCGCGACGTCGCGCCACTTCGTGAGCTCCGTTGCGAGATACGCCTGGAAAGCAGCGGAGCTGTTGCCGACGGGCTCGGTGCCGTCGGTGGCGAAACGGCCGCCGACCTCCGGCATGGCCAGAATCTTCACGATCTCACTGTTGAGCCGGGCAACGATCGCGGGCGGGGTTTTCGGAGGGGCGACCACGCCGTACCACGCCACGATGTCGTAACCCGGAAGCGTGTCGGCAACCGGCGGGATGTCGGGGAAGGCCTTGAGACGGGTTGTCGAAGTGACGGCGAGATAGCGCAGCTTGCCCGCCTTCACCTGCGGATAGGTCGTCAGCGGCAGGGTCGCTTCGACCAGTACGTGACCGGCGGCGAGATCGATGTGCGCCGCGCCGCCGCCTTTGTAAGGGATGTGGATGAGGTTCACGCCGGCCATCTTCCCGATCAGCGCACCCGACAGGTGCTGGATACCGCCGGTGCCCGAAGACGCGTAAGTCAGCGTGCCGGGCTTCGCCTTCGCGAGCGCGATCAACTCAGCCATGTTGCGAGCGGGCACCGACACATGCACGGTGATGATGTACGGCTGCGCCGTGAGCTGCGTGATCGCGGCGAACTCGCGCAGGTCGTATGTCGGTTTCGGGCGTATGGCCTGGTTCACCAATACGCTCGACGAGATCGACAGCAGGGTGTGTCCATCCGGCGGAGACCCGGCAACCAGCTCGGCGCCGATGGCGCCGGCGGCCCCCGAGCGGTTGTCCACGACGACCGGCTTTTGCAGCGCTGCGGCAAGCTTTTCGCCGACGGTGCGCGCGACGACGTCGACCCCGCCGCCGGGGGCGAAGGGCACGACCCATCGTATGGACTTGGTCGGGTAGGTCTGCGGCGGCTCGGCCGCGTATGCGGCGCCAGTGAGCGCAGCGAGTGCGAGCATGCAGAAGCCGCGGCGCGGCCCGGTCCTCGAGGCGGTTGAAATGAACACGGTATCTCCTCCTGGCCGGCGACTCGGCCCTCTGTAATCGTTTACCTGCATCGCAAGGCTATTCTGAGCGCTAGTGCGCATGCCGGTAAAATGCAAATTCCGTAGCGATTGATGAGAAATCCGCATGAAGCTCGATACCGCGGGCCTGCAGGCCTTTGTCGCGATCGTGGAGCACGAGACCTTCCAGAAAGCGGGCCACTCCCTCAGCCTTTCGCAGACGGGGCTCTCGAGGCGGCTGCAACAGCTCGAGCGTCAGCTCGGCGTGCGCCTGATCGACCGCACGACGCGCGCGTGGAGCCTGACCGCCGTCGGCGCCGAATTCCTGCCCAAGGCGCGGCGCCTCATACAGGAGCTGGAATCCGCCTTCACCGAAGTGCGCCAGGCGACGCGCCAGAGCCGCGGCGACGTGACCATCGCGTGCGTGGCGACCGCAGCGCTGCACTTCCTGCCCGAAACGCTGCTGCGCTATTCGCGGCGCTTCCCCCACAACCGCGTGAAGATCCTGGACACTGCCGCGCCCGAGGTCACTGCGGCGGTGCTCGAGCGCCGGGCCGAGTTCGGCATCAACGTGCTCACCCGCAGGCTTCCCGAAATCGAAAGCGTGACCGTCACCCACGACCCTTTCGTGCTGATGTGCCGGGACGATCACCCGCTCGGCAACGCGGCGCAGGTGCGCTGGCGGGACCTGGAGCAAGAGGACGTCATCCTGCTCGGGCAGGGCAGCGGCAACGAAGTCATCCTCGACTACACGCTCTCGCGGCTCAAGATCGGCCTGCGAGGCCGGTTCGAAGCGCAGCGGCCGTCGACGGCCATCGGCCTCGTCGCGGCGGGCGCCGGCGTGGTCGTTCTTCCCAGCATGACGTTGAGGAAAGGCAGTTACCCGCGCATACGCATCGTGCCGCT
>JAQGMV010000038.1 GCA_028292225.1 Betaproteobacteria bacterium
GCTGCACGAGGTCGATCAGAGTCTTCAGCTTGCGTAAATCCATCGTTCAGTCCTTGCCCGAATATTCCAACGCGTAATCCAGCGCCAGCCTGTAGCCCCTGGCGCCGAGACCGCTCACGACACCCACGGCGAGATCGCTCAGGTACGAGCGCTTGCGAAAAGACTCGCGCGCATGGATGTTGGACAGATGTATCTCTATGAAAGGAATCCTGACTGCCGCCAGGGCGTCCCGGATAGCGACGCTCGTGTGCGTATAGGCTGCGGGGTTGATCAGGATGAAGTCCACGGCCTGCGGCGCCGCCTGCTGTATGCGGTCCACGATCTCGGCTTCGGAGTTGCTCTGAAAACACGCGAGCGCCGCTCCGGCCCGCTGCGCGGACGCGGTCAGCTCCTGCTCGATCGCCGGCAGCGTCACCGATCCGTAGCGGTCGGGTTCGCGGGTACCCAGCAGGTTCAGGTTGGGCCCGTTCACGACCAGAATATTTTTAGCCATCAGCCCTCACTAGGGTTAAGCACACCCTCCAGCGGCCGGAGTTTGATGAAGAACGCCGAAATTGTCCAGAGATTTGCCCTGATCCCCGGGGATGGGCCGAAAGCCGAGGGGTCGAAGCGTTATCGTTACCGACCCGGCGAAACCGGTGTCCTGCAGGCAGTCCTGAAGGCGATCCGCCGCGCACCGAATGGCAGAAGTTAATGCCGGATGACGAAAATAGCGCGAAATAAGCTAGAACATCGAGGCCAGCAACAGCTCCAGCTTCGCCTCTTTGATGGCACCCACCTCGGTCGAGACGATTTTGCCGTCGCGTCCGACGAACACCGTAAACGGCAGGACCCCGGCGCGGTTGCCGAGCGTTCTCCCGAGGTCGATCGTGTCGACGTTGCCGATCAATATCGGGAAGTTCATGCCGAGCTCGGTGGCATAAGGCCGCACTTTTTCGGCTTGGTCGATGGCGATCCCGACGAACTGGACGCCCCGGGCGGCGTACTTCTCCTGGAGCTTTACGAAGAGCGGTATCTCCTCGCGGCATGGCGCGCACCATGTCGCCCAGAAATTCACGACGAGGACCTTGCCTTTCCACTGGCCGAGCGCCTGGGGGCGGTCGTTCAGGTCAGGCAGGCGGGCGGCAAGCAGGGTGTCGCGGGCAGTGGCTGCGGCGGCGCGGTCGGGGGCTGTGCGCCAGACGTTGAACGCATAGCCCGCGGCTCCTGCTGCGAAGGCGACCAGAACGATCACCAGCCATTCGCGTGCTCGGCGAGTCACTTCAACACGCGGTCGAGCACACCGGCGAACTGCTCGGCCGGCTGGAAACCGATGACTCGAGCGCCGGACATTTCGCGCCCTTCACGATCGAAGAAAATGATTCCCGGCGGGCCGAAAAGCCTGAAGCGCTGCAGCAGCGCCTGGTGCTCGGGGGCATTGGCAGTGACGTCCGCCTGCAACTTGATCACGTCGGAAAGGCGCTGCTGAACCCGCGAGTCGGTGAAGGTGTAGCGCTCCATCTCCTTGCACGAGACGCACCAGTCCGCGTAGAAATCGAGCATGACCGGACGCCCTCCCGCCGATGCGACCGCGCGGTCGAGCTCCGCGGCCGATGCGACGCGGGTGAACGCGAGCGGCGTTTGCGCGACCGCAGCCCCGTCCCCACGCAAACCCGAGAGCGGCTGAAGGATGTCGCGCCCGCCCGAGAGCGCGCCGACCAGGAACGCGAGACCGGTGACCAGCACGAGCACGCCGACGCCTTTCGCGAAGCGATCGAACGAGCGCGCCGAAGGCGGCAGCGGGTCGATCGCCTTCAGGTAGATCCCGGTGATTGCGAGGAGCAGCGCCCACGCGAGCATGTGCACCGCGATCGGCAACAGCGGCGAAACGAGGTAGATCGCCACCGCGAGCAGGAGTACCCCGAAGAAGCGCTTCACCGTCTCCATCCATGGACCGGCTTTCGGCAGCAGCGCACCGGCAGACGCGCCGACCACGAGCAGCGGAACGCCCATGCCCAGCGCCATCGCGAAGAGCGCGGACCCGCCGAGCACCACGTCGCGGCTCTGGCTGATGTAGAGCAAAGCGCCCGCCAGCGGCGCGGCGACGCAAGGCCCGACGATGAGCGCCGAGAGCGCGCCCATGGCGAACACACCCAGGAAACGCCCGCCGCGGATGCGATTGGTCGCGCCGGCCAAGCGGCTCTGGAGCCCGCTCGGGAGCTGCAGCTCGTAGAACCCGAACATCGAGCCGGCGAGCAGCACGAAGACCGCCGCGAAGGTGCCGAGCACCCAGGCGTTCTGGAGCGCCGCCGAAAGCATTGCGCCGGAAAGCCCTGCGAGCACGCCCGCGACTGCATACGTGATCGCCATGCCGACGACGTACGCGAGCGACAGCATGAAACCGTGCAGCCGCGTCACGTGCGCTCCGCTGCCCGCGATGATGCCTGAGAGGATCGGAATCATCGGCAGCACGCACGGCGTGAACGCGAGCAGCAGGCCGAAACCGAAGAAGCTCGCGATGAGCACCATGAGGTCGCCGTGGAAGAGCCGGGCGACGACGCCGTCGTCGTCGGGAGCGGCGGGGGCGGGCGCAGCGCCCCCCAGAACGCCCGCCGGAAAGCTTTTGCTCCCTGCAGCCGGCGCGGCCGATCCGATCGAAGCCAGCTTCAACTGCGCTTTCTGGTCGTGCGGCACGTAGCACACACCCGAGTCCGCACAGCCCTGGGAGGTCGCAACGAGCGTGATCGCGTCGGCGCCGCCGGCGTTGCGCACCGGCACCTTCACCCGGACCTCGCCGCGATAGGTCTGCACCTCGCCGAAGAACTCGTCTTTCTTCAGTTTGCCGGGGGGCAGCTCGGGCGCTCCGAGCTCGACCGTTGCAGGCTGCACCGCGAACTTGATCTTCTCGCGGTAGAGGTAATAACCGGGCGCGACCTGGTACTGGACCTCGATCGCATCGGATGCGACGACCCGTGCGGAGAAGCGGAAAGCCTGGTCGGGCTCGAGGAGGTCGTTGGGCGTGCCGGCCCCTGCCGGCAGCGCCAGCAGCATGAGCAGTAAGGTCAGAAGGCGCAGCATGGCGATACTCATCAGCCGATGGGGATTGCGGTTTCTTCCGCGACCCATTCGAGGTAATCGGGAAGGCCGCGCACCACTGGGACCGCGACGACTTCGGGGAGTTCGTAAGGGTGCAGGCTGCGGATCAGCGCTTCGACTTCCGGGTAGCGTGCGGCGCGGGTCTTGATCATGACGGGGACTTCTTCGGCGCGCTCGACAGCGCCTTCCCACCGATAGACCGACGTGCAGCCGCCGAGCACGTTGACGCACGCGGCGAGGCGCTTGTCGACGAGCGCCTCGGCGAGGCCCAGGGCAGCTTCGCGATCCGGAAGATTGGTGAACACGAGCACGATGCCCCCGCCTGCGAGTTCGTTGGTGTCGTCCATCATGCGTCCCTTAAGTTGGCGCGGGCGGCCGCGATGCCGTCGCGGACCGACGGATAGCGCAGTGCGAACTTGAGCTCGCGCTTGATGCGATGGTTCGAAAGCCGCCTCGACTCGTTCATGAACGAGTAGAGCTGCGGCGATATCGTGCGGCGCGCCTCTGCGCGATCGATACGCTTTGGTCGCGGCAGGCCGTATTCGTCCGCGACGAGATCGAAGTAGTCACCCATGCGCTGCGGCACGTCGTCCACCGCGTTGTAGCTGCGGTTCGCATGACCGTGGCGCAACGCGGCGACTACCATGCGCGCGAGGTCGTCGGCGTGGACGTGGTTCACGTAGGAATCGTCCTCGGCATTGAGCGCGGGCGTGCCGCGCTCGAGCCTGTCCAGAGGCAGGCGGTTCGCCGCGTAGATTCCCGGCGCGCGCAGTATCGTCACGCGCACGCCGCTACGCGCACCCCAGTGGCGCAGCCGCCGCTCCGCATCGACGCGCCGGTGCGCGCGCTCGGTCTGCGGCCGCACCGGGCGAGTCTCGTCGACCACCGCGCCGCCGCAGTCGCCATAGACCCCGCTCGTGCTTATGTAGACGAGCTGCTGTGGTAGACTTTTCCCCTTCGCAAGCGCTGCAATCAGATGCGCGGTTCGCGTGTCGTGAAGTCCGCCTGACGGCGGCGGCGCGAAGTGCACGACATCGTGCGCGAGGCCGGCAAGTGCGGCCAGGGTATCAGGGCGATCGAGATCTCCCCAGACCGGTTTCAATCCCAGTGCGCGCAAGGCCGCAAAGCGCTCGCGCTCGCGCAGGAGCGCATAGAGCACATAACGTCCGCGAAGGAGCGGCACCACGCGCATCGCGACGTCCCCGCAGCCGATGATCAGCAGTCTTCGCATGATGCAATTTTAGCCCAAGCAGGCCGTTCCTCAGGAACGGCCTGCTTCAGCCCGAGAGCGACGCCCTTCAGGAGCGGCCAGCTTCAGCCCGGACGCGGCGCCCTCGGAGCGCCGCGCTTTCAGCCTTTCACTCGCCCATACCCTCAGCCATGTCCCATCGCATAACGATAAAACCCAGCAACCACACTTTCGAAGCCCAGGGCGACGACACCGTGCTCGAAGCGGCATTGCGCGAAGGCTACGTCCTCGCCTACAGCTGCCGCAACGGTGCGTGCGGAACGTGCAAAGGCAAAGTACTCGAAGGCAGCGTCGACTACGGGGTATACCAGCCGGATACACTGCCCGACAGCGACCGGGCGCAGGGCCTTGCGCTGTTCTGCCAGGCCAAACCGCTTTCCGACCTGAAGATCGAATGCCGCGAGATCAGCGCGGTCAAGGACATCCAGGTCCGCACCCTCCCATGCCGGGTGCAGGCGGTGGAAAAGCTCGCGCCGGATGTGATGCGCATCCAGTTGAAGCTCCCCGCGAACGAGCGGCTGCTGTTTCTCGCGGGACAGTACATCGACATCCTCAGGCGGGGCGGCATGCTCCGCAGCCTGTCGATGGCGAATTCGCCCGAGGACGACGCCGTTCTCGAGCTGCACCTTCGCAATTACGGCGGACCTTTCAGCGACCACGTCT
>JAQGMV010000039.1 GCA_028292225.1 Betaproteobacteria bacterium
TGCAGCACTTCGATTCGCGGCACCGCGGCTGCGACCCGCACCTGCGTCATCAATGCGCCCGCCGCGGCGACTGCGAGGAAACGGCGTCTCGAATGGTTTTTGATCATCATCGCAAGGTCGTCAGATAAGCGACGACGTCCTCGACCTGCTGCGCGGTGAGCACCGGCTTGCCGCGATACTGCTCCATGACATTGTCCAACCCCTGCGTGCGGTAGTACGCCGGCATCGCGACGTCTCGGTTGAGCCGGGTCGGGTCGACGAGCCGCAGGCGCAACTGGCCGGGGGTGAGCCGCATGCCCACGCCCGAGAGCGGCGGCGCCACGTTGCCCATGAATCGCTCGCCGGTCTCGGGTATCGAGTGGCACAGCAGGCAGTTCGCGTCCCGGCCGGTGACGACCTCGCGGCCTCTGGATGCTTCGCCCGGCAGGGTGGTGAGGGATTCCGGTATCGCGTCACCCTGAACGGTGTAAGGCACAGTGCCCTCCTGGGGCGTTGCACACGCAGCGAGCAGTAAGACGCACGCCGCACCTGTTACATATGTCATCGATTCTTGGCTGCAGTTCCTGGGGAAATTCCGTCGGGGGGACCCCGAGGCTAAGCCGGGGGGCAAGCGCCGGTCAAGCCGAAGGATGGGGCCTGCGGGGGAGACTTCGCTGCGGGGAAACGTGTTTCCCGGGCGTTCGCCGCCCGATAGGAGCCCCGGGCTCCCCGTTCGTTTTCCCGCCCATGGCTTCAGCGCGCCTAAAGGCGCACTAAAGCCAATACTCCCACACGCGCGCGGCGAGCTCTTTCATCCTGACCTCCAGCGGCCGGCGACTCCACGATTCGGGGGCTATCCTCACCGACCCCTTGAGGTCGGCCTGGAACATCGCTTCCATCTGCTTGCCGAAATCCCATCCCAGGATGACTGCGTTCAGCTCCTCGTTATGCAGGAAGCTGCGCCAGTCGAGATTGCTCGAACCCACCGTCGACCACACGCCGTCGATCACGATGGTCTTCGCATGGAGCAGCGCCTGCTGGCGCTCATAGACCGTCACGCCGGATTCGAGCAGATCGGCGTAATGCGATCGTCCGGCGTGGAACACCGCCCAGAAATCGGTATACGACGGGAGCACGAGGGTCACGTCGACGCCGCGCGCGGCGGCGCTTTTGAGCGCGTCTATCGTCTGCGGGTCCGGCACGAAGTAGGCCATCGTGATGTGCACCGAGCGCTGGGCGTTTGCGATCGCGTTCAGCAGCGCGACGTAAATCGCAGGCCCTTCATCGCCGGGGCCGCTTGCGACGATACGCACCGGATGGTCGCCCTGCCGCTTCATCGCGGGAAACCAGTTCCGCTCTTCGAGCACCGGGCCGCCCTGCTTCTGCCACGTCTCGAGGAAAAGTTTCTGCAACTGGTCGACTGCGGGACCTTCGATGCGCACGTTGGTGTCGCGCCAGCCCACGTCTTTCGGCTGCCGGGAGCCCGAGCCGCGAGACAACCCGCCGCCGGA
This sequence comes from Betaproteobacteria bacterium, assembly GCA_028292225.1. GTDB lineage: Bacteria > Pseudomonadota > Gammaproteobacteria > Burkholderiales > SG8-41 > JAQGMV01. The sequence continues at coordinate 1,491 of JAQGMV010000039.1, forward strand.
TCCCGGCCCGCTTCCGCGGCGCGACCCCGGCGAGGAGCCGCTCGAATAGACATCGCTGATGTTGATGCCGCCGGTGAAGGCGACCTGACCGTCGACCACGACGAGCTTGCGGTGGTTGCGGTTGTTCACGCTCCAGCCTTTGCGCGCCCTGAGCGGATTGACCGGGTTGTACTCGAGCACCGTCACCCCGCCGTCACGCAGCTTCTGGAAAAACGCCGCCGGGGCCTGGCCGCTGCCGACGCTGTCGTACATGAGGTTCACCGCCACGCCTTCGGCGCGCTTGCGCAGCAGCGCGTCGCTGAAGCGCCGGCCGACCTCGTCATCTTCGATGATGTAGAACTCGACGTTGATGTGATCTCGTGCGCCCTCGATCGCGTCGAACATCGCCTGGTAGCTCGCCGGCCCGTCCATGAGCACGGTCGCCCTATTGCCGAGGGTGAGCGGGCGGCCCGAGACTTCCTCCTCGACCACCATGTGGCGCACGAAGACGTCGGAGCCGCCGCCTTTGGCCTGCATACGCGCCAGCACCGCAGCGGAACGTTCCGGCGTGAGCGGCCCGCGCACGCCGACGAGCGTGGGCGATTTACCGGTGCCGGTTCGGGACCAGGGGTGGACGTCCGGAAGGGTCGCGCATGCAGCCAGAAGTGCGCTCAGGATCAGGGGAAGAGCTAAACGCATGGGGCCAGATGATGTAAAGGGCGGACTGCAGGTGCAAGAACCAGGCCGCTCTCGATGGATGAGGGCGGGGGGATGAGGGATGAAGGGGACGCGCGTGAAAAGCGTCCCGGACATCCGCGGCGCTTACTTCGCTCCGCTCGCAGGGATCCGCCAGAGATAAACCGTCGACGCCGAAACCTGCGCGGTGGCCTCGGGTTTCCAGTCGCCCATGTCGAAGGCGTGCGAGACGACTCGCGTTCCGGGCTTGAGCTCTTTCATGAGCTTGGGCTTCAACTTCTCGTTCAGCCGCGTGAGGAGGTACAGGCTCACGACGGTCGCCTCACCGATGTCGGCCTCGAACAGGTCGCCTTCGATGAAGCGCACCTTGTCGGTGACGCGCGCAGCTTTTGCGTTCGCGGTCGCTTCGGCGATGCGCCTCGGGTCGATGTCGATCCCGACGGCGCGCGCGCCGAACTTCTGGGCCGCTGTGATCACGATGCGCCCGTCGCCGCAGCCCAGGTCGTACACCGTGTCTTTCGCCGTGACTTTCGCCATCTGGAGCATCTTGTCGACCACCTCGTTCGGCGTCGGCACGAAGATCACGTCCGGGCTGCGCGGGGTGGTCGCCGCGGCCTGCGCCAGAAGAATTCGGGACGGCTCGTACGCATAAGCGATGCCCGCCGCACTCGAGGCGACTGCGGCAAGAAACTGTCTGCGATGCATGCTCGGACTCCTGTGAAGAGGGGCCCGGAAAGCTTAGCAGAAGTCGCGCAGGCGCCCGGGCCTGCTGCGCGGGAGAGGCGCCGAGGCTACGGCACGCGGACCGCGTTCATTCGCGCCAGTATCGTCGCGGTGCGCCGCTCTAGGTACGCGGTGTTGCGTCCGGGGCTGTAGCGCCGCGGGCTCGGCACCATCACCGCAAGCCGGGCTGCCTGTTCCGGGCCGAGCTGTGCAGCTGAAATCCCGAAGTGATGATGCGCGGCCGCCTCCGCGCCGAACACGCCGTCGCCCCACTCGATCACGTTCAGGTAGAGCTCGAGGATCCGCCGCTTGTCCATGATCAGCTCGATCATCACGGTAATCGCGGCCTCCTGGCCTTTGCGCCAGAACGCGCGGTCTCCGGACAGGAACAGGTTCTTCGCGAGCTGCTGGGTGATGGTCGAGCCGCCGGCGACGACCTCGCCTTCCCTCGCGTTCTTTTCGTACGCCTTGCGTATGCCGTCCCAGTCGAAGCCGTCGTGCTGGAAAAACTTGGCGTCCTCCGCGGCGATGACCGCGCGCTTCAGGTGCGGCGAGATGCGCTGATAAGGGACGAAGAGGTACTGCAGCTTTGCGTCGGGCTGCTCCTCCCGGATCTTCTCCAGGCGCGAGCGCATGAAAGCGGTCGAGTCCGGGTTGTACACCGACCAGTACCAGATGCAGGCGAAAAACCAGAATTGCAGGAGCGTCAACGCGATCAGTGTGAGGAGCAGCAAGCGCCAGCTGAAACGCCAGAACGCGCTCAGCACTTCGAGGTTCCGCGCAGCAGCTCGATCACCGGCGCGGTGTCAGGCCGCATTCCGCGCCACAGATAGAAAGACTCTGCCGCCTGCTCGACGAGCATGCCGAGACCGTCGGCGGCTCGCGCACCTGCACGCGCCGCGAGCGCGAGAAAAGGCGTGTCTTTGCCGTACACCAGGTCGTAAGCGAGCGCGCCGGGCGCGAACACGCCCGCAGGCAACGCAGGCATTTCGCCGGACAGGCCTGCCGAGGTTGCATTGATCACGAGGTCGAACTCGCGCCCTTCGAGCTCTGCGTAGCCCGCGCCGGTGACTTCCGGAGCTGCCGGGAAAAGCCCGGCGAAACGCGTCGCAAGATCCATAGCCTTGTCGGGCGTGCGGTTCGCCACGACGAGCGTTGCAGGACCGGCGTCGAGCAGAGGGCCGCAGACGCCGTATGCCGCGCCGCCGGCGCCCATGACGAGCACGCGGCGGTTCTGGATCGCACAGCCGAGGTTCCGGGTCAGATCGCGGACGAGGCCGACCCCGTCGGTGTTGTCGGCTTTGATCCCGTCGGCCTCGAAGCTGAGCGTATTGACCGCCTGCGCCTCCTCGGCCCGGCGGCTGCGGCTCGACGCGAGCGCATACGCTCGATGCTTGAAAGGCACCGTGACGTTCACGCCGCGCCCGCCCTCCTCGCGAAAGCGCTGCACCACGGCCTCGAATCCGGCGATCTCGGCGTAAAGCTTGCCGTAGCTCACCGGCTGCCGTGTCTGGCGTGCGAACTCGGCGTGGATCAGCGGCGATCGGCTGTGCTCGACCGGGTTGCCGATCACTGCGTAGAGGTCTGTCATAAGCGTCGTGTGAGCGGCAACACCGTGCCGCGCGGTCTCGCGGGAAGCATGGCTATTCGGACTGAAACCGGTCGGACGAGGTGAACGTCCACCAGCGCGTGATGAACAGCACGTCGGTGTCCTTGGCGATGTCCGCCGGAAATGCAGCAAAAGGCGCCGCGAGCTGCACGATCCGCCGGGCGCCTTCGTCGAGGACTTTCTGTCCTGAAGGGCGATTGATGTCGATGCTGTCGAGCGTGCCGTCGGCTTTGATTCCGACGGTGACGAGAAGGCGGCCCTGGAGGCGCAGCTCGCGCGCCGGCTGCGGGTAATTGACGTCGCCGACGCGCTCGATCTTCTGGCGCCAGTCCTCGACATAGCGCGCGAACCGCACCTCCTGCGCCCGCGCCCCGAGGAAGCGCCTGCGCGGACGTTCCTGATACGCATTCCAGTCGCGTGCGATCTGCGCTTCGAGCCGTGCGATCTCGAGGCTGCGCTGCATGAGGTCGGCCGCCTGCGGTGCGGGCGCGGGCTCGCCCTCGGGCTGCGGAGGCGCCTTGAGCGTTGCCGGCGTGGTCTCGACCCGCGCCTTCGAGTCCTTCTGCGTCATGAGCTGCTTCGCCTCGCGCTCGAGCTCCTCGACCCGCCGCAGCGCGAGCTTCACTTCGGCTTCGGGCTTCTGGTCGGCGATGACCGGGAGCGGGCTTTGCGCGCGAGCCTTCTCGTCGGTGTTGCCGCCGCCGTCGAGGTTGTGCTGGGCGAGCACGTCGGCTTTTTCAGGCGCAGCCCGGGACTTCGCGTTGACGAGCACGATCTCCAGCTGCGGCGCCTTCGCGTCGCGGAGCGAACGGTCGGGCACCTGCACCGTCACCGCGTAGAGGATGAATGCATGGACGAGCACAGAGGCGAGCGCGGCGGTGCGCACGCGGCTGCCGGTGCTCGTCGGCGTCGTGCGAGGCCGTCCGCCGAGCCGGCGCTCGAGATCGTCGACCCTGGCCTCGAGCGCAGCGACGGCTGCATGCCAGCGCGAGTGGCGCCGGTGTCTCGCGCGGCGCGGGAAAGCGAGGACTTTAGGGGAACGCTTCGACGACATGAGCGGATTCTACCGAACCGGCCGTAGAGGCTAAAACGTTTAGCCATGGATTCTGGATCACTGGCGCCGGCGCGAGTCCAGAATGACCACCTCTCGTTATGGATCGATGGCCGAAGGACGGGAGGTCCAAGGACGGAACCTCGGTTTCCCTCTTTGGCGTTCACCGAGCCGCGGCTGCGGGCGATTTATCGCCCGCCTGGCATCCTCGCCGCGGAAGGTTACGGAGGGAAACCTTCGGTTTCCCTCTCTTCGTCTACCGGCGAGAGGAGCGTAGCGAACTCGGCGTGGAAGGTGAGCTCGAGCAGGTCGATCTGCGAGAGGTCGAGCACCACACGCGTTCCGGACTTGAGCGCGGGCACCGACGGCACTCGCGCGACGAGCGGCAGCTCGTCGAATCGGACGAGGTTCTCGCGCAGCACTGTCGCGGTCACCCGGCTGACGTTTTCCTGGAGCAGCCACCGCAGGCACCAGTAGCGCTCCATCGACCGCTGGAAATCGGAGTACACCTCGTAGGTCGACTCGAATTCGCGCATGACCGCGAGCAGCGTTTCGTCGCCCGCTGTGTACGGCGGCGGTGACCCGCTCGCCAGCGCGGCGATCTGGCGCTGGTTTACCAGGTCGATGTAACGGCGAAGCGGCGAGCTCGCCCAGACATACTGCTCGACGCCGAGGCCGACGTGCGCCGAAGGCACGGTGCTCATGCGGACCTTGCCGCCGCCCTGCACGCGGTAGATCGCGCCGGTCTCGCTTTCGGCGAGCTGGCGGCCCCACGTGCTGTTCACGTGAATCATGAGCTCGGAGACGAGCTTGTCGATCGGCGTGCCTCGATGGCGGCGGGTGATCTCGATGCGGTCGTCGTGCACGCGAAAGCTGTACTCGGCGCGCTGCTCGCCTTCGGGCGCATCGCCGCGGCGGGAGCGCTCGAGCTGCAACGCCCATTGCCACAGCCTTTTCAACTGCGCGCCGAAAGGGTGCTCGATGGAGGCCTGTCCGAGCGTGCTTTCGTTGAACAGCGGCTCCAGGGTTTCGTGCCGCAGGTTCTCGGCGATCTGCACGGACTCGACCCGGGTTTCGGTGGTCACCACCTCGTCAGCGGGCGTCAGCTCCACATAAAGCGAAACGGCCGGACACCGGGTTCCCGCGCAGAGCGTGTAACGCTCGATCGCCGTCGGCGGCAGCATCGTGATCTTGCCGCCGGGGAAATAGACGGTCGACAGGCGCTCGCGGGCGATCTCGTCGAGCGCGCTCTGCGCGGGAACCCCGAGCGCCGGGGCGGCAATGTGTATACCGATGCGCGCATTGCCGTTCGGCAGCTCCGTCACCGAAAAAGCGTCGTCGATCTCCGTCGTGGATGCGTCATCGATGCTGAACGCGACCGCGTCGGAAAGCGGAAGCGCTTCAGGCGCCTGTGCAGCGGGCGCGGGAGCGTCGCTCTGCGCTTCTCGAGGGAAGTGCTCGAACACGAAACGGTTGAGGTGGTAATCGTGCGTCGAAGGCATTCCGCCGCAGCGCTCGATCAGCCGAACGGGTGTCAGCTTGCATGCGGCGGCTGCGTCCTCCAGCGCTTTCCACTCGATCGAATTGCGGTCCGGTTTGTAGAGCAGCACTTCGAGCATCGGCCCGAACTCGGGCGGGAGCCGTCCCTGCGCGAGCTGCGCGATGTACGCATCGCGAACGAGCGCCTGCTGCTTCTTGCGCTCCACACTTGCGAGCGCGGCTTTCAGCGCCTCGTCCGGGGCCGCCTTGTAGCGGCCGCGGCCGCGTTTGTAGAAATACATCGGCGCGCCGTGGAGCCGCGTGAGCACGCCGGCCGCCTCTATCGGACCCGGCGTGCGCCCGTAATACTCGCGAGCGAGCGCTTCGTACTCGAACTCGTCCTTGCTCGCGCATTCCCACAGGAAATCGAGGTCGATCTCGTCGGCGGCCGCGTGCGCAGTCGCGATGAAGTCATTGATCCCGGGCTGCTCGAATCTGAAGAGCACGGCCGCGGATTTGATCTTGGAGCGCTTGCCGTGCGGCGCCTCGACCTGCAGGGAGGTATTGTTGTCAGCGAGAACGGCGCCGACCTTGAGCGTCCCCTCTTCTTCATAAAAAACGTTCATGCGGACGGCTCGATGGTGCGTGGCTGCGGGAGGAAAAAAGACGCGGCCCTTGAAGGTTCCGTGGCTGCGCCCGCATTATAGTCGAGCCGGGCACCCGCTCCGGAGACCCCGCCGAATTCTGAACACCGGGTACTACATCGTGGAAACGCCGCAGAAAGCGAGCGTCTGATCGAGATAGCGCTCGAAATCGCCGAGGCCGTGATCGCCGCCTTCGGCGACGATCTGCCGACAACCTCGATAACTTTCGACCGCATCGCGGTAATCGAGCACTTCGTCGCCGGTCTCGACGATGAGCAGATAGCGCTCGGGCGTGATCGATGCGACCTCGAGCTCGCGCAACTCGGCGACGTGCCGCTCGGTGAACGCGTAGCGCTCGCCGGTATAGAGGTTGGTCTGGGCACCGATGCAGGCGGCGAGCAGGTCATACGGACGGGCCGCGGGATTCAGCAGAACGGCGGGCAGCTCGCAGCGCTCGGCGAGCCACGTCGCGTAATACCCGCCGAGCGAGCTTCCGATCAGGCCGACCGGCACGTCACCCGCGCTGCGGACGATGTCCTCGAGCGCTGAGATCGCTTCCAGAGGGCGGTGCGGAAGCTCGGGGCACACGAGCTCGCGCATGCGGCGAAGCTCGGCCATGCGCCGGCGCAACAGCCCCGCCTTGAACGAGAGCGCGGAGCTGTTGAAGCCGTGGATGTAGATCAACATCGGTGTTTAGTTGTGAGTGTTCAGTGTTTTAGTGATGGCGCGCCAGGCTGAGCCGGGAACGCAGTTCACTAAACACTCGACACTCGGCACTCAACATTAAACACTGCCCTTTTTTCAGCGCGCGTCGGCGACGCGCCGGGCCATACCCAAGAGCATCATGTCGCTGTCCTTCGGCCCGATCAGCGAAAGCCCGATGGGACAGCCGTTCAGCCTGCCGAGCGGCAGGTTGATCTGTGGAAGCCTCGAAAGGCCCGCGATGCACAGCAGCGTCAGCGCTCGCGTGCGAAAATCTTCGGTCGATTTAGGATCGGCATCGCGCAGCGGCGCGATGTCGGGAACGGTCGGCAGCACGAGCACCGCGTCGTCGCGCAGCAATGCGCTCATGCGCTGGATGATCCCTTCGCGCTTCGCCTTCGCTGCTTCGAAGTCCTCGGCTTTGAGGGTCGAGGCCCATTCGATGCGCTGGCGGATGCCGGGGCCGAGCCCGGGCTTCGACTCAACAACCCACGCCCCGTGCTGCGCCCACGCCTCGAAACCCTGGAGCGTGCGAAAAACATCGAGCCATGCGTCCAGGCTTTCGGCGCTGACGCTCGTTCGCTGCGTCCTGCCGCCGAGCGCGCTCACCCGCGTCAGGGCGGGCTCCAGCGCCGCGGCGGCCGCATGACCGATGAGGTCGAACGCGTCCTGCGCGATGAGCAGCCGCCGGGGCTGAGTCGAGTCGCGTTCTTCCGCGAGCAGCACGCTGCCCACGCGCTCCATCACTTCAGCATCGCGCGCGAACCAGCCCGCGGTATCGAAGCTCGCTGCGAGCGGACGGGCGCCTTCGAGTGAGACGCGGCCGTGCGTCGGACGCAACCCATAGGTCCCGGTGAAGCTCGCGGGCGCGCGCACCGAGCCGCCGGTGTCGCTGCCGAGCGCAAAATCGACGAGGCCGGCGGCGACTGCCGCGGCCGAGCCGCTCGAGGAGCCTCCGGGTATGCGGCCCGGCGCGTTGACGTTCACCGGTGTCCCGTAATGCGCGTTCTCGCCGTTCAGGCTGAAGGTGAGCTCGTCGGTGTGGGTCTTGCCGACCATGTCCGCGCCGGCGTCGAGCAGCTGCTGCACGATCGGGGCGGTGCGTGAGGCCGCTTCGTGCGTGCGCAGCCAGTCGGGACTGCCGAAACCGGTCTTGTGGCCCATGACGTCGTAGATGTCCTTCGCGCCGAACCTGAGACCCTCCAGAGGACCTTGGCTCGAGCCTTCCCGCGCGACGTGGGTGTGGCGGGTGAATGCGCCGATCTCGTCGCGCTCGAGGATGTCGTCTTCCATCGTTGTCGGTCCTCCTACTGAGTGTTACGTAACGAATGATATTCGCTACGTCTGAAATCTCCCCTCGCCCTCCGGAAGAGGGGTCGGGGGTGAGGGGTTGAGCGCGCTACGTCCTAAAGCTCAATAAGTAGGTGGATGCTGCTCTAAGTGCGCGCCTGCGAGCGCTTCGAGCAGCTTGTCGTGTATGCCGCCGAATCCGCCGTTGCTCATGACGAGCACTTGGTCGCCGCCGACTGCGGTATTCGCGATCGCGGCCACGAGCTCGTTCAGGTCCGCGTGCACCGAAGCTTTCGCGCCGAGGGCGCTAAGCGCCGCGGTCGCGTCCCAGCTCAGTCCGCCGCTGTAGCAGAACACCCGGTCGGCTGCTTCGAGGCTCGCGGCCAGCGCCTGCTTCATGATCCCGAGCTTCATCGTGTTCGATCGCGGCTCGACGACTGCGAGGATCCGCGCGCCGTTCACTTTCGCACGCAGGCCTTTGATCGTGGTTTCGATCGCGGTGGGGTGGTGCGCAAAATCGTCGTAGACGGTGACTTTGCGCACCACGCCGCGAACTTCCATACGCCGCTTCACATTTTCGAACGCGGCGAGCGCTTCGATCGCGACCGTCGCCGGGACCCCCGCGTGGCGCGCAGCGGCGATTGCCGCAAGCGCATTCGAGCGGTTGTGCGCGCCCATCAGATTCCAGCGCACCGTACCGCAGGAGCGTCCTTCGAAAGACACTTCGAATTCGCCTTCGGCGCCGGGCTTGCCGGCGCGCCAGCCCACGTCGGAGTCGCAGCGCTCGACGGGCGTCCATGCGCCTTTTTCGAGGACGCGCTCGAGCCGAGCGTCATTCCCGTTAGAGACGATGAGTCCGGTCGAAGGCAGGGTGCGTACGAAGTGGTGGAACTGGGTTTCGATCGCGGCCAGGTCGGGGAAGATGTCGGCGTGATCGAACTCGAGGTTGTTCAGCACCGCGGTGCGCGCCGGGTAATGCACGAACTTGGAACGCTTGTCGAAGAACGCGGTGTCGTATTCGTCGGCTTCGATCACGAAGAACG
>JAQGMV010000064.1 GCA_028292225.1 Betaproteobacteria bacterium
GGGAAGATGTCGGCGTGATCGAACTCGAGGTTGTTCAGCACCGCGGTGCGCGCCGGGTAATGCACGAACTTGGAACGCTTGTCGAAGAACGCGGTGTCGTATTCGTCGGCTTCGATCACGAAGAACGGCGTATCGGAAAGCCGCGCCGAGACGGCGAAGTTCTGCGGCACGCCGCCGATCAGAAACCCCGGTTTGAGACCGCCGTGCTCGAGTATCCACGCGAGCATCGCACTCGTCGTGGTCTTGCCGTGAGTTCCCGCGACGGCGAGCACCCAGCGCCCTTGGAGCACGTGCTCGCGCAGCCACTGCGGACCCGAGATGTAGGGCAGCCCCCGATCGAGTACCGCTTCCATCAGCGGATTGCCGCGAGCGATCACATTGCCGATCACGAACACGTCAGGAGCGAGCGCGATCTGGTCGGCGCCGTAGCCTTCGATCAACTCTATGCCCTGGGCTTCGAGCTGCGTGCTCATCGGCGGATACACGTTCGCATCGCACCCGGTGACCTTGTGCCCGGCCTCGCGTGCGAGCACCGCGAGACCGCCCATGAACGTGCCGCAAACACCGAGGATATGGATGTGCATCGATACGGCAGGAATCAGGATTGAGGACTAAGGATTCGGATTCGCGCTCGACGCGCGCCACGGCCGGATGTCGGGCGCTTCAGCCGCGGAAAATGAAGTATACCGCCCCGAGCAGGCAAATCCCCGCGTAAACATAGTTCATCCTGAGCGGCTCTCCCATGTAGAACACCGCGAAAGGCACGAACAGGCTGAGCGTGATCACCTCCTGGAGGATCTTGAGCTGGGCGAGGTTCATCACGGTGAAGCCGATGCGGTTCGCGGGAACCTGCAGCAGGTACTCGAACAGCGCGATGCCCCAGCTCACGAGTGCGGCGATCCACCACGGCGACGCGCCGAGGTTCTTCAGGTGTCCGTACCACGCAAAGGTCATGAACAGGTTCGACGCGGTGAGCAGGAGCACCGTGGTCGGGATGGGTTGCGCGAACACTGTCATGGCTGTCCTTGCGGGCTGTCGGGCGGAGGGGTCGCATTATAATGAACGCCTCGCCCGCATTCGTCCGAAACCCCATGCGCACCGCAGTCACGCTCGTCACCGGCGCCACCGGCTCCGGAAAGACGACGCTGATCTCCCGCCTGTTGGCCAAACGCCCCTCGCACGAACACTGGGCGGTGCTCGTGAACGACTTCGGCAAGGCCGCTCTCGCGGATGCACCCGGGGCCATCGAGGGCTTCGTGACCGTGCGTGACGTTGCCGGCTGCATGTGCTGTACGGGTCAGGTTCTGCTGCGCACCGCGCTCGTGCTGCTGCTTCGCGACATCCGGCCGCGACGCCTGCTGCTCGAAGCGTCCGCCGCCGCGGAGCCGGCAGGGATCGCACGACTGCTGCTCGACCGCGGCGTCGCGGACGCAGTTGAGCTCGAATCGACCGTGTGCGTCGTGTCGCCGCGGCAGATCGCCGACAGCCGTTACCTCTCGCAGGACGCCTACCGCGCGCAGATCGCGGCGGCCGACGTGATCGCGGTCAGCGGCGCGTCGACCGAAACGGAGCGCATCGCCGCACACGCAGCGCTCAACGGCCTGCGCTCGAGCCCGGCTCGCGTCGTCGACGCCTACGCGCCTGTCTCAGATCTGTAGAGGAATGTCCGGCACCGCAGCCGAACGACTTCCGGCGAGCGGCGGATTGTCAGCGGCGCGGTAGGTATGAACCACCGAGAACTTGGTCTGCGCGGTCTGGTTATGCCCCGCCGCGTGCAAAAGCCTGCAGTGAAAGAAAAGCACGTCGCCGGGATCGAGCTCGACCGCCACCTGGCGCGCGAGCAGCTCGCGATTGGCCTCGACGTCGGTGCGCAGGAACTGCGCTGAATCGAGCTGCTCAGGCTGAAAATCCATCGCGTGCGATCCCGGCAGCACGAGGAGACACCCGTTCTCGAAACGCTCGCGGCCCAGCGCGAGCCACACCGAGACGAGCTCAGGCCGCTCGAAAGACCAGTACCGGATGTCGCGATGCCAGTTGGTGAGACTGCTGTATCGCGGGTCCTTCGTCATGACGCAGTTGTGATGCGCCTGCGACAGCTCGAGGCCCGGCCCCAGCAACTGCGCGAGGTGCGAAGCGAGCCCGGACGAAGTCGCCCACTCGCGAAAGACCGGATCGCGCGCGCACGCCTGGAGCAAACGCCTCACCGTGCGGCCTCCCGGCGCCTCGGGGGACGCCGGTGCGCCGGGATATCGCACGTCGACTTCGAATTCGACCGGCGCCGTGGCCGCAGCCAGATGGGCTTTCGCGACTTCGAGCATCCGCGTTTGAAGCGCTTCGGGCGCGAGGCCGCGCACGACGACATAGCCGTCGCGCCCGAACTGCTGGAGCTCAGCGGGGGTGAACCGCGAGGGGGCGGACTCGGGCGACATCGCTTCAGGCGGCGGCTTCGGCCTCCGCCGGCTCGGCGTCGGGCTCGTAGGCGAGCTGCGGTGAGAGCCAGCGCTCGATTTCACGCAGGGGCATGCCCTTGCGCCGCGTGTAGTCGGCGACCTGGTCGCGGTCGATCTTGCCGACCGCGAAGTAGCGCGATTCGGGGTGCGAGAGGTAGAAACCGCTGACCGAAGACGCGGGATACATCGCGTACGATTCGGTGAGCTCGATTCCCGCGCGCTGCGCGCCGAGCAGCTCGAACAGCGCGCCTTTCTCGGTATGGTCGGGGCACGCCGGATAACCGGGCGCGGGGCGTATGCCGCGATACTTCTCGGCGATCATCTCCTCGTTGCCGAGACCTTCGTCTTTGGCATAACCCCAGAACTCCCGGCGCACGCGCGCGTGCAAGAGCTCGGTGAAAGCCTCGGCCAATCTGTCCGCGAGCGCTTTCAGCATGATCGATGCGTAATCGTCGTTCTGCTTCTCGAAGATCGCCAGGCGCTTCTCGATCCCGAGACCCGCGGTCACGGCAAAAGCGCCGATGTAATCGGGAACGCCTGATTCCCTGGTCGCGATGAAATCGCCGAGCGACAGGTTCGGGTTTCCCGTGGGCTTCTCGGCCTGCTGGCGCAGGTTGTGCCACGTCATGAGCACTTGCCTGCGCGAGTCGTCGGCGTAGATCTCGACGTCTTCGTGGTTCACGCGCGCGGCGGGGAAAAGCCCGAAAGCGGCGCTCGCGGTGAGCCAGCGGCCTTCGATGATCTTCTTCAGCATCGCCTGGCCTTCGGCGAGCACATTGCGCGCCGCTTCGCCGACGATGGCGTCCTGAAGGATCGCGGGATAAGGGCCCGACAATTCCCACGTCTGGAAAAATGGGCCCCAGTCGATGTACTGCGCGATCTCGGCCAGGTCGTAGTTCTTGAGCACTTTGACGCCGAGCATCTCGGGCTTGGGCGGCGTGTATGCTTTCCAGTCGATGCGGTGCGCGTTCTCGCGCGCCTTGCCCATTGCAACGAGCTTCGGGCCTTTCTTGCCTTCGTGCTGAGTCTTGATACGCGCGTAATCGGCCCTGGTGTCCGCGATGTATTTCGCGCGGGCATCGTCCGAAAGAAGGTTGCTGCACACCGAGACGCAGCGCGAGGCGTCGGGAACCCACACCACCGGCCCTTTGTAATGCGGCGCGATCTTCACCGCAGTGTGCGTGCGCGACGTGGTCGCCCCGCCGATCAGCAGCGGGATGTCGCCGTAGCCTTCACGCTGCATCTCGCGGGCGTTGTGGGCCATCTCTTCGAGCGAAGGCGTGATCAGGCCTGACAGGCCGATGATGTCAGCTTTCTCTTCCCGCGCGACGTCGGAAATCTTCTTCCACGGCACCATCACGCCGAGGTTCACCACTTCGTAGTTGTTGCACTGGAGGACGACCGCGACGATGTTCTTGCCGATGTCGTGCACGTCGCCTTTGACGGTCGCGAGCACGATCTTGCCTTTGGCGCGGTTGTCGCCCGACGCCGCTTTTTCGGCGGCGAGGAAAGGCTCGAGATGGGCGACCGCCTGCTTCATGACGCGCGCCGACTTCACGACCTGCGGGAGAAACATCTTGCCTGCGCCGAAAAGATCGCCCACGACGTTCATGCCGTCCATCAGCGGACCTTCGATCACGTGGATCGGGCGGCCGTATTTGACTCGCGCGTCTTCGGTGTCCTCGACGATGTAATCGGCGATGCCTTTGACGAGCGCATGGGTGAGGCGCTCCTCGACCGTGCCTTTGCGCCACTCGATGTCGACCGTTCCGGTCTTCAAAGTGCCTTTCACGGTCTCCGCGAACGACACCATGCGCTCGGCGGCGTCGGGACGGCGGTTGAAGATGATGTCCTCGACGTGCTCGAGCAGGTCCTTCGGGATCTCGTCGTACACGCCCATCTGCCCGGCGTTGACGATCGCCATGGTCAGGCCTGCCTGGATCGCGTGATACGCGAATGCGGTGTGGATCGCTTCACGCACCGGGTTGTTGCCGCGGAACGAGAACGACACGTTCGAAAGCCCGCCGCTGACCCGTGCGTGCGGCAGGTTCCGGCGTATCCAGCGCGTGGCCTCGATGAAATCGATGCCGTAGTTGCTGTGCTCTTCGATGCCCGTTGCGATGGCGAAGATGTTCGGATCGAAGATGATGTCTTCAGCGGGGAAACCGACTTCGTCGACGAGGATGCGATAGGCGGTGCCGCAGATCTCCTTGCGGCGTTCCAGCGTGTCGGCCTGGCCTTTCTCGTCGAAAGCCATGACGATGACCGCCGCGCCGTAGCGCTTGGCGAGCTTCGCCTGACGTATGAACTCGGCAGTGCCTTCCTTCATGCTGATCGAGTTGACGATGCATTTGCCCTGGACGCACTTCAGCCCCGCCTCGATCACGCTCCATTTGGAGGAGTCGATCATCACCGGCACCCGCGAGATGTCGGGCTCGGCGGCAAGGAGGTTCAGGAACTTCACCATCGACGCCTTGGAATCGAGCATTGCCTCGTCCATGTTGATGTCGATGATCTGCGCACCGTTTTCCACCTGCTGGCGCGCGACCGACAGCGCGGCGGCAAAGTCTCCGGCCATGATGAGCTTCGCGAAACCGGGCGATCCGGTGACGTTGGTGCGCTCGCCGATGTTCACGAAGAGCGAGTCGTCGCCGATGTTGAGCGGCTCGAGCCCGGACAGGCGCGTGCGGTGCTCGATCGTCGGGACTGCGCGCGGCGGCAGGCCTTTGAGCGCGTCCGCGATCGCCTTGATGTGTGCGGGAGTCGTTCCGCAGCAGCCGCCTGCGACGTTCACGAATCCGCTTTTCGCAAAATCGAGGAGGTACGACGCGGTCTGCTCGGGCGACTCGTCGTAACCCGTCTCCGCGAGCGGGTTCGGCAGCCCCGCGTTCGGGTACGCACAGACGAAGGTGTCCGCGATCGTCGAAATCTCCTCGATGTACGGCCGCATCAGCTTGGCGCCGAGCGCGCAGTTCAGGCCGATGGTCAGGGGCTTCATGTGGCGCAGCGAGTTCCAGAAAGCCTCAGGCGTCTGGCCGGAAAGCGTGCGTCCGG
>JAQGMV010000121.1 GCA_028292225.1 Betaproteobacteria bacterium
TGTCGGGCAGCCTCGGCCTCGCCGCCGCGCTCAATGCCGGCGACAAGCACCTCGTCGCCAACGCCGGCCACGGCTCGGCGCCCGACATCGCAGGCAAGGACATCGGCAACCCGACGGGCCTCATCCTGTCCATCGCCATGCTGCTCGACGCGCTGGGCAACCGCCAGGGCCGCGCCGAGCTCACGCAAGCGGGCGCCGCCATCGAAGCCGCGATCGATGCAGTGCTCGCCAATCCGGCGCAGCGCACCACCGATCTCGGCGGCGCCACCGGCACCCGCGCGTTCGGCGCAGCGGTCGTCGCGCAGATCGAGAAGAGCGCGAAGCGGATTGCTCAAACCGCGTAACGCCTAAAACCAATAGAACCACGAAGGACACGAAGGGGCACGAAGGAACCCCGGTTGTTTTTCGTCTTTGCTTTCCTTTGCGCCCCTTCGTGTCCTCAGCGGTTAATTGCTCATGAACTCCCCCCGTATCGCCCTCATCCACGCGACCCCGGTCGCGATCGACCCCATCGTCTCCGCGTTCAAGCGGCTGTGGCCTGCCGCGCGCACGACCAGCCTGCTCGAAGATTCGCTCGCGCCCGATCTGGCGGCCGACGGCAAGCTCACCGAGCGCATGACCGAGCGCTTCATCACGCTCGCGCGGTACGTGCGCGGCTCAGGCGCGGACGCGATCCTCTTCACCTGCTCCGCATTCGGCCCGGCGATCGAAGCCGCGCGCGCAGCGCTCGACGTGCCGGTGCTCAAGCCCAACGAAGCGATGCTCGACGAGGCGCTCGCTGCCGGGACAAAGATCGGACTGATCGCAACCTTCGCGCCGAGCATCCCGTCGCTCAAGCAGGAGCTCGAAGACCTCGCAATGCAGAAAGGGGTGAAGCTCTCGATCAGGGCGACCGCGGTGCCTTCAGCGCTTGCCGCGCTGCACGACGGCCAGCCCGCGGAGCACGATCGCCTGATCGCCGCCGCGGCAGCCGAGATGGAGGAATGCGAGGCGCTGATCCTCGGCCAGTTCTCGATGGCCAGCGCCGCGGAATCCATCCCCGTGCGCGTAGGCCGCAAAGTCCTCACGAGCCCCGCCTCCGCGGTGATGCGGCTGAAGAAAGCGCTCGGCGGCTAGACTTCGCTGCACTGCGGCAATCCCGCTGCCCGCATCCAGGTTCGGATGACGGGCGCCCAGGAGCGAATTCCCTCCCGCGCCACTACAATGTGCGCTCTTATAACGGAGGAAATTCCATGAAGTTTCGTCTCAGCCACCTGGCCTGTCTCACCGCGTTCGCCTGTGCTGCCGGCGCACACGCGCAAGTGATCAAAGGACCGGGTGATTACCCCAACAAACCTGTCCGCCTCGTCGTGCCTTTCGTTCCGGGCGGCCCGACGGACATCCAGGGCCGCATGCTCGCGGACAAGCTGACACAGCGCTTCGGCCAGCAGGTGATCGTCGACAACCGCGGCGGCGCCAACGGCAACATCGGTATGGAGACCGTCGCGCGCGCACCTGCCGACGGCTACACCCTCGTCATCGCGACTGTCGGCACGTGGGCCGTCAATCCGCACCTGTACAAGCTGCCTTTCGACGTCACCAAGGACTTCTCGCCGATCACGCAGGTCTCGACCTCGCCCGGCATACTCGTCGTGCACCCCACGGTGAACGCGAAGACCGTCAAAGAGCTCATCGCGCTCGCGAAGGAAAAGCCGGGCGCGCTGAATTACGGGTCTTCGGGAATCGGCGGTTTCGGTCACATCTCCGGTGAGCTCTTCACCATGATGACCAACACCAAGATGACGCACATCCCGTACAAGAGCTCGGCGCCTTCGCTGACCGACCTCATCAGCGGCCAGATCCAGGTGCTCTTCAACAACATGATCTCGACCACGCCGCACGTGAAGACCGGGCGCCTGCGCGCGATCGCCACCACAGGCGCCAAGCGCTCGCCCGCCCTGCCCGACCTTCCGACGGTCGCCGAAGCCGGCGTCCCCGGCTACGAGAACTCCTCGTGGTCGGCAGTCGCCGGCGGCCCCGGCATGCCGAAGCCGCTCGTCACCCGCCTGCACAAGGACCTCGTGGAAATTCTCAAGATGCCCGACGTGCAAGCCAAACACGCCGAAGTCGGCGCCGAGATCGTCGCGAGCACGCCGGAGCAATTCCAGGCGTACCTCAAGTCCGAGGTGGCGAAGTTCGGCAAGCTCGTTAAAGCGACGGGCATCAGGGCGGCGTCGGGCGGATGACCGCCCCGCTGCCGTAAAACAACGCGTCGCACCTTCCGCGGGTAGGGATGATGCGACGCGTTCGAGCTTCGATTTGTTACTCGAAGCTCGAACTGCAAGCACTCGATGCCGGGAGTTCAGATGAAGCGATCGGACGGGTTGTGCGGTGCCTCGACGCTGCGTGAAGCGTCCGATCGGAGGTCTACTTCGTTGGGTCTCATGTCGCGCCACACGGTATTGGCCTTCGCATTCGCCTTAGTCTCGCTGCCTGCGTTCGGTGCGGACGACGAAGGCTATGACGAGTATACGATCCGGCAGTCTGACATTCCCAAAGATGCGCCTCGCTTCAGGGACTACGCCGCGAAGCGTTATAC
The DNA here is from genome assembly GCA_028292225.1 of Betaproteobacteria bacterium. Classification (GTDB taxonomy): domain Bacteria; phylum Pseudomonadota; class Gammaproteobacteria; order Burkholderiales; family SG8-41; genus JAQGMV01. The sequence goes on from JAQGMV010000121.1 coordinate 2,579, forward strand.
CGGTGCCAATGCCGCCCCCGACGTGCGCAGCGATCCGCGTTCGAGGAGGTACCGCACGCAACTGAAGGGCTGGGCCCGGGAGAAACCGAATTTCGCAGGCCATTACATCCTTGCAACGTGGGGTTGCGGAACGAGCTGCACAGAAATCGCTGTCATCGACGCGATTACCGGAAAGGTGTTTCATCCGCCGGGGGCACGTAGCAATCACATCGAAGATGTCCATTCCGAAGTGCTCGTGGAAGGCAAGGAAGGCGAGCGCCGCTCCGACTTTGGCGCGTTGCATTATCGCGCTGATAGTCGTTTGCTGATTTTGTTCGGAACACCGGACGGCCGCACGGAGAATAGAGGGATTTCATATTTCGTCTGGGAGCACGACCGGTTGACGAGAATCCGATTTGTTCCAAAAGCTCCGTCGACGACCAGCAAATGACCGGTAGAGGGGGCGAAAAAGTAGCGGCGTCGGGCTTGAACCTTGGCGTATACGTCCCTGATGCGCCGAGAGCGCGTGAGGCGGAGGAATGGAGACAAAGGCGACACGTTCTCAATGATCGGTTCCCGAGCATGTCTTCAACATCCCAGCGACCTGTGAGAACCTCCGGACGGGGACGAAATTCGCAGGCGAGCCCCGCTGCATCTCGACAGATCAAACGCATTGCATCGGCCGGGAAGCCTGGCCCTTCAATCGAGAGGGCATGTCCCGGCAAGCCGGGTCAAGCCTCTCATCTCAAACGTCAGGCCGGAAAGCGGGAAGCTCGAGCGATATGGAGAAACGGAAAATTCGGGTCGGAAGCGCGATCACGCCAGAGGAGTTCGAAGAGCTGTCCGATGCGCAGCTTGAACGACTCGTACCGAAGACTTATCGGGACTACTATCCCGGTAAAGACAACTGCTCTGATGGCCACTTCTATCTGCACGATGGTACGGCCTGGAGCTTCTTCAAGGGAGGTCTGCTGGATGAGTGACCTCGATACATCGGGCCGCTCAGCGGTGCTTCGTACGGCTGGCAGAGACCTTCTTCGCGGAGATCGAGAAGAAATATTTGTGAGCACGAGTCACACTCTCGATTCAGCCAGTGTTCTCTTGTAGGTTTCCTGGATTATCCACGCATCGAAACTTGCTCGATGGCGCTGCTTCGTTATCTCGGCAAGCAACCTGTCCTTCGTGTCATGCCAGCGATGCATTTGCTGCTCCGACAGAATCATCTCCAGCGGACTGACGCTGAAGCTCATGTGCATTTGCGCTTTATGAAACAGCGTCGTGAGCCACGGCTTATCGACTACCCAACCGTCGGTATACAGAGTCTTGCCTTCGAGCAGTGCATTCAGGTTTGCGGCAACCTCCTGCATCGGCTTGCCGTAGGTTTCCAGGATGTCGCGGGCGATTCGGTGAATCTTTTCCGCGTCACTGTCCCAGTGGTCCCATTCCGGCGCGGGCAGTATCAGGGCACAGTACTTGGTGTCATCATCCAATGCGACCCCGACTTCAATGGGATAGCTCATCCCGCCAAAGCCGGAGGCTTCCACGTCGATGATGATCGGATTTTCCAGCCTGCGCATGTCCGTGGTCCCGATATTGGCTTGCGCAATACTACGCGCTAACCCTTTTGTTCTGCCATCCTCGTCGGGAGCAGCGCGGCGTCATTGGAATCTGAAACCGTGGAACGAGCTCGCGCGCGTGCGAAGCGGGCCGAACCATTCATCGCGGCGGATGCACCGCTGAACGAGCAATGACGATGAGCAGTCCTGATACCGACAAAGTCTTCAGCGGCTCGATTGCGACGCTTTATGAAACGCTTCTGGTTCCGCTGATCTTCGAGCCCCACGCTGCGGATCTGGTGAGTCGGCTCGCTTCGAGATCTGTTACCCGCGTGCTCGAGATTGCAGCCGGCACTGGAGTTGTCACTCGTGCGCTGGCGTGCGTGTTGCCCGAACGCGTCTCCATCGTCGCGACGGACCTGAATCAGCCGATGCTGGACCGCGCGTCCACGATCGGGACCACGCGCCCCGTGGAGTGGCGCCAGGCGGATGCCATGCAACTGCCTTTTCCGGACGGTATGTTCGGCGCGGTCGTATGCCAGTACGGAGTCATGTTCTTCCCTGACAAATCGAAAGCGTTTTCGGAGGCGCGTCGAGTACTCAGGCCGGGAGGCGTTTTCATTTTCAACGTCTGGGACAGGATCGAGGAGAACGAATTCGCCGACACCGTGACCACGGCACTCGAAACCCTGATTCCGGAGGATCCGCCGCGCTTCCTGGCTCGCACACCCCACGGCTATCACGACCGTGGGACCATCGAGCGGGATCTTGCACACGGCGGGTTCATCGCGCCGCCCCACATCACCCTGCTTGAGGCGCGCAGCCGGGCCCACTCTCCGCGGGTCCCGGCGATCGCATACTGCCAGGGAACGCCACTACGGAACGAAATCGAGGCGCGCGACGCCTCGCTGCTCGGCGAAGCAACCGACATCGCGGCGGAAGCGATCGCCCGGCGGTTTGGCCGAGGAGATGTGGACGGGAAGATCCAGGCGTACATTGTCACCATCGAAAGCTGACAATCTCGAATTGAGCGTGTTCTTGAATGCGATGAGGCTCGACGTTCACTGGGCAACTCCGGCTGAGGCAACTGTGGTTGCGGAGATGGCAGTAGCGGGTTCCTGGCCGAGGTTATCCATTACGAGAGTGCACAGGCCGGTTTACGCGCGACTGGTGCATGCACGGAAAAAACGTTGCCGTTGTGTCGAATGGGTATTGGCCCGTTCGACTATCCGGTAGAAGCAGGGCTCGGAGCCGGTTTCGAGTGTGCGAACGCCCTGTAATCGACCCTATCTCCATACGAGACCGTATCCACATGATCGACACCCCACACATCACCAGGACTGCGGCCCAACTCGCCGCGGTCATCCGCATCACCATTCCGAGGGAAGAGATCCGCCACGTGATGGGTCCGGGCATCGGCGAAATCCTGGCGGCCATTGCCGCACAGGGCATCGCCCCGGCGGGGCCGGTGTTCTCGCACCATCTGACGATAGACCCCGCGACCTTCGACTTCGAGCTCGGCGTGCCGGTCACGACCGCGGTGACTCCCGCCGGCCGCGTGAAGCCCGGGCGGCTGCCGGCTGTGACGGTGGCGCGGACGGTCTACCACGGCCCCTACGAGGACCTCGGCGCAGCGTGGGCGGAGTTCGTGAAGTGGATCGCGGACAACGGCCATACGCCCGCCCCCGACGTGTGGGAATCCTATGTCGCCGGCCCGGAGTCGAGCCCCGACCCGGCCGCGTGGCGCACGGAGCTCAACCGGCCGCTGATCGGCTACGCATGAGCCCTTATAAACACGGCCGACCTTCTCGAGGGTCAGGCTTTTACCGGCCTCAACGGGGGCCCTTACTTCAAGTTCAACGAAGCGATCTCGTTCCAGGTCATGTGCGACACGCAGGAGGAATTGGACTATCACTGGGAGAAGCTTCGCGCCGGAGGGGACGAAAAGGCACAGCAGTGCGGCTGGCTCAAGGATCGATACGGGGTGTCGTGGCAGATCGTCCCTTTGGTGCTTCCAGAGCTGATGACCGATCCTGACACCGCAAAAACCGGCCGAGTCATGGCGGCAATGCTTCAAATGAAGAAGATCGATATCGCCAAATTGAAGCAGGCGGCCGCCGGCTAGGTAACGCGCTTCTTCGATCGGCGTGCTCGAATCCGGTGTACGCTGCGGTAATAGCGCGACGTATCCGGGCAATCGAGCGCGCCCGGTCACGATCGCAGAATGCAAAACAGGATCGAAGAGCCGCCACCCGGGAGAGATCGCGATGGGAATCAACGAAAGACGCAAGATCAAGGACCTTCAGGAAGTCACTTTTCCGGACCGCGTACGCGACATCGAGGAAATCTGCGGCAAGGCGATTCCCTATGAGGTCGACTGGGACAGTCTCGCCGACGATGCCGCAGGGCTCAACTTCATCGATAACCTTTCGTGCCATCGCCTGAACATGGCGCTGCGCATCATCTGCATGGATGACGTGGGCAAAGAGGCGGTGCGGGAGGGTCTACACCGGGTCCGGCTCAGCAACGCCAGGGACAAAGGCGCCATGCAGATGACCTTCAAGGACGGCGTCCTCGACATGCGGTGCGCCTACGCCCTGCAGACCGACGGCATGTACAGCGACGGAGAGATCCGGGAGCTTCTCCTGAAGAGCCTGTAGGCGCTTCGCGGATTGCACGAGAGCGCGAACGACCGCATGTCGATGATCGCCACCCTCAAGACCCGCGCACGCCAACTGAAGGCGGAAGTTGCTGCGCTGTATTTCGCAGCACGGCACCCGGGGACGCCGTGGTACGCAAAGCTCCTGATCGTCGCGATCGTGGCGTACGCCCTGAGCCCGATCGACCTGATCCCCGATTTCATACCGGTTATCGGCTTCCTCGACGAGATCGTCCTGCTGCCCCTGGGCATCATGCTCGCGATGAAAATGGTGCCGCCCGGGGTGATGGCCGAGTGCAGGGCGCGAGTCGTCGCCGGCGGAGCCCTCACTACGCGCGCGGGTCGGATCGGAGCCGTCGTCATCGTGATCCTCTGGATAGTCGTCCTCGTGCTCGCGGGCACGTGGGCCTACAGCGCTTCTGCGCACGCGCAGGGCGTCCCGCCGGCGGCGACGCTTCCGTAGATCTCACACCTGCGGGAACTCGTCTACCTGGAACCCGGCGCAGAGACCCGCGCCACGCGAGCTTGCCAAGCATGCGCTGACGCTGCCGGGCGGCGTGCCTGATATGGACATGCTCGACGTCATTGCGGATAAGATCGGGGGATGACGCCACCCTCCGAGCACGATCTGGCTGCGGCCTGCCTCGTCAGCCCCGCTGCCGAACGCAACCGAGGTCCCATACTGGACGTGCTCCGCCGAACGCTGCCTGCGAGCGGCATCGTGCTCGAGATCGCCGCCGGCACCGGTCAGCACGCGGTCCACTTCAGCCGCGCGCTGCCGATGCTCACCTGGCAGCCGAGCGATCCCGACGCCCGCGCGCGCGCATCGATCGCGGCGTGGTCGTCACGCGAGGCGCTACCGAATCTGCAGCCGCCGATCGAGCTCGACGTGCGCGCGCAACCGTGGCACGTCTCGCGCGCGGACGCGATCGTCTGCATCAACATGATTCACATCTCGCCATGGACGGCTACGACAGGCCTGTTCAGCGGCGCCGCGTCGGTGCTGGGTGAAGGCGGCATCGTGTACCTGTACGG
>JAQGMV010000134.1 GCA_028292225.1 Betaproteobacteria bacterium
ACAAGCCAGGCCGCAGGAGGATCCCATGTCGTCGAGCATCGAATCAGTGCTGCAGGAAAACCGGGTGTTCCCGCCGAGCCCCGAGTTCGTCCGGCAGGCGAACATCCCGGGCATGGCCGCTTACCAAAGCCTGTGCGATGAAGCCGAGCGCGACTTCGAAGGGTACTGGGCACGGCTCGCGCGCCAGGAGATCATCTGGCACAAGCCTTTCACCCGCGTCCTGAATGATACGCGGGCGCCTTTCTACAAGTGGTTCGAAGACGGCGAGCTCAACGCCTCGTACAACTGCCTCGATCGGCACCTGAAGACCCAGCCGGACAAGACCGCGATCGCGTTCGAGGCGGACGACGGGACGCTGACGCGGGTCACCTACAAGGAACTGCACCGGCGGGTGTGCATGCTCGCGAACGGGCTGAAATCGCTCGGCATCGAAAAGGGCGAGCGCGTGCTCATCTATATGCCGATGTCGATCGAAGCGGTGGCGGCGATGCAGGCGTGCGCGCGCATCGGGGCGGTTCACTCGGTGGTGTTCGGCGGTTTCTCGGCCAAGAGCATCCACGAGCGCATCATCGACGCCGGCGCGGTGGCGGTGCTCACCGCCGACGAACAGATGCGCGGCGGCCGCACGATTCCGCTCAAGGCGGCGGTCGACGAGGCGCTGGGGATGGGCGGCTGCGAGAGCATCAGGAAAGTCGTCGTGTACCGGCGCACCGCAGGCAAGGTCGCATGGGACGACAAGCGCGACATCTGGCTGCACGACCTGCTCGAAGGCCGGTCCGAGACCTGCGAGCCGGAATGGGTCGGCGCCGAGCACCCACTGTTCATTCTGTACACCTCGGGCTCGACCGGTAAGCCGAAAGGCATCCAGCACTCCACCGGCGGGTATCTCCTGTGGTGCGTGCTGACGATGAAATGGACGTTCGACTACAAGCCCTCGGACGTTTTCTGGTGCACCGCGGACGTGGGCTGGGTCACGGGCCACTCGTATGTCGTATACGGCCCGCTCGCCTGCGGCGCGACCGAAGTCGTGTTCGAAGGCGTCCCGACCTATCCCGACGCCGGCCGCTTCTGGCGGATGATCCAGGATCACAAAGTCTCGGTCTTCTACACCGCGCCCACCGCCATCCGCTCGCTGATCAAGGCCGGCGGCGATTTACCGAAGAAATACGACCTCTCCAGCCTGCGCATCCTCGGCACGGTGGGCGAACCGATCAACCCCGAAGCCTGGATGTGGTACCACGAGACCGTCGGCGGCGCCCGCTGCCCGATCGTAGACACGTGGTGGCAGACCGAGACCGGCGGCCACATGATCACCCCGCTTCCCGGCGCGACCCCGACCAAACCCGGCTCGGCCACGTTTCCCCTCCCCGGCATCTTCGCCGACATCGTCGACGAGACCGGCGAATCGGTGGGGCGCGGCAAAGGCGGTGTGCTCGTCATCAAGAGGCCGTGGCCCGGGATGCTGCGCACGATCTGGGGCGACCCCGAGCGCTACACCAAGACCTATTACCCGGCGGAATACCAGGGGCGCTATTACCTCGCGGGCGACGGCGCCACCTACGACGAGGACGGCTACATCCGCATCATGGGGCGCATCGACGACGTGCTGAACGTCGCCGGGCACCGCCTGGGAACGATGGAAATCGAGTCGGCGCTAGTCGCCAATCCCAAAGTCGCGGAAGCCGCAGTCGTGGGACGCCCCGACGACGTGACGGGAGAAGCGATCGTCGCTTTCGTGGTGCTCAAGCAGGCGCGGCCTGAAGGCGCGGATGCGCCGCGCATCATCAAGGAGCTCCAGGACTGGGTCGCCAAGGAGATCGGTCCGATCGCCAAGCCGCGCGACATCCGCTTCGGGGACAACCTTCCGAAAACGCGCTCCGGCAAGATCATGCGGCGTCTGCTGCGCTCGATCGCAAAAGGCGAGACGATCGCGCAGGACGTGTCGACCCTGGAAAACCCCGCGATCCTCGAGCAGCTCGGGCAAAGCAGTTGATCGATTCGGTAAACGACTGACCTCATCCGGGCGCATGCCGGGGCGGCCCCCAGCCGCCAGGGATAGGCGTATGACCCAGGACTGAGTAAGATTGCCGACGTAACAACGGAAACAGGATGGTGAGGTAACGCAGCGAAGCACCCTGCTCGATCTGGAACATCGAAGCCGGGCGACGCAAAAAAAGAGCGGAAAGACGACGATAACTCACGGAGGAATGATGGCCGAAACCACGAGAACCAATGAAGGTTTTCTAAAAGAAGAACCGGTGGAGAGCTTCAAGACCGAGGAACGCAAAGTCATCTTCGCGTCCTCACTCGGCACGGTATTCGAGTGGTACGACTTCTATCTCTACGCGACGCTTGCTCCGTTTTTCGCTGCGTTGTTCTTCCCCCCTGGAAACGAGACGGCCGCGCTGATGTCCGCTTTCGCGACTTATGCCGCCGGTTTCCTGGTACGCCCCTTCGGCGCCATCGTGTTCGGGCGCATCGGCGACATGGTCGGGCGCAAATACACCTTCCTCATCACGATCATCTTCATGGGCGGGGCGACATTCCTCGTCGGCCTGCTGCCGACTTTCGAGGCCATCGGCTGGGCCGCGCCGATCATGC
>JAQGMV010000144.1 GCA_028292225.1 Betaproteobacteria bacterium
GGCCCTGCATCACCGCGTTGTAGGTCTCCGGGCGCATGCCGTAGAAGCTCACGCGCATTTCGGACAGGCCCGATTCCATGAGCTTGCGGGAGCGCCGGGGCGTCAGGGCCGAGCCGTTGGTGATGAAATAGGTTCCCAGGCCTTTCGAAGTCGCGTAGGCGACTTTGTCCTCGAGGCGCTTGTCGAGCATCGGCTCGCCGAAACCGGTGAGGACGATCTGCTTGGCGCCGAGTGCGACGACTTCGTCGATGCTTTTCTCGTACTTCGCCTGGTCCATGATCCCGTGCTCGCGGCCGTGCTCGTGCTTGTCGCGGGGGCACATGATGCAGCTCGCGTTGCAGTTGTCGGTCACCTCGTAGCGCACTTCGGGGTGCAGCAACGTGGTGATCTCGGGCTCGGCTTCGAGCTCGCGCAGCAATCCCTGAAGCTCGGGCGCCTCGATGTCGACGCTGCCGTCGCTCAGCAGACGGTCGAGGCTGTAGCGGTTCTCGTCGAGTGCACGAATCGGGATGATGCGTTTTGCGGAAGCGAGCATAGAGGACGCGGCTCCTGGGGCAAGGGATCGATATAGCGCCTGCGATATATCAATCCCCGATGGAAGGGATTTACATGGCGTGTAAATCCCTGCTGGAAGGCGTGGAATTCTACACGAACCTGCTGATTATGGGGGCTTATTTGGATTTCAGGACTACGCGAGCACCTCGTTCGACGCGCCCCGGCGCGAGGAGTTCGCGGATACGTAAAAGTCGCCGGTCGCGCAGTCGAGCAGCACGGGAGCCGCGTCAGGTCACGGTGCGCTCGGACTCGCTCGCCCCGGTGAGGATGCCGTTCTCGATATGGAAGGTCCGGGTGGCGATGCCGAGCAGCGCAGGCCGGTGGGCGATGACCAGCACCGCCCGGGTCCGGGAGACCGTGAGTATGGTCTCGACGATCTCGGACTCGGTCGCGCTGTCGAGCGCCGAGGTCGCTTCGTCGAAAACGAGCAGCCCCGGCTGGGGGTAAAGGGCTCGCGCGATCGCGAGCCGCTGGCGCTCGCCGCCCGAGAGCAGGGCGCCGTTCTCTCCCGCCGGCATGTCGAGGCCGCGGCCGTCCGTGCGCACGCGCTCGGCGAGCCGCGCCTGCTCGAGCGCGCGCCAGACGCGCTCATCGTCGATCTCCTCCTGAGGCACACCGAAAGCGACGTTGCGCCTCACGGTATCGTCGAGGATGAAGAAGTTCTGCGGAACGAGCCCGGCGTAAGTGCCGAGCTCCCGGCGCGGCTCACGTATGCTGCGGCCGTTCACCCGCACCTCGCCGGCGGCCGGCGCGACGAGGCCGAGCATGATGTCGCTCAAGGTCGTCTTGCCCGATCCCGAGCGGCCTGTCAGCGCGACGATCTCGCCCCGGCCGATGCTTAAGCTCACCGAGCGCAGTGTGGGCGCGGTCTCTCCGGGATAGCTGAACGACACGTCGCGCAGCTCGAAGGTCTCCAGCGGCTCGGCCGCGGCAGTCCCCGGCCCCAGCTCCACGCGCAGCGGCCGCGGCGCATTGGCGACGTGTGCCGAAACATCCCGCAGCGCCGGGACGTAATAGCGCAGGTTGTTGATCGCCGAGAGCATCCGCGTGGCCGAAGGCATGATGCGCACTGCTGCCAGCCCGAACACAGTCAGCACGGGAACGATGGTATCGAGCGGCTGGCGGGTGACGATCGTCACGATGATGCACGCCGCGAGTGTCGCGACTGCCGCGGTCTCCATCAGCAGGCGCGGCAGCAGGTTCATCGTCATGAAGACGATCGTGGAGCGCGCGTAGCGCACGCTGTTGTCGCGAAAGCGCCGGACGAAGTGCTGCTCGCGCCCGAGCACCTTGGTTTCCTTCAGCGCGCCCAGACCCTCGCTGACCGAGCGGAACATCGCCGAGCTTGCCTCGACCCGCACGTGCCGGTGCGCGCCGAGGCTGCGTCGAAAACCCGCCTGCACCGCGACAGACATCGCACCCATCAGGACGAAGGCGAGCACCGCGGCCTGGGGCCGCACGACGAGGAGCAGCACGACCAGCGACACGACGACGAGGCCTTCGGTGACCAGCGCGATCAGAGGCATCAGGAACCCGAGGGTCACTTTGCTCACTTCTGTCGTGACCACGCGGATGCGGTCCGCGGAGTTGTGCTCGACGCGCTCCCCGTACGGCGCGCACAGGTAGGCCGAGAGCAGGTCGGCGCCGATGCGCGCATCCGCGAGACAGACAAAGCGGGTCTGGGCGTAGTACAGCACGGCCAGAAACAGGTTCTTCACGACGAACACAAGCATCAGCACCGCGGTGGCGAGGAGCACGAACTGCTCGTACGATGCGGCTCCGGTCCAGACGATGACGCTGCGCACGCGCTCGTCGGCGAGCATCGCCTGCGGCTGCGACAGCAGGCTCAAGAGCGGAAACACCGCGCCGATGCCGACCGCCTCTGCGAACGCACCGACGAGCGCAAGTGCGAGCAGGCCGATGGCCGACCAGCGCTCAGCCTTCGTCAGCAGTCCGGCGAGCTGCTTCAACTCTTTCAAGACGGCACCTGGGCTTCGACGCGTTGCCGTGCGCTTTGCGCGATCAGATCGGCGTAAAGGCGGTGTCCTGCGAGCGTGATGTGATGCCCGTCGGCGTCGATGCACTCGCGGACGCCGTCGGGGCGCTGGGAAATCGCGCGATGCACGTCGACGAGGTGGACGGGCACGCTGCGCGGGGCCTCGAGGACTTTGGCGATCAGCGCGTTGTACACCGAGATGCTCGAAGCGAGGCCTGGTGAATGCGCGTCAGTCGCCGCGGTCGTCGGCGCGATATCGATGACATAAATGGAATGCGCGATTTTTTCGCCGCGCGCGAGCCACTCGCTCAGCACCTGCGCGAAGGTCTCCTGCGCGGTGTTGCGCCACACGAGCCCCGCTCGCAGCATAAAAGGGCGTGCGTAATGAAGCATTCGCGCGACCGCCCACCGCAGCGGCGTGGGCAGGCGTGCGATGCGGCTCTTCACGCTCGGCGCGACCGGACGCGGCGCGCAATCGACGATGCCGCACTGGATGACCAGGATGTGCCGCGCCTCGGTTCCGAAATACACCGAGTCGCTGATGTACTGGCGGTAGATCTCCTCGATAGAGGCGCCGCCGCGGGAGCGGTTGAGCACCGCGACCCGTTCGCGCTGCGACAGCTTTTCGCGCAGCAGCTCGGGGTAGGTGTCGAGACCACTCACCCCGCCCTGAGCGCGGGGCAGGCTGAGCGAATCGCCGTAGATGAGCAGCACGACGCCGCTCACCGGCATTCCTTCTTCACTACCGCACCGAATCGTGCGCGCTGCTGACGCAACTCGCTCACCTCGCCACGACCGCGCTGCCGGCCAGCGCGCGCGTCGCCTTGTTGATCAACGCCTCTTCACCGGAGGCGAAGTCTAGCAAAGGCCCGCGTTCAAAGCTCTCATCGAGCATCCGGGGCGCGTCGAAAAAAATGGCCGGGATACCGAGGTGCGCCGAGACGTGCGCGGGTGACGAGTAAGGCGCGACGATGCTCAAGGCGCTCGCGGCTATCATCGAATACATGTCGTCATCGGGCGGCACCAGCGTGAGCGGTCCGCCGGGGCGGCTCTGCTGCGCGATGAAATCGATGTAGCCGGCGTCGTGTACCGCGCCGTAGCCGCGCTTGTGCTTGAGCAGCACGCGCACCGGCCGCCCGAGCGTGGTCTCGAGCGCCGCTTTCAGCGCGATGACGCCGCGGATGAAGGAAAACATATTCTTCGCGCTGTAGTAGTTGTCGATGAGACCGAGCTTCTGCGCGTACGCCTCGTTCATCGGCGTCACGTCGAAGACCGCGATCTGGATCCCGTCCCCGGACACAGCTTCGCGGGAAGGCAGGTACCAGAGTATCGGCCCCACGACGTGAACCGACCGGCCGATCCCGAGCTTTTCGAGATACGCGCGATAGCCTTCGGTCCAGACCCAGTGGTGATTCACCCGGATGTGACGGTTGTGCGGTATGTCGGCGACGACGCCGTCGCGGGCATATACGAAGGGAATGGTGTTCTGCGAATACCACACCATGTGCAGCGTGCCGGTCTCGCGCGCGAGCTCGCGCATCCACAGCGGCTGCGACGTATACATCGTATTGGTGATGACTACAGCTTCGATGAAGCCTCGCCGATGGAGCTCGCGGGCGATGTGGCCGACCGCGAGATCGGGCGCGAGCAGCGCGAGCAGCGGCCGCCGCATGACCGCCGCGACGAAGGTGAGCGGCGCGAGCAGGTGACGCGCGAGCAGCCCGAGGCGCCCGACCGCAGTCAGGGGCACGATCCGCGCCAGTTCCAGCAGCGGCCGCCTCGCGTAAGAGACGCGCGCATCGGACACCGTCCCCGCGCGGGTCGCAGCCTGCGCGACGATGCGCGACGCCTGGCTCAGTGGGCGCAACGGCCCGTTTTTGCAGAACTCGACGAAGCGCGAGTCGCTGCCGCGTTGAAAAAGGCCTTCGTCACCGACGCCGAAGAGCAGGGTCACCGGCGGCGGCGTGCGCGCGCGCGCAAAAAAGCCTTTCACGATGGCAGCGAAAGCGAGCCCCCAGTGCGCGCCGAACTCGAGCAGCAGCCGCGCGAAACAGGCGGGTCCCAGTCGCGTATGGCCGCTCTCGGCGCGCACGTGCACCGGGCCGCGGTCGATTGCGCCTGTCGCGGTACCGCAGTCGCGCGTGGGCCACGAGCGCAGAAAAGGCGGCAGCGCGAGCTCGACGATCCTCTGCGCCAGCCGCTCGCGCACGGCTTCGGCGCCGGCGCCGTAGTCCGGGACGTGCTGCGTGGCGAGCCAGCGCTCGACCGTGCGCATCGTCCGATCGAATGCGAGGTATGCGTTTGCCGGCACGCCTTCAGCTCCGTCTGCCGGACGCGGGCGCGAGCAGCATCATGCCGCCGCGCCGGCGGCGCGCCACACCATCCGGATCCAGTCGCGCGGATCGTCGTCGTCGCGGGGCGTCACGACAAAGCCCGCTTTCTCGTACGCACGCTGCGCACCGGCGTTATCGCGAGCGACCCCGAGCACGACTTCGCGGATACCGCGATTGGCGGCGAGCCACTCGTTCGCGCCCACGATCACTTCGGACGCTGCGCCGCGTCCGCGCCACGCGGGATCGCCGATCATGACGCCGAGCATCGCGAGCCCCGCCGCACGATCAACAGGCTCGAATTTGATGTTGCCGATGTGAGTATCGGTGTCGCGCGTATGGACGCCGAGAAAGAGGATGTCGGGCCGGCCTGCGCGCGCAGCGATGTACTCGCGGAGTTGGTCGATCGAGGGCACGGCGCT
>JAQGMV010000180.1 GCA_028292225.1 Betaproteobacteria bacterium
TGCGCAGGCACAGGTCGTCGATCTCGACCTCGAGCCGGTTGATCTGGTGATCGTATTCGATCATGCGCCGCGCGAGCTCGCTGTCGCGCTCGGTGAGCGCGCGCATGCTGTTGGCGATCATCTCCTCGACCTTCGCGCCCATGAGCAGCAGCTGGTCGTGCAGCTTGTGCAGCTCGGCGTCGTATTCGCGGTCAGTCAGTGTAGGCATGTAGGTTCCTGGAAAATCGATGACGCTGTGACGTCATGATACGGTCTCCGGCGCGCCGGCCCGATAGAGTGTGAACGAGAAGGTGGAGCCGGTCCCGGAACGGCTCTCGACCGAGACTCGCCCGCCCATGGCTTCGACGAGGTGCTTGACGATCGACAGGCCGAGCCCGGTGCCGCCGAGCTCGCGGGAGCGTCCCGCGTCGACGCGGTAGAAGCGCTCGAAGACGCGCGGCAGGTGCTCCGCGGGTATCCCCGGCCCTGTGTCCGCCACGGAGATCCGGACCGCACCGCTTTCAACCTCGGCGGTGATTCGCACCGCCGCGCCTTCAGGACAATATTTCAGCGCATTGTCGACGAGATTGCCGAGCACGTGATCGAGCGCGCGCCGGTCCCCTCTTACCGTCACGCTCCCGGAGATCTCGTGCGTGAGCACGATGCGCTTCACCTGCGCACGATGCGCGTGCTGCGACAGTGCGCGGTCGACCACCGCGTGGAGGTCTATCGCCTCGAGCTCGAGCTTGAGCTCGCGCGACTCGATACGCGAGAGCTCGAGGAGATCGTCGATGAGATTCGCGAGCCTCTCGGCGTTGCGCTGGATGAGCTCGATGAATCGCTGTGACGCCTTGGCGTCGTTCTCGACGGTTCGCAGCGTCTCGGCTGCCGCGCGGACCGTCGTCAGCGGGCTGCGCAGCTCGTGGGACGCGTTCGCCACAAAGTCCCGCCTGACGGCTTCGAGCTTGCGAAGCTCGGTTACGTCGACGAACACGGCAAGCACGCCGCGCGGCTCGTCCTGAAGCATCACCGCGCGAACGAGCGCGCGCCTGCGCATGATCCCTTTGAGCTCGAGCTCGACCTCGGACGGCTCGCCGCGGCTGGCGCGCTCGAGGAGCTGGTCGAGCTCGGCGTTGCGCACCACCTGCAATACCGTTTTGCCCACGGCGTCAGGGCCGATCAGCAGCATTGCGCGCAGCGCCGGATTGGTGAGCACGATGCGGCCGTCGGCGCCGACCACCAGCACGCCTTCGTGCATGCTCGACAATATGCCGGTCAGGAGATCGCGCTCGGCGCGCAGGTCGTTCAGGCTGCGCGACAGGCTGTCGGCAAGCTGATCGAGCGCCTGGCCGAGCGCGGCGATCTCGTCGCTGCCGGAGGCGCGCGTACGCGTGGCAAGCTCGCCGGAAGCCATTTTGCGCGCCGCGTCGGTGAGCGCCCTCAACCTGCGCGAGGTGAACTCCGCGGCCGAGTACGACACACCCGCAGCCACCAGCAGCGCGAACAACGCCGCAGCCGCGAGCGTGCGCCGGATCTGTGCGATCGCCTCGTCGACTTCGACCAGCGGCAGCGCGACCCGCGCGGTCCCGATCACGCTGCCCTGCCGCACGATCGGCACGGCGGCATACATCATCCGGGTGGCGACCGTGGTGCTGAAGCGCACGCTGCTGCCGCTCCCGTGCGCGAGCGCCTCCACGACCTCCGGCCGGTCGGCGTGGTTCTCGAGCCTCGGCAGTTTGCCGGGCTCGACCTCGGAATCGCCGGCAACGCTGCCGTCGGGGCGCACCAGGGTCACGCGCGCTCCGGCGATCGCCCCGAGCTCGTCCGCAAGCGCATCCGCGACGACATCGTCCGGGATCCCCCCGGCCGACGCGACCCGATGCGCGATGAGCGCCGCACGGGCGAGCAGGTCGGTGCGGATGCGCTCGGTGAGCTGCTTTTCCAGCGCATGGGCGAGGTAAAGCTCGGCCGATGCGATGGCGATCGCAATCAGCGCCAGGGAACCCAGGAAGAGCTTGAGACGGATCTTCGGCTTCACCCGCGCTCCCGGTGCCGGCCACCCCGCGGGTGCTGCGGATTTCGCCTCACAAGCATGCCGTTCTGCCTCGAAGCGCACCGCGCTTCGGGTATACGTTACGTGCTTGCTGCGTTGAAATTCTGTAACAAACGACGTTTAGTCTGGCCCGCAATCCATCACGGAGCTTCCCGGCATGATGATCGTCGACGCCGTCAGTTCGGCCCCCACCCGGCACTCGGTTTACTTCCTCGTCACCGCTTACATCGAATCGCTGCGCCATTTCGAGCGCACGTGCGGCGTTCCCCCGATGGTGCTTCATCTCCCCGTCCACAGCACCGCGGATCTCGCCGAAAGGCTCGAGGCGCTGCATTGCAACACCGAAGTCGCCCTGGAAGCTGTCGTGGCGGTTTCGGAACTCGCCGCCGTGCTCATTTCGGCTTTGAGGCGCCTGGACACGCTCGAACCCGGGATCGAGTCTCACGCGGACGCCTCTAGGCCGCACGCGAGAAGCGATAGCCGGCGCTGCGCACTGTCTGTATGAGCCGGTCGTGATCGCTCGGCTCGAGCGCCTTGCGCAACCGCCTGATGTGCACATCGACTGTGCGCTCTTCGACGAACACGTGGTCGCCCCAGACGTTGTCGAGGAGCTGGGTGCGCGAATACACCCGGTCCGGGTGCGTCATGAAGAAGTGCAGCAGGCGGAATTCGGTCGGGCCGAGCTCGAGCGACGAACCTTTGGCCATCACGCGATGGCTCACCGGATCGAGCTTCAACCCTTCGACTTCGACCGAGTCATCAGTCACCTGGGGCGCCCGGCGTCTTAGCACGGCCTTGATTCGCGCGTTGAGCTCGGCCGGGCTGAACGGTTTGGTCATGTAATCGTCGGCGCCGGTCTCGAGACCGGCGAGCTTGTCCTGCTCGGCGCCTCGCGCGGTCACCATGATGAGCGGGATGCCTTCGGTGCGGCGGTTGGCTCGCAGCGACTTCGCGAGCTCGATTCCGCTCATGCCGGGCAGCATCCAGTCGATCAGGATGAGGTGCGGCAGGGCCTCCCTGACCATGTCGATCGCCTGCTCGGCGCTGCCCGCGCGTTGCGCTTCGTGGCCCGCCTTCTCCACGTTGTACGCGATCAGCTCTTGGATGTCCGCTTCGTCCTCGACTATCAGTATCGTTGCCACGTCAGAATCCCGGGTTGTTGCCACCTGCGCATATTATTAACGATGCGTGACGGTTTCATGACAGCGCAGCCTGCGTAACCTCGCTGTAACGCATTGCCGGTAGTGTGCTGGTTTTCCTTCGACGAGCACAGGGGCGCGCATGAGCCACAGTTACCGGGACGGCGGCATCGTCAACGATTCGACCAGTCCGGAGATCTCCAGCGTGATCGAGGCGCGCCTGTCTCGCCGGGATTTCGTCAAAACCGCCGCCGCGCTCGCTGTGACTGCCATCGCGCCGCTCGCCGGATGCGTATCCGCTCCGCCGCTCGCGACCCCGCGGTTCAGCCGGGTCGAAATCTCGACCGACGACCGGGTGCGCGTTCCTCCGGGCTATACCGCGACTGCGATGTATAAATGGGGCGACCCGATCGGCCACCCATCGGGATCGCCGGCGTTCAGGCCCGATGCCGGCAACACCGCCGAGGAACAGGCCCTGCAGGCCGGAATGCATCATGACGGCATCCAGTATTTTCCGCTGCCTTACGGCTCGCAGAGCTCGACTCGCGGGCTGCTTGCAATAAACCACGAATACACCGACGACGGCCTGCTGCACACCGATGGCTTCAGCAACTGGAGCCGCGACAAGGTGCGCAAGGCGCAGAACGCGCACGGCTGCAGCGTCGTCGAAGTCGAGGCGAAGGGCGGACGCTGGAGCGTCGTGCGCCCGTCGTCGTACGCGCGGCGGATCACGGCTTCGACGCCGATCGCGATCTCCGGTCCTGCGGGCGGCGCCCCGGCAATGCGGACCTCGGCCGACGCGTCGGGCCTGACCGCGCTCGGCACTTTCAACAACTGCGCCCACGGCTACACGCCGTGGGGAACCTATCTCACATGCGAAGAAAACTGGGACACTTATTTCGTCAACAGCGCAACGATGACCGAGGACCAGCGGCGCAACGGCATCACTGCCAAAGGCCGCGGCTATCGGTGGCATGAGTTCGACGAGCGCTTCGACGCCGGCAGACATCCCAACGAGCCGAACCGCCACGGCTGGGTCGTCGAGTTCGATCCCTATGACCCGGGCTCGACGCCTGTGAAACGCACCGCGCTCGGGCGCTTCAGCCACGAAGGCGCGTGGACGACGCTCGCCGCCGACGGCCGGCTCGTCGTGTATCTGGGAGACGACCGGACCTTCGAGTACATCTACAAGTTCGTCTCCGCGCAGCGCGTAGACGCGACCGACCGCAAGGCCAATCGCGATCTCCTCGACCGCGGCACGCTGTACGCCGCCCGTTTCAACGACGACGGCACCGGGAGCTGGCTGCCGCTCGTTCACGGCACGGGAGCGCTTACTCGAGAGCGCGGATTCGCGGACCAGGCCGACGTCCTGATCCGCACGCGCGCGGCCGCGGACGCGCTCAAAGCGACACCGATGGACCGGCCGGAGTGGATCGCGGTGCAGCCGCGCACCAAAGAGGTGTACTGCACGCTCACCAACAACACCAGTCGCGGCGCAGCCGGCGCTGCGAAAACCGACGCGCCCAACCCGCGCGCGCCCAACGTCTTCGGGCACATCATCCGCTGGAGGGAAAAGGGCGGCGATCCCGCGTCGGGCGCCTTCGACTGGGACATCTACACGCTGGCAGGCGACCCGCGGCATGCCGACGTCGACAAGCGCGGCAACATTCGCGGCGATGCTTTCGGCAGCCCTGACGGACTCTGGTTCGATCCCGACGGACTGCTCTGGATACAGACCGACATTTCCACCAGCACACTCAACCGCAATCACTACGAACGTCTGGGCAACAACCAGATGCTGTGCGCCGACACCGCCAGCGGAGAGATCAGGCGCTTTCTCACCGGCCCCAGCGGATGCGAGATCACGGGCGTGACCATGACGCCTGACATGAGAACGATGTTCATCAATATCCAGCACCCCGGAGAGACTTCGAGCGAGCGCAGCGATCCTTTGAAACCGCACGCAGTGAGCACGTGGCCCGACGGCCCGTCGGGCGGCCGGCCGCGCTCGGCGACGGTCGTGATACGCCGAGACGACGGAGGACGCATCGGCACCTGATGCGGCACGCCGAGTGAAAAGCTTCGTCGCGGGCGCACAGTTTGCCTATACTGCGTTCAAGATGAATATGCCCCCCTCCCGCTTCCGGACACCGCCGAATGGCTGAGTACGAGACGCTCGCCGCGATCGATCTCGGGAGCAACTCGTTTCACTGCCAGGTCGCGCGCGTCGTCGGCGACCAGTTCTACCCTCTCGACAATCTGCGCGAGCCGATCAGGCTCGGCGCGGGGCTCGGCCCGGACAAGCTGCTCGAGGAACCGGCACAGGAGCGCGCGCTCGCGTGCCTGCACCGGTTCGGGGAGCGCCTGCGCGGACTCGACCGCCACGCGGTGCGCGCGGTGGGCACCAACACGCTGCGGGTCGCAAAGAACGCACGCGCCTTTCTCAAGCTGGCGCAGGACGCGCTCGGATTCCCGATCGAGGTCATCGCGGGGCGGGAGGAAGCGCGGCTCATATTCATCGGGGTGCAGCACGGGCTGCCGCCGACTCGCGACGAGCGGCTGGTCGTCGACATCGGCGGAGGCTCGACCGAGTTCATCGTCGGCGCCCGCTTCAAGCCTGCGCGCCTGGCCAGCCTCTACATGGGCTGCGTCAGTTACAGCATGCGGTATTTTCCTGAAGGCCGGCTGACCCGGGCCGCGTTCAAGCGGGCGGAGCTCGCCGCGCGCAACGAGCTCCAGCCGATTGCGTCGGAATTTTCGAGCAGGCACTGGGCAGAGGCTATCGGCTCGTCGGGGACCGCACGCGCACTCGCCGAAATCGCTCAGGCGAACGGCTTCGGCGACGGCACGATCACTCCGGCCGCCCTCGACAAGCTGCGCGCGAGCCTCACTCGAGCCGGCGACACCGACCACCTCGTGCTGACCGGCGTGAAGCCGGACCGCGTGCCGGTGCTTCCCGGCGGACTCGCGATATTGAGCGCAGTGCTCTCCGAGCTGAGCATCGAGCGCATGACCGTGGCCTCGGGCGGCATGCGCGAAGGCCTGCTCTATGACCTGCTCGGCCGCGTCCATCGGCACGACATGCGCGACGTCACGGTGGCTCAGTTCATGCAGCGCTATCACGTCGATGCGCCGCAGGCGCGGCGAGTCTGCGCGCTCGCGCAGAGCCTGTACCGCAAGCTCGTCGCCTCCGATCGCGACTTCGACGAAGCCGATGCGCTGCGCCTGGGCTGGGCCGCCAAGCTGCACGAGATCGGCATCTCGGTCGCCTACAGTGGTTATCACAAGCACAGCGCGTACATCCTCGAGAAGGCGGACATGCCCGGCTTCTCGCGCGACGAGCAGGCGCAGCTCGCGATGCTCGTCCTCGCGCACCGGCGGTCGATCAGGAAGATCCAGCCGCGGCTGGAAGGCGCTGTGGACTGGCGCAGCGTGCTCGCGCTGCGTCTTGCAGCGCTCTTCTATCGCGGCCGCACCGACGCTTCCCTGCCGTCGATCCAGCCGAAAGCGCAAGGCCGCAAGTTCCGCGTGAACGTCGACCCCGACTGGCTTGCGCGCAATCCGCTCACCGCCACGGCGCTGCGCGACGAGAGCCTCGAGTGGGAAAGAATCGGCATCGAGCTTCGGGTGCCGGGGCTGGAGGACCTCGACCCCGCCGCCGATCCGGCGGTCTCGCTCTCGATGACCGACGAGTAAGGCCGGTATCACCCGCCTCGGATGCGCTGTCGGGTGGCTGTCAAACCAGGTCGGGGGTAATCACCGCCACGACCAGCGCCGGCCCGCCGTCTTCGGATCGCAGCCACCACACCGCGCCTTTCTTCAATCGCCACGCGGCCGCTTTGCCGGTAAGCGCGAGCGCCGCCGCTGCACCCAGGGTCGGCTGGTGGCCCACGATGATCACAGTCTCGTCACCGGCCGCCGGCCAGCCCGCGGCTTCGAGTACTTCGGCAGGCTTGGCGCCCGGGCTGAGGCGGTCGCTGGTCGCGCTGCTTCGGGATAGCGCCGCGGCGGTCTGCTGGGCACGCGCCGCCGGGCTTACGATCACGCGCGCGGCTGCGGGAAGGCGCGCATCCAGCCACGCTGCGACTCGCGCCGCCTGCTTCAGGCCTTTCTGAGTGAGCCGCCTCTCGGCGTCGGCGCCGCCGGGCGGGGGGTCTTCGGCGTCGGCGTGGCGCCACAGGAGCAAATCCATCACGTCCTCCAGGTGAGGCGCTAAACCGGGTTCGGGCCGGCCAGGAGACGAAGCAGCGTCTGCTGCGAATCGACCCTCTTGCCCGAGGCTGCCGGCGGACGATAGCTGCCGTCCTCGGTCATTTCCCACGCGAGCGCATTGTCTTCGAGGTGGATGGTCAGGCCTTCGGCGATCACGCGCTTCTTGAGCTTCGCGTCGAACACCGGGAAACATACTTCGACACGGCGGAAGAAATTGCGCGGCATCCAGTCGGCGCTCGAGAGGTACACGTCCTCCTCGCCCCCGTTTTGAAAGTAGAACACCCGCGTGTGCTCGAGGAAGCGGCCGACGATCGAGCGCACGCGGATGTTCTGCGAGATCTCGGGTATGCCGGGGCGCAAGGCGCACACACCGCGAATGATGAGGTCGATCTGCACGCCCGCCTTCGATGCTTCGTAGAGCGCCGCGATCACCTGCGGCTCGAGCAGCGCATTCATTTTCGCGATGATGCGGGCCTCGCGGCCGGCTTTCGCGTGCGCGATCTCCGCATTGATCGCACGCAGCACCTGCTTGTGCAGGTTGAAAGGCGCCTGCCACAGATGCTGGAGCTTGCTCGCCTTTCCCAGCCCGGTGAGCTGGGTGAAGACGTCGTTCACGTCGGCGCCGATCTGCTCGTCGGACGTGAGCAGTCCGAAATCGGTGTAGAGCTTGGTCGTGCGCGCGTGGTAGTTGCCGGTCGACAGGTGCACGTAACGCCGCAGCGCCCCGTCTTCACGCCGCACGATCATCAGCATCTTCGCGTGGGTCTTGTAGCCGACCACGCCGTACACGACGTGTGCGCCGATCTCTTCGAGGCGCTGCGCCCACGTGATGTTTGCCTCCTCGTCGAAGCGCGCCATCAGTTCGACCACGACGGTGACTTCCTTGCCGCTCCTGGCCGCGGCGATGAGGATGTCCATCAGCTCCGACTCCGCGCCGGTGCGATAGACCGTCTGCTTGATCGCGACGACGTTCGGATCGCGAGCCGCCTGCTGCAGGAACTCGACGACGGGCTGGAAGGACTGGTACGGGTGGTGGAGCAGGATATCGCCTGCGCGCAGCGTCTCGAAGATGTCTTGCGCGCGGTGCGTCCCTGCGGGAACGCCCGGAACGAACACGGGGAACTTGAGGTCGGGCCGGTCGACCCCGTCGGGCACGTTCATCAGCCGGACGAGATTCACCGGGCCTGCGACGCGGTAGAGGTCCTGTTCGGTCAGGCAGCACTGGTTGAGCAGGTAGTCGACGATGTGCGCCGGGCAGTTGTCGGCGACTTCGAGCCTCACTTCGTCTCCGAACTGGCGCTGCGGAAGACCGCCGCGCAGCGCCGCGCGCAGATCCTTCACCTCTTCCTCGTCGACGAAGAGCTCGCTGTTGCGCGTCAGCCTGAACTGGTAGCAGTCGACCACGCGCATACCCGAAAAGAGCTCCGAGACGTGCGCGTGCAGTATCGAGGAGAGGAACACGAAATCGTATTCCCTCGTCGCGACTTCCGCCGGAAGGCGGATCACCCGCGGCAGCACTCGAGGCGCCTGCACGATCGCAGTGCCCGAGTTACGGCCGAACGCATCCTTGCCTTCGAGCTCGACCGCGAAATTGAGGCTCTTGTTGAGCACCCGTGGAAACGGGTGCGCAGGGTCGAGCCCGATCGGCGTGAGCACGGGCATCACCTGCTGGAAGAAGTAGTCCCTGATCCACGTGGCCTGCGCCGGCGTAAAGTCGCCGCGGCGCAGGAACCGCACCCCTTCGGCTTCGAGCTTGGGCAGCAACTCGTCGTTCAGAAGCCGGTACTGCGACGACACGAGGGCGTGAGCTTCCACGGCGACCTGCTCGAAGACCGCGGAAGGCTTCATCCGGTCGGGCCCGATCGCAGGCGTGCCCGCCTCGATCTCGGCGTGCAGACCGGCCACCCGGATCTCGAAGAATTCGTCGAGGTTGCTGCTGACGATGCACAGGAACTTCAGGCGCTCGAGCAGCGGGCAGCTCTTGTTCTCGGCCTGCGCGAGCACCCGGCGCGTGAACGCGAGCTGCTCGAGCTCGCGGTTGAGGTACAGCTGCGGGGCCGTGCGCGCGGATTTCGCGCCTCCGGCCGCCGCAGGGGGAGACTGGGCGGGGGCTGGTGCGGGCGCGTCCGGCGAAGCCGGTGAGTTCGTTGCATCCATACTCGAAGATTCAGCCGAATCTTCCTGTGATGTAATCCTCGGTCTCACGCTTTTGCGGCTTGATGAAGAGGCTGTCGGTGCGGCCGACTTCGATGAGCTCGCCCAGGTACATGTAAGCCGTGTAATCCGACACCCGCGCCGCCTGCTGCATGTTGTGCGTCACGATGACGATCGTGAAATCCTTCTTCAGCTCCATGATCAGCTCTTCGATGCGCGCTGTCGAGATCGGATCGAGCGCCGAGGTCGGCTCGTCCAGCAGCAGGACCTCGGGCTTTACCGCAATACAGCGCGCGATGCAGAGGCGCTGCTGCTGCCCGCCGGACAGGCTGGTGCCGCCCTGGCGCAGCTTGTCCTTCACCTCGTCCCACAATGCCGCTTTGCGCAGCGCCCACTCCACGCGCTCGTCCATCGCGCTGCGCGAGAGCCTCTCGTGCATCGATACGCCGAAAGCGATGTTTTCGTAGATGGACATCGGGAAAGGCGTCGGCTTCTGAAACACCATACCGACACGCGCACGCAGCTCGATGAGGTCGACATGGGCGCCGAGTATGTCCTTGCCGTCGAGGAGGAGCTCCCCTTCGGCGCGCTGCTCGGGATAGAGCTCGTACATGCGGTTGAACGTGCGCAGCAGCGTCGACTTGCCGCAGCCCGACGGCCCGATGAACGCCGTCACCCGGTGCGTGTAGACGTCGAGCGCGATATTCTTCAGCGCGTGGAACTTGCCGTAGTAGAAATTGAAGTCACGCGCCGAGATCTGCACCTGCTCCGCGGCGCTCACAGCGGCGCGCTCGGGAATGGCGAACGCACTTACGCTCATTTGAAGCCTTCCTTGAACATCACTCGTGCGAGCACGTTCAGCAGCAAGACGCCGAGCGTGATCAGGAATACGCCCGCCCATGCGAGCTGCTGCCAGTCGGCGAAAGGGCTCATCGCGAACTTGAAGATCGTCACCGGCAGATTGGCCATGGGTGCGCCGAGATCGATGCTCCAGAACTGGTTCGAAAGGGCAGTGAAGAGCAGCGGCGCGGTCTCGCCGGAAATGCGCGCAATCGCGAGCAGGACGCCGGTCACGATGCCCGCGCGGGCCGCCCGCGCGGTCACCAGGGTGATTACTTTCCATTTCTTCGCCCCGAGCGCAAAAGCCGCTTCGCGAAGACTGTTGGGCACGAGGATGAGCATGTTCTCAGTGGTGCGCACGACCACCGGGATGACGATCAGCGCGAGCGCGATCATGCCCGCCAGTCCGGAGAAGGTCTTCATGCGCGCGACGACCACCGCGTAGACGAACAGCCCGATGACGATCGACGGCGCGGAGAGAAGGATGTCGTTGATGAAGCGGGTCGCCGAGCCGAGCCAGCCGCGCTGCCCGTATTCGGCGAGGTAGATTCCGGCCATCATCCCGATCGGGGTGGCGACGAGGCTCGCGGCGCCGACCATGATCAGGCTGCCCGCGATCGCGTTGAGCAGCCCGCCTTCGCTGCCCGGCGGCGGCGTCATCTTGGTGAACAGATCGAGCGTGAGTCCGCCCGCACCGAGCCTGACCACTTCGAACAGTATCCACAGCAGCCAGAAAAGGCCGAACGCCATCGCGCCGAGCGACAGGGCCAGCGCGACGCGGTTCACGAGCTTGCGGCGTGAGCGCAGGTTCATCGTCGCATTCTCACGTGCGCGCGCCTTCGTGGCGCGACAGTCGCGAGAGCAGCAGCTTGGAGGCGGCGAGCACGAGG
>JAQGMV010000221.1 GCA_028292225.1 Betaproteobacteria bacterium
TGGCCGCCGAGCTTGCCCTCGGTGCCCACCTCGCGCGCGACCCGCGTCACTTCGGCGGCGAACGACCGCAGCTGGTCGACCATCGTGTTGATCGTCGCCTTCAGCTCGAGGATCTCCCCCTTCACGTCGACGGTGATCTTCTTCGAGAGGTCGCCGGCCGCGACCGCCTTGGTCACGTCGGCGATGTTGCGAACCTGCGAGGTCAGGTTGCCGGCCATCGAGTTGACCGAGTCGGTCAGGTCCTTCCAGGTGCCGGAGACGCCCTTCACTTCCGCCTGTCCGCCGAGGCGGCCTTCGGTGCCGACCTCGCGCGCGACCCGCGTCACTTCCGCCGCGAACGACGACAGCTGGTCGACCATCGTGTTGATCGTCGCCTTCAGCTCGAGGATCTCGCCCTTCACGTCGACCGTGATCTTCTCGGACAGGTTGCCGGCCGCGACCGCCTTCGTCACGTCGGCGATGTTGCGCACCTGCGAGGTCAGGTTCGACGCCATCGAGTTGACCGAGTCGGTCAGGTCCTTCCAGGTGCCGGCGACGCCCTGCACGTCGGCCTGCCCGCCCAGGATGCCTTCGGTTCCGACCTCGCGCGCGACCCGCGTCACTTCGGACGCGAACGAGCGGAGCTGCTCGACCATCGTATTGAGCGTTTCCTTCAGCTGGAGGATCTCGCCTTTCACGTCCACCGTGATCTTGCGCGACAGGTCGCCGTTCGCGATGGCAGTGGCCACCTCGGCGATGTTACGCACCTGGGCGGTCAGGTTACCGGCCATCGAGTTCACGTTGTCGGTCAGGTCTTTCCACGTGCCGGCGACTCCCGGCACCTGCGCCTGGCCGCCGAGCTTGCCTTCGGTGCCGACCTCGCGCGCCACCCGCGTGACCTCTGCCGCGAAGGAGTTGAGCTGGTCGACCATCGTGTTGATGGTGTTCTTCAGCTCGAGAATCTCGCCTTTGACGTCCACCGTGATCTTGCGGGACAGGTCGCCCCGCGCCACCGCAGTGGTCACCTCGGCGATGTTGCGCACCTGCACGGTGAGGTTGGTCGCCATCGCATTGACCGAGTCGGTCAGGTCTTTCCAGGTTCCGGCAACACCCGGCACGATCGCCTGCCCGCCGAGCTTGCCTTCGGTTCCGACCTCGCGCGCCACCCGGGTCACTTCCGAGGCGAACGAGCGGAGCTGGTCCACCATGGTGTTGATGGCTTCCTTGAGCTGCAGAATCTCGCCGCGGACGTCCACCGTGATCTTGCGCGACAAGTCGCCGTTCGCCACCGCGATCGTGACCTCGGCGATGTTGCGCACCTGTGCGGTGAGGTTGTTCGCCATGTAGTTCACGTTGTCGGTCAGGTCTTTCCACGCGCCGCCGACGCCTTTGACCTGCGCCTGGCCGCCGAGCTTGCCGTCGGTGCCGACCTCGCGCGCGACGCGAGTCACCTCCGACGTGAAGACGCTCATCTGCTCGATCATGGTGTTCACGATCGTCGCCGAGCGCAGGAATTCGCCCTGCAGCGGGCGGCCGTCGACGTCCAGGCGCATGGTGCGCGAGAGATCGCCCTTGGCGACCGCCGCGATGGTTCGGGTCACTTCGGCCGTCGGCCAGAGCAGATCCTCGATCAGGGTGTTGACGGAGCTTTCCATCTCGCCCCACGCGCCGCTGTGGCGGTCGGCGCGGAGCCGCTGCCGGGTCTTGCCCTGCTTGCCCACCGACTGGCCGACCCGAGCGAGCTCGTCGGACATGCGCCTGTTGGAGCGCACGATGTCGTTGAAGGTGTCCGCGACCTTGCCGTACATCCCGGTCCAATCGCCCGGGAGCTGAACCGAAAAATCACCTTCACGGACCGACTGGAGCGCGTGCAGCAGCTCGCGCAGCTCCTGCGGATGGTCGCCGTCGAGGCGGGGAACAGGCGTCGGGGTCATGAGGACTTCACCGGTCGGAATCGTCTGCATGGTTGGCTCAGGCTCAGTTCGGGAGGGATGAAAGGGGCAAGCGCAGTCGCGAACGGCGATACGGCGTCGACCAGGGATAGTCGGCAGCGGCGCGGGTGTTCAGGGGAGGCGCGGTGGCGGTGCGTGCAATGGGAGAATGCACGGCAGCGGCCCTGGCATGGCAGCCAGTCGACCCCCGCCGCGTGCACTGCGGCCAGCACAAATCGGTGCTCTTGATCGGCAGCATCCGTAGATGGGTAGCCGCTCGAGGTCCGGACTGCGGCGCCCCGACACGACTCGTATCGTTAGTCTTGGCGGGTTTGCTCCCCGCGGCGCGTAAAATTCGCTGTAGGTCGAATTTACGCGGTCGAAATTCGATGCAAGTAGCGTGCCACCACAAAGAAACATCTACACGTCAATGTATTATCAACGTTATATACGGGATCTAAGCCAGCAAAACGTGCTGCGTGCGGCAAAAATTACCGGCCCCTACCGGTAAGTAGCTACTTTTTCAGCTTTGCGAACGCAAGCGCCATCGCGCCGGTGAGCCCCTGTTCTCGGCTGACCGATTTCGCCGAAGAGGCGGGACGCCGGTCGTTGGGCGAAGGCCGCTCGCGGTTCGTGACGCCGCCGCGCCGCTGCCCCTCGCCGGCCGGGCGCGCCGGAGCCGGAGTCTCTTCCAGCTTCATGCTGAGCGCGATCCGCTGGCGCTTCACGTCGACCTCGAGCACTTTCACTTTCACGATCTGCCCTGGCTTGACGACCTCGTGCGGGTCTTTCACGAAACGGTTAGCGAGCGCGGACACATGGACCAGGCCGTCCTGGTGCACGCCGACGTCCACGAAGGCGCCGAAAGCAGCGACATTGGTGACGACGCCTTCCAGGATCATCCCGGCCTGAAGGTCTGCGATTTTTTCGATGCCGTCCCTGAACACCGCCGTCTTGAATTCGGGACGGGGGTCGCGGCCGGGCTTCTCGAGCTCGGCCAGAATGTCACGCACGGTCGGCACCCCGAACTTCTCGTCGGTGAACTCGGTTGCAGAAACGGCTTTCAGCACTTCGCCGCGACCCATGACCTCGGCGAGAGGCTTCGAGAGGCGGGCGAGGATGCGCTCCACGACCGGGTAGGCCTCCGGGTGCACCGACGAGCGGTCGAGCGGATTGTCGCCGCCGTTGATGCGCAGAAAACCCGCCGCCTGCTCGAAAGTCTTCGCACCGAGGCGCGGGATCCTGGTGAGCTCGGCACGATTCGCGAAAGCGCCGTTGGCGTCGCGATACTCGACGATGTTTTTCGCGAGAACCGCGTTGAGCCCCGAGATTCGCGCGAGCAGCGGGGCCGACGCGGTGTTCACGTCGACGCCCACCGCGTTCACGCAGTCTTCCACCGTGGCATCGAGTGCCCGCGCCAGCGCGCGCTGGTTCACGTCGTGCTGGTACTGGCCCACGCCGATCGCCTTGGGCTCGATCTTCACGAGTTCGGCGAGCGGGTCCTGCAGCCGGCGCGCGATCGAGACCGCGCCTCGCAGGCTCACGTCGAGCTCGGGAAACTCCTTCGAGGCGAATTCCGACGCGGAGTACACCGAAGCGCCCGCTTCGGACACCATCACTTTGGTGACGCTTTGTTCGGGCTTTTTCGACGCGACGAGCTTCATCACCTCCGCCACGAGCTTGTCGGTCTCGCGGCTTGCGGTGCCGTTGCCGATTGCGATGAGCTGCACCTCGTGCCTGACCGTCAGCGCAGCGACCGTCGCGAGCGAGCCCTGCCAGTCACGGCGCGGCTCGTGCGGATAGATCGTCGCGGTCTCGAGCAGCTTGCCGGTCGCGTCGACGACTGCGATCTTGCAGCCGGTGCGTATCCCGGGATCGAGCCCGAGCACCGCTTTCGGACCGGCGGGCGCAGCGAGCAGCAGCTCGCGCATGTTGCGTCCGAAAACCTTGATCGCCTCGCCTTCTGCGGCCTCCCTCAACTGGGTCATGAGCTCGCTGGAGATGTGCAGCGACGCTTTCACGCGCCACGTCCAGCGGCAGACGTCGACCAGCCATTTGTCCGCGGGACGGCCCAGGTCCTGGATTCCGAAATGCGCCGCGATGCTCGCTTCGCACGGATGCGGCGCCAGCGCTTCCATTTCCTCGGGCAACTGCAGGTTGACCGAAAGTACGCCGAGGTTGCGCCCGCGGAAAAGGGCGAGGGCGCGGTGCGACGGAACGGTGCGTATGGTCTCCGAATACTGGTAGTAGTCGCGGAATTTTTCTTCCTCCGCGTTCTCCTTGCCTGCCACGACGGTCGCGTTGACGACGCCTTGCTCCCACATGAGCTTGCGCAGCTTCGCGAGGAGCTCGGCGGTTTCCGCGAAACGCTCCGCGAGGATGTCACGCGCGCCATCGAGCGCCGCTTTCACGTCGGGAACACCGCCGTCTGCTGCCGCTTTCCCGTTCACGTACTTCGCCGCTTCTGTCTGCGGATCGAGCTTGGCATCGCCGAACAGCGCATCGGCGAGCGGCTCCAGCCCCGCTTCACGCGCGATCTGCGCTTTGGTGCGGCGCTTCGGCTTGTACGGCAGATACAGGTCTTCGAGCACCTGCTTCGTCGCCGCGCTTTCCACCGCGGTGCGTAGCTCGCCGGTGAGCTTGCCCTGCTCTTCGATCGACGTAAGCACCGCCGCGCGGCGCTCCTCGAGCTCGCGCAGGTACAGCAGGCGCTCCTCGAGCGTGCGCAGGTGAGTGTCGTCGAGATTGTCGGTGACCTCTTTGCGGTAGCGGGCGATGAAAGGCACGGTCGCGCCTTCGTCGAGCAGCGCGACCGCCGCGGCGACCTGATGCGGCTTGACCCCGAGCTCCTGGGCGATGAGTTGAACGATCTTCGGCAGTGCGGTATCAGTTTTTGTTGTCGACATTCGAGAGGCACAAATCAGTTGGAAAACGTGCGCGGATTGTCCGTGCAAACCGGCCGCACGCCAAGCCTTGACAGCACTATAAAAAGACCTGGATCACGAGCGCCTCGAGATTGCTTCGTCCCACCGCTCCTCGCAACGACATGAAACACCTCATCGCCGTGCTTCAATGCGGCAGAGCGAGCGCAGCGAGCCTAAAGGAAAGGAGGTTCAAGGAGGGAAACCTTGGTTTCCTTCCTTGGCGTTATTGGGCGCGGCCGCGGGCGTCAGCCCGCATGGCTTCATCGCCGCGCCAGAGGGAAACCTTGGTTTCCCTCCTTGGCGTTCGATCGGCGTCGTCATGTGCAGCCGGCGGCACATGACAACGCCGGGTGCCCTCAGGCGACCCGGCGTTTTTACTGCACTCCACGCGCTGCCGATGACACCCTTAACAGGGTTCCGGCGCCATTGCAGAGCCGGACGGCATATCGCGATCTACCGAAAGGTAGTGTGGACAGGTTGGCGCTCGTATACGCGCCGGCCTGAGCTTCGCCTTCGCGACTCCCGGCCTGACCGGCCGGGCTTCCTTCGGTGACGAAGCGAGTTCAGTGTGCCCCCGCATGAGCGGGGTGACAATTGACAATTTTTCACGCGTGCGTGTGCGGGGTTAGGCCCACTGGTTGCGTAACCGCGCCGCAACATCGACTCGCGGAAGGGCGTCCGGCTCCCGCTCCCGCACGATCGAGGAAGCCGCGGGCCACGTCGTCGCGTGCATCGCCTTCATCACCGCAGGCGTGAGGAATCGGGAGCGCGTGCCGTACACGTGACCGTCTCCGCCGCGCGACTGCTGGGTCACGTAGTACTTGAGCGGTGCGATGAGATCGAGCTCGTGCTTCGCGCGTGTCATCGCAACGTAGAGCAGGCGTCGCTCTTCTTCGATCAGCTCGGCTTTGCCTGTCGCGAATTCATTAGGGAAAGTCCCGTCGCTCACGTGCAGCACATGGACGTTGTCCCACTCCTGCCCTTTCGCCGAATGAATGGTGGAGAGGATGAGATAGTCCTCGTCGAGCAGCGGCGCCCCTGAAAGATCGCCGCTCGCGCGCGGCGGATCGAGTGTGAGCTCGCTCAGGAACTGCTCGCGGCTCGTGAACTGCGTTGCGATGCGCTCGAGCTGCTCGAGGTCGCCGGCGCGAGGCGTCGCAGCGTCGTAGATGCGCGCGAGGTGCGGCTCGTACCAGCGCGCGGCGAGGCTCAGTTGGCCGGCCCACGGCGATTCCGGCACAGCGATCGTCGTCAGCAGCTCGACCAGCGCGCTCCATTGCCCGGCCTCCGCGGTCGGGAGCCGGTACGCTGCGAGCGCGGCCCAGTCGAACGACGACGCTTCGAACGCTTTGAGACAGCGGTCGGCGTGGGCCGGGCCGACGCCCGGCAGCAACTGCAGCGCGCGAAATGCCGCGATGCGATTGCGCGGGTTGTCGGCCCAGCGCAGCACGGCGAGCAGGTCCTTCACGTGAGCCGCTTCGAGGAACTTGAGCCCGCCGTACTTTACGTAAGGGATGTTGCGCCGCACGAGCTCGAGCTCGAGCACGTCGCTGTGATGCGAACTGCGAAAAAGCACGGCCTGCCTGCGCAGCAGCACGCCCTGCTCCCGCGCTGCAAGAATGCGCTCGATGACGTACTCGGCCTGCGCCTGGTCATCGAGCACCGTGACGTAGCGCGGCTTCACATCGGACGGCCGCGACGACTGCAAACGCTTCTGGTATTGCCGCGAGGCTTCGGAGATCAGCGCGTTGGCCGCGTCCAGTATCGGCTGGGTCGAGCGGTAGTTCTCTTCGAGCGTGACCACGCGCGCCTCCGGCGCAAACCTCGAGGGAAATTCGAGGATATTCTCGACCGTGGCCGCGCGGAACGAGTAAATCGACTGCGCGTCGTCTCCGACCACGCAAAGCCCGTCGCCCGCAGGCTTCAACGCGAGCAGTATCTCCGCCTGCAGCGTATTGGTGTCCTGATATTCGTCGACGAGCACGTGATCGAAGTGGGAGCCGACGTCGTGCGCGAGCACCGGGTCCTGCACGAGCGCGTGCCAGTAGAGGAGCAGGTCGTCGAAATCGAGCACGGCTTGCGCGAGCTTCAGCTCGACGTAGCGGCGAAAAAGCTGTTTGAGCTCCGCGTGCCACTGCGCGCACCACGGATAGACGTCCTTGAGCGTGCGCTCGAGCGGCAGGCGCGTATTCATGCAATGCGAGTAGATCGCGAGGCACGTGTCCTTGCGCGGGAAACGCTTGTCCTTCGCCGGGAACTGGAGCTCCTGGCGCGCGAAATCGAGCAGGTCCGCCGAGTCGCCCCGATCCATCACGCTGAATGCCGGCTGCAGACCGACATTAGCTGCATATTTGCGCAGCACGCGGTTTGCAATCGAATGAAAAGTCCCGGCCCACGTGAGCCGCGCGACACCGGGTGCGAGGTCGTCTTCCGAAGCACCCGGACGCGCTGCCGCGGTGCCGACGATCCGCCGCGCACGCCGGATCATCTCCTGGGACGCGCGACGCGAAAACGTGAGCAGCAGCAGGCGCTCGGGTGCGACGCCGTTCAGGATGAGGTGCGCGACCCGGTGCGCGAGTGTGTTGGTTTTGCCGGTGCCGGCGCCGGCGATGACGAGCAGCGGTCCCGCCGACCACACGCCTTTGGCGTCGGCCTTCCCGTGAGTCGCGGCCGCGCGCTGCGCGGTGTTCA
>JAQGMV010000284.1 GCA_028292225.1 Betaproteobacteria bacterium
CCAAGATGGCGCTGTCGCTGACCGCGGTCGGCGTGGGCTACGGCTCCGACCCCGACAAGCGCGAGCAATTCCTGAGCGACACCGAAGTGATGGCGAAGCGTTTCGACGAGCTCGGCACGGCCGAAGCGGTGAAGCCTTACCAGGTCGGCCCCTCCCGCGTGCAGCTCCAGAACAAGGATCCGCGCGGTTTCGCGCAGTTCTGCGCCGAGTTCGCGAAGCACTCCGCGCTCGGATCCGCGAACACGCTGCGAGGCGTGCAGGCGAAGCGTCCGACGGTCTATGCGTTAAAGCGCGGGCTCTCGCAGCTCCGCGTGCCGCTGCATGTGGTGAGCGGCGACGAGGACAACAACTGCCTCGAGCCGGGACTCTTCATGAAGCGCATGTGCCCTTCGGCGTGGCTCACGGTGGTCCCGAATACCGGCCACGCGGTCAACGTCGAAGAGCCCGACCTCTTCAACCGCCTGACCGCCGAATTCCTGGCCCAGGTCGACTCCGGCCGCTGGCGGGCGCGCGACCCGCGGTCGCTGACCAAGTCGACGATGCAGGGCCGTTAGGGCGCTGAAACCGCGGGCCGGGCGCTGATCAAAGGCGTCAGGCGCGGCGTGTAGACGCGCACCGCGCCGGATTGGTAGGCGGGCTCCAGCCACTGCGGCGCATCGCCTGCCGCGAGCTTGTGCACGAACGCCGAAGGCACGTCGTCGGTCGCACGTCCTTGCGGTATCGAGATGACCACCGCCGACGCGTTGAAGCGCTGAATCGTGTCGCGCAGGGTCTTCTCGTTCCACTCGACGCTGCTGTAATACGGGCCGACCATGGACACGGTCGGCAGGTCGAGCAGATACCCGACCGCCTGCCCGTTGTTCGCCACGATCACCGGCTTCGCGGCCCGCGCCGTCACGGTCCGGAGCACCGCTTTCTCCTCGCCGGGTCCCCAGCCGACGAGTGCGGATGCGGATGTCGGCCCGTCTGTCGCTTTCAAGGACGCCGGCACATTCAGGAAGAGATAAAGACAGGCGCTCGCCAGCAGAGCGAATATCGGGATCCGCGCGGGGCGCGCGCTCTGCCGGTCCGCCATGAACGCCTGCAAGACCAGGCCGACGAGCAGGATGATCAACGGCACCAGCGGCACGAACATTCGCGCCTCGTACGAGATGACGGTCGTGAGCCCCGCGTAGAACATGCATGCGCCGTAGGTGAGCGCGAGCAGCAGCAGGTCGATGCCGAAGCCGTGTCCCGCCTGAAACGGCCCATCGGCCGCGCGGCGTTGCCGCAGATAGCGCCACGCGAGCCACACCGTGCCGAGGGTGAACAGCGCGGCGCAAAGGGCTCGCGCAATCAAAGTCCCGCCGTGCAGCGCTGACCCGGGACCGAGGAAGACGCCGTTCATCGCGCGCACTGTCTCGACCAGAACGGTAGACAGTGAACTCCCGATGACTTTCTCGTTGCCGCCTCGCCAGTTACCCACGATCAGGATGTTACGCGCCATACCCGCCGCGACCAGCGCGCCTGCCGCGGCGCACGCGAGGATGTAGCCTTTCGCGACGGAGCGCTCGCGTGCGATCACATGAAGAAGCGCGACGATTCCCAGGCCGACGACGAAGAACAGGCCCGCGTATCGCACGAAATAGGCGATGCCGAAAACCAGGCCCGCAGCGATCCAGTACCACGCCCGGCCACGCGCTCGCGCAGCGACGAGCAAGGCGACCGCCGCTGTGACGAGGGCGGTGAAGAGGGCTTCGGTCAGCGCGCAGGCCGCGTAATACACGACCGCCGCGTTCGATACAAAAGTGACCAGCAGCACGATGCGTAGCCCGCGCGCGATGCCCAGCCGCTGCGCGATCCACGCGAGCAGAAACACGCACACCACTGTTGATGCTGCGCTGATCAGCAAGGCTGCGCTGTGCAGGGACAAACCGGCCTGGCTGACGAGCGCGATCGCCAAAGGGTAGCCCGCGGGGAACGTGACTACCGGTGCGGGAATGAAGCCGAACGAGCGCTCGGCGTCGAAATGCGCGATCGACGTGTGGGCGAAAAATCCTGCGAGGGCGTTTTTCGCCATGCTCAAGTACTGGAAGGCGTCGCTGTCGAGGATCGGGGCGAGCTCGGGGTAGACGCGCGCGGCGATCAGCGCAGCGCACACGAGCGCCAGCAGCCAGGCCTCCGGCGAGCCGCGCGTCATCCCGCGCGGTGTGACTCGGGATTCCCGCGGGCCGCCGAGGCGTATCGCGTCACGCAGTCTTCCAGGTGTAGCGCGCCGATACCGCGTAGTTCCACACGACGCTCATGAGGATTCCGGCAAGCGCGGCGATCGCCCAGTAGGTATCGTGGACGAAGAGGTAACTCGACACCCCCACGTTTGCCACCGCGCCGATACCGCAGATGAGATAGAAGGTCAGCAATCCCCTGAACCACGCCGCGCCTTTGAGCGACTGTCCGGCATAGGTGAGAACGTTGTTGAGCGAGAAGTTGAACAATATGGCGACGGCTGTGGCAGTCGCCTGGCTCACCGCGAACGGCGCTTTCCCGACTTTGAACATCAGGGTCAGGACGAGAAAATGAACTCCGACCCCGAGCGATCCGATGAACGCGAAGGCGAGGAACCTGACCGGCAGGTACTTGCCGACCATCTTGTCGGCGAGCAGGAGCAGGAATTCCCACGCGACATTGGTCGAAAGCTTGCTCTCGCCCGACAGCCGGGCGCCGAAGGTATACGGCACTTCCCTGATCCGGACGCTCTCCTTGCATGAGGCGATGATGTCCAGAAGGATCTTGAAGCCGAGACTCGAAAGGTTCTTCGCGCAGTCTTCGAAGACCTGCCGCTTGAGCGAAAAGAAACCGCTCATCGTGTCGGCCACCGGGCGCTTCGTGGCGAGATTGGACAAGCGTGTCGCGAGCCGGCTGATGGCGAGCCGGCGCCCATCCCATTGGCCTACGCTGCCGCCGCTCGTGTACCGGCTTCCGATGACCAGATCGGCCTCATCGGCTGCGAGCATGTCGTACATCGTGCGCAGCACCGACGGGTCGTGCTGCAGATCGGCGTCCATCACCGCGAGGAATCGGGCGCTGCTCGTCAGCATGCCCTCGATGCATGCCGATGAGAGTCCTCGTCGGCCGAGCCGGTGTATGCAGCGCACCCTGGCATCCTCGAGGTACATCTGCCGCGCCTGATCGGCCGTGCCGTCGGGCGAATCGTCGTCGACGATGATCGCCTCCCAGCGTATGTCGCCGAGCGCGGCATCGATACGCCTGATCAGCTCAGGGAGGTTTCCGCGTTCGTTGAACGTCGGAATGACGATCGAGAGGTCGGCGGGCTGAAACGCCATACGGGAGGGTTGCTCGGTTGTCTGGGGACCCGTGCATTGTAGCAACTCGACGTGAGGCGGCGGTTCGGGATACCGAGGCGGCGGCCGGCGGCGGTTGCGATCAGCCGTTGATCTTCTTGCGCAGGCGCTCGGTGTACTTGTCGAGGTCGATGACGAATCGCTCGTGCACCACGTCGCCGATCTGTTCGACGTCGTCGAAGATCTGCACGTGGAAGGTGAGCTTGCGCCGGTCGATCGCCGTCAGCTCGACTTCGGCGCGCACCATCTTGCCCATCGGTGTCGCGGCCATGTGACGGATGGTCACCATGAGTCCGACCTGGCCCTGGCCGGGTTTGAGGTGCGGCGCGACGAGCTTGTTCGACGCCGTTTCCGCCAATTGGCACATCGAAGGCGTGGAAAAAACCTTGAACTCGCCGCGCGTGGTCGTGAGGCGCTCGGTGACTTCCCACTCGAGCCTGTCTTTCATTCCGGTTTGCAAGGTATCCATTGTTTTCTTCTTGTGAAGGGTAAAGGGTTAAGGGTGAATTACCACGTGGACTGCAATACATCGCGCAGGAGGTCGCGCTCGCGCACGAACTCGCGTTTCGGATCGGCGTTGAAGTTCTTCAGCGAGCGCTCGAGGATCAGGGGCAGGCTTGCGCGAGGGATGCCGAGCTGCGAGAGGCCCGTCGGCGTGCCGATGGCTTCGAAGACCCGCTCGAGGGCGGCAGCGGCGCGCTCGGGCGCCTCATCGACCGGATCGCCCACACGCCACGCGTCGAGTGCGGAGGCGATGCGCGTCATCGCCTCCGGATCGCGCCGCCCGAGCGCACGCATGACGCCTGGCGTGAGCGCATTGTTCGCCTCCCCCTGGCTCACGTGTGCGTGCTGGTTGAAAAGCGCGGCGGCGAACGCATAGACCACGCGCCCGACCCAGTGCTTCTCGACGAGCGTGCCGCCGTCGTCCGCGTCGCGATTCTGCAGGAAGGCAGCGGCGCACAGCTCCAAGCGCGGCGCCGGATCGTTCGCGTCCGACAGCCGCGTGAGCGCGCCTCGCGCGAGCCGCAGCGCCTGCAGCCGGTCGCCTTCGACGAGGGGAGTCAGGCTCAAAGCGCCCATGTTCATCGCCGCGCGCCAGAACACGGCAGCCCCGGTGTTGAGGGCGAGTGTAGGCGGTGCGGTGAGCAGCGCGTCGCTGTCCCAGAACACCGCGACGGGCCGGGTCTTCGGGTCGAAGAACTCCATGCGATGGTCGAGGTGATCGCCTTTCACCGCCGAGCCCGCGCGGTTTTGCGCCGAAGTCGCGGCGGTCAGCACGTTGATGATCGGCAGCTTGGGCGCAAGGAGCTTCGGGCTGATCGCAGGGCCGTGCTCGGGATACTGAGTGATCAGCGTGTCGACCGGGCCCTTCTCGGCAAGCAATATGGCGACGACACGAGTCGCCTGGATCACGCTGCCGGCGCCGACCGCGATCAGCATGTCGGCGCCTGCGGCGCGCGCCGCGTCAGCCGCGGCGGTCACGGCCGAGAGCGGCGATTCCTTCGCCATCTCGTCGAAGACGCCGGCGAGCGATCCGCCGAGGATGTCGCGCATGCGCGTGACGAGCGGGGTCCTGCGCGACACCGAACGGCCGCACACGACGAAAGCGCGCGCAGCTTTGTGACGCTTCAGCTCCGCGGGCAGGTTCTCGAGCGCGTCCTTTCCGCTGTAGAGGCGTAGCGGGTAACCGACGGCGCGAAAATCATTGCGATACATGTCAGCTTCTTCTCGTAAAACCCACGGGGTAAAACGTCCGTTTAAACCGAAGGAGGGGAGGTTACGGAGGGGAACCTCGGGTTCCCCTCCGTTCGTTTACTGCCGAGGTTCGTCCGCTTGCGGACGAACCGCTCATAGCCCTGGAGCGCCGCGAGCGCATAACCCGCGTTCGACATCTCGTCATACACCGGAACGCCGAGCTCGACCGCGTGATCGCGAAACTCGCGCTTGCGCCGCTCGAGGGGAGGATCGCCATCGGAGCGCAGCACGAGTACGAAATGCGCCTGACCGGGGTAGTGCTCCTGCACGCGCATCGCCGCCTGCACGAGGTTGTCGAGCACTTCGGGCCGGGTGCGGCCGACGAACGCCGAAAGGTTGAGGTGCATCACCAGCGCATCCGGCTTGCCTGAGCCGTGGATGATATCGAGTATTTTCTGCGCGACGCGCCCTTCCTCCTGTTGCAGCGTTCCGACGGGGCAGTCGACCGGATTGGTGATGCTCGTTCCCGGAGGCAGGCCGAGGGCGGCAAGCTCGGCGATCGCGTGAGGGTCGAAAGGCGTGACGTCGAGCCCGAGCCTCGCGTAGAAATCAGTCGCGAGCACGCTCGTCCCGCCGCCGTTGCCGAAGAGCGCGACGCGCTGTGTCGGGTGCTCCGGTCGGGGCTTAAGCGTCTGGAAAACGAGCAGGGTGTCGATGAACTGATCGAGGGTGTCGACGAGGATGCAACCTGTCTGGCGCGACAGCGCGACCCACACGCGATCGTCGCCCGCGAGCGAACCGGTATGCGACGCGGCGGCCGCGATGCCCTGACTGGTGCGCCCGCCTTTGAGCACGACCACCGGCTTGCATGCGCCCGCTTGACGCAGGATGTCGAAAAGGCGCCTGCCGTCCCTTGCGGTCTCGATGTACATACCGATCACCCGCGTTGCGGCGTCGGCGAAGTAGAACTCGAGAAGGTCGCTCGGCGTCACGTCGGCGCAGTTGCCGACGGTGACGAGGCCCGAGAACTTCAGCCCGCGCGACAAGCCGCGGCGGATGATGTCGGTGCCGAGCCCGCCGCTCTGCGAAATGACGCCGACCGTGCCGACTTCCCGCGGACCGATCTCGGTGAAGGTTATTTTGCCGCGGGGCGTGTACAGGCCCAGGCAGTTCGGACCGATGAGACGCGCACCGCCTTCGGCCGCGGCGAGCACGAGCGCGTCCTGGAGCCCGCGCCCCTCCTCGACTTCGCCGAACCCGCTCGAGATCACCTGCGCAAACTTCAGCCGCCCGTTCGCGCCGGCCAACAGCGGCGGAATCTGCGCCGCGGCGATGGCGATGTAGGCGTAGTCGATCGGCTCGGGAGTGTCGGCGAGACTCTTGTACGCGGTCAGCCCGTCGATCTCGGCTGCGCTCGGGTGGATAGGGTAGATCGCACCCTCGTAACCGAACTCGCGTATCCGACGGATGAAGATGTTCGGCAGCGCGGTGCCTTTGGTCGAGGCGCCGATGACCGCGACGGTCTTCGGCTCGAAGAGAGGGGTGAAATCGGTGGTGTGGGCGGCGGTCATGTAATGTCCGTCCGCGCCGCCGTCCAATATGAACCGCGCATCGACCGCGACCGCGCCGCCGGCGGAGACGATCAGCGGATTGATGTCCGCTTCCCTGATGTCGTCGGCGTGCTGCATCAGGAGGCCATTCTCTCCGCCGACCTTCAGCAGCACGTCGACGATGGCCTCGCGCGAAACGGCCGGTCTTCCGCGAGCGCCGTCGAGTACGGCGGCACCTTTGAGCTCGTCGATCATCTCTTCGGCGTCGAGCCGCGTGATCGGGCAGATGCGGAACGACACGTCGCCGAGCACTTCGACGAAGATCCCGCCCAAGCCCACCATCACCAGCGGCCCGAAGTCGGGATCGCGCAGACCGCCGATGACCATCTCCTGTCCCGCAGGCGCCATCTCCTCGATGAGCCAGCCGTCGACACGCGCCGCCGCTATCCTCGGCAGCGCAGCCATGCTGCTTATGGCGTCGCGCACTTCGTCCGCGCTGCGCAGATTCACCGTGACGCCGCCCGCGTCGCTTTTGTGAAGGATCTCCGACGAGACCACCTTCGCCACGACGGGAAACGAGAGGCCTTTCAGCGCCGCGTCGACATCGTCGGTGCGTTTGAGGACAACAGTCGTCGGGACCGCAATTCCGTACTGCGCCAGCAGCGCTTTACCCGACGCTTCGTCCAACGCGGTGCGGCCTTGCGCCCGGGCTTCGGTGAGCGAGTTCCGGCTCATCACGGTCGTCATTTCTTCTTCCCCAGCACTTCAGGCATCAACCCCGTATGCACGTCACCTGCCCGGAACTGCTCCGAGCGAAGGATCGCGAGCACCGCGGGTATGTTGTTCTTGAGCCCTTCGATCTCGAAGGCTTCGAGCGCGGCAATCAGGCGGTCGATTGCGGCACCACGCGTGTGCGCGTGCACGATCACTTTAGCGATCATGGGATCGTAATGCGGTGTCACTTCGCGGCCTTCCGCGAAACCGGTGTCGACACGGATACCTTCGCCTTGCGGTGGTCGAAAGACGTTCAGCCTGCCTGGCGAGGGATAAAAATTCTTCGGGTCTTCAGCGTAAACCCGCGCCTGTATGGCGTGCCCGCGCGCGTCGATCACCTCCGGCAGGATATCGGCAAGCCGGTCTCCCGCGGCAGACCGGATCTGCGCCTGCACCAGATCGATACCGGTGATCGCTTCGGTCACCCCGTGCTCCACCTGCAGCCGCGTGTTCATCTCGAGAAAGTTGAACGAGCCGTCGGCGCCCCGAAGCATCTCGACCGTGCCGATGTTGTCGTAACCGATCTCACGCATGATTGCCGCGATCTTGTCTGCAACCGCATTCACTTCGGCGCGAGGGAGCGCCGGAGCGAGCGCCTCCTCGATCACCTTCTGATTGCGGCGCTGGGTCGAGCAGTCGCGCTCGAAAAGGTGGACCGCGCTGCCGTACTGGTCGCCGAGCACCTGGAACTCGACGTGGCGCGGTTTGTCGAGCAGGCGCTCGAGATAGACCTCGGCATTTCCGAAGCCGCGCGTGGCCATCGAGCGCGAGCGCTCGACAACGTCGAGAAGCTGGGCTTCGTTCTGCACGGGAAGCATCCCGATTCCGCCGCCGCCTCCCGCCGGTTTCACGAGCACCGGAAAACCGATCCTGCGCGCCGCGGCGAGTATCGCTTCGGGCTCCGCAGGCAGGACATCGGACCCCGGCGACATCGGCATGCCATGCTTCGCGGCGAGCTCGCGCGCCCTCGTCTTGTGACCCATCGCCGCGATCCATTTCGGCGAGGGGCCGATGAAGCGCGCGCCCGCACTCACGATGCGCTGCGCGAACGCGGCGTTCTCCGAAAGAAAGCCGTAACCCGGGTGCAGTCCGTCGGCGTGAGATTTCCTGAGGACATCCAGGATCACATCCTGGTTGAGATAACTCTCGCGCGCGGGCGCTGCCCCGATCGCGTAGCTTTCGGTGGCCATGTCCAGATACGGCGCACCGGCGTCTGCTTCGGAATACACCGCGACCGAGTGGATGCGCATGGCATTCAGCGCGCGAAGGATCCGCGCTGCGATTGCGCCCCGGTTTGCTACCAATACTTTATTGAACATCTTCCCCTCACCTCAGGACCTTATGCCCTCCATACGGTTTTAAGCCGCAGGAAGGGAGGTTACGGAGGGAAACCTCGGGTTTCCCTCTGTTCGTTCACCGACGAGCTGCTAACGAGGTATTCCCTCGTCAGTAACTCGTCGGCCAGCTGCGCATGAGGTGCTGCCCCACGCCTTTGGTCATCCGCAGCTTGTAGACGTCGAGCATGCGGATGAGGTAATCGCGAGTCTGCTCAGGTCTTATGACTTCCTGCGCCGCATACACCGCCGCGAGACCCCACACGTCGGAGCCCTGGCGTATGCCGGCGAACGCTTCTTCGAAGCCCGGCTCGCCGACGCCGACACCGTGCACGATCTTGGTCGCGAACTCGGGGCTCATGAAGCTGATCTCCGCAGTCGGCCACGCGGCGACGTCGTCCGAATGCCGGCCGCCGCCCATGCACACATAAGCCCGGCCGTAGCTCTTGCGGATGATCACCGAGAGGTGAGGCACCGTGACGAGCGTCATCGCATTCATGAAGTTCATGATCTTGCCCGGGGCACCCGCGCGCTCGGCGTCGGTGCCGATCTGGAAACCCGGCGTGTCGACGAGGATCACGAGCGGCACGTTGAAGGAGTCGCACATCACGATGAAGTCGACGATCTTCCGGCACGCGTCGGCGTCGAGCGCCCCGCCTCGATGCAGCGGGTTGTTCGCGATGATGCCCACGCTCT
Organism: Betaproteobacteria bacterium; assembly: GCA_028292225.1. Lineage (GTDB taxonomy): Bacteria > Pseudomonadota > Gammaproteobacteria > Burkholderiales > SG8-41 > JAQGMV01. Next base: position 9,391 of record JAQGMV010000284.1, read on the forward strand.
TTCCGCCAAGGCGCGCGAGCGCGGTGACCGCGCTCCTGCCGAACCTGGGCTTCAGCTCGAACATCGTATCCTTGTCGACCACGCACTTGATCACGCGCTTCATGTCGTACACCTGCGTGCGGCTCTCGGGAAGGATGTCGAACACTTTGCCCATGTCGTCGCCCGAGCCCGCGGGGATGGCCGCGTCGGGCGGCGCTTCGCGATGGTGGCCCGGCATGTACGAGAGGTATTTTCGGATCGCGTCGAAAACTTCTTCTTCCCTGTCGACGACCTGGTCGACGAGCCCGGTGATCTCGGCGTGCAGGCGCCAGCCGCCGAGATCGTCGGCGCTCACTTTCTCGCCCAGCGCCATCGACACCAGGCGCGGGCTCGACACCGCCATCGTCGCGGCCTTGTGCATCACCGCGAAATCGGAAAGACACATGAGCCACGTCGACGACCCGAAAGCGGGACCGAGCGCAGCGGCAGCCATCGGGGTCTCGCGCAGACGCCTGAACTGGGTCGGGTCATTGCCGAGGAGCTGTCCCATGCCGCGCGAGCCCATCGCATCGGGCAGTCGCGCGCCGGTCGACTCGCCGACCACGACGAGCGGCATGCCGCGCTCGGTGGCAGTGCGCTTCATATGCCCGACTTTCTTGCCGTTTGTCGAGCTCGTGGACGCGCCCTTCACGGTGAAGTCGTTCACCACGACCGCGACGTCACGGCCGTCGATCCTGCCGAAGCCCGCGATCTTGCCGTCGGTCTGCGTCTCGTCCGCCTGCTCGGGATACACGCCCGACGAGCCGAACAAACCCGATTCGATGAACGATCCTTCGTCGAGGAGGTAAGCGACGCGCTCGCGGGCGCTCCACATCCCCGACGCTTTGCGCTTGGCGTACTTCTCCTCGCCGCCGCCGGCGAGCGCCTTCGCGCGCCGCGCTTCGTATTCCTCGAGCAGTGCTTCGTACGACATGTGCCTCTCCTGCCGATAGGCGTACGCGATTCGCGTTACGCGGGTTGTCTGTTTCTCTTCAACTCGGCCACTGCGGCCGCGAGTGCCGGAACGATACGGCGGTAGTCGCCGACCGCTCCGAACTGCGCGTCCCTGAAAACGGCCGCGTCAGACTTTGAGCATGCTGAAAGCGGCTTCGGGGTCGGGGATTTGCTTGACGCAGACAACTATGTGCATGGTTCGTAAACGGTAAACGGCGAATGGTCGGGCGTAGGAGCCGTTGGCGCTTCGCAGCTGTGACGGTTCACCGTTTACCCGTAATACGCGTCGGCGGGCGTGATGAGCCCTTCGAGCTCGGTGATCGGCGCGCGGCCGTTGATCACACGGCCCTGCGAGTCCCTGCCCGCAATGAGGGTCGGCCGCTTGCGGTCCGGCCATCCCATTACCCGGTCGCCTTCGATCTCGGGTCGCGCCATCACATCGCTCCTGTTCTCATGGCCTCACACCTGTTTTACCCTTAGGCCCGAGCTGCGTCCGCAACCGCGGCTGCAGCGCCTCGATGAACTGGCACAGATAAGGCCGCGTCTCGCGCGGGTCGATGAGGTCCTCGATCGCGAAAGCTTCCGCGGTCCTGAAAGGCGAAGCGAGCTGGCGCAGCTCTTCCTCGATCTCATGCTCGCGCGTAAGAGGGTCCGGAGCGCTTTCGATCTCGCGGCGATACGCCGCTTTCACGCCGCCTTCGACCGGGAGCGAACCCCAGTTGCCCGAAGGCCACGCGATCTTGAAGTTGAGCCCCCTGCGGTCGATCACGCCTCCGCCCGCGACGCCGTAGCACTTGCGAACGATCACGGTGAAAACGGGAACGCTCACCTGGAAACCGAGGAAGCGCGCGCGCACCCCTTCGCGCAGGATCGCCCCGGACTCGGACTCGACCCCGACCATCAGCCCCGGGATGTCCGCGAAGAAAACCAGGGGAATGTTGAACATGTCGCAGAGGTCGACGAAGTGGCCCTGCTTGCGAGCCGCCTTCACGTCCATGATGCCGCCGAACATCGGATTATTCGCGACGATTCCGACGACGTAGCCGTCCATGCGCGCGAGCCCGGTGATGAGCGCGCGGCCGTAGGTCGGCTGGATCTCGAAGAGCGATCCGCGGTCGACGATCATCCCGACGACCTTCTTCATGTTGTAAGCCTGGCGACTGACGCGCGGGACGATGTCTGCGAGCGCGTCTTCGGCTCGGTCCGCGGGGTCGCCGTTGCGCAATGTCGGCGGAAGCTCCCACACGTTCGCCGGCATGTACGAGAGAAAGCGCCTGATCTGCGCCAGGCAGTCGGCTTCGTCCTCGGCCACGTTGTCTATCGTGCCCGCGGTGTCGACCGCGATCTTGCTCCCGCCGAGCGCTTCCTTGGTGAGCTTCTCGCCGAAAGCGCGCTCGACGACCGGCGGACCCGCCGCGAATATCTGGCCGGTGCCTTTCACCATGATCGACCAGTGCGACAGGATCGCGCGCATCGACGGCCCGCCCGCGGTCGTTCCCATGACTGCCGAGACGACCGGAACGATCCCGAGCAGGTCCGCGGAGCGCTCGCACCCGTCCTGCCCGTGACCGGGAACGACCGTATAGCCTTTGCGCTTCGCGGTATTCACCGTCCCGCCGGTGCCGTCGATCAGGTTGACGAGCGGAATGCGGTACTCGTAGGCGAGGTCTTCGATGAAGCCGCCCTGTCCGCCTTTGCGGCGGTCGGATCCGAAACCGGTACCCGCGCGGATCGTGTAATCCTCGCCTCCGATCGCGACCGGCCTGCCGTCGATCCTGCCGATCCCCATCACGTAAGGGGCGGGCTCGAAGCCGGTGAGCTTGCCGTCCTTGTCGTAGCTGGCGCGCCCGGCGAGCGAGCCCACTTCCCTGAACGAGCCGGCGTCGAGCAGCGAGGCCACACGCTCGCGCACCGTGAGCTTTCCCGCGGCGTGCTGCCGGGCGACCGCGTCCGCGCCGCCGCACGCCTGCGCGAGCTCGCGGCGGCGGTGGATCTCTTCGATTTCGGGACGCCAGGACATGGATCGGACAGCATACAAGATTGTTGACAATCCTACAAAGCGCTTCCATCCTCCGCTCATGAACCGCGTGCTCGACAGCGCCGAAAGACTGCTCGCCGCAAGCGGGCTCGCGCGCGCGTCGCGCGCGCTGACTTCTTCGCTGCCGGAGCAGATCGCGACCCGGCTTTCGGAGCGCATCGTCGCAGGCGCTTACGCGCCCGGGCAGCGCATCATGGAGCAGGCGCTCGCCACCGAGTTCGCGGTGAGCCGCGGGCCGATCCGCGAGGCGCTGCGCCTGCTGGAGCGTGACGGGCTCGTGGCCATCCTTGCGCGCCGCGGCGCGATCGTGACCAATCCGAGCATCGCGGAAGTGAAAGAAATCTTCGATATCCGCGCGATGCTCAACGGCCTGCGCGATCGCCTGATCGCGGAAGACCCTCAGCGCGCGAAAGTGCTCGCGGCGCTCGAGCCTGAAGTCGCGCGGCTCACGCGGCTGGCTCGTGAAGGCAAACAAGGCCAGGAGTACGTCGAGATCGTCTGGACGCTCAATCGGGTCCTCACCGAAGCCTGCGCGAACGCGCGGCTGAAGCACATCCTCGATTCACTCGCGCGCCAGACCCTGCGCTATTCGCAGCTCGGGCTCTCGACACCCGAGCGCAGGCGCCAGTCGGTGCAGCACTGGCAGAAGCTCCTCGAAGCGATTCGGAAAGGCGACGGCGCGACGGCCGAGCGCATCGCACGCGAGCGCGTGACCGATTCGCGTGACGCCGCGATCCGCGCGCTTCAGGAGGCGCCACAGCCCGTGTCCGCGGCGAAGAAGCGCGGCCCCGCGTAAACCCTCGGCGCTATGCGCGCGCCCGCAGCAGCCCTCTTTCCCCCTGAAAGCCGACCCGCGCCGCCTTCAGTGCGGTGGCGCACATACACCCACGCGTTTCACGTCCACCATGGTTGGGCTGGAGGATCGAAGTGACCGCGCCCGGCTTCGCCGCGCGCCCGTCGAAGATCCCCCTGTCATTGCGCGCCACGCGCAGAAAGGTCACACCATGAACGATCGAAAACGCGAAAACGCAGGTCCTCGGCAGGCCACCCTCAATCGGTGGGAAGGCGAAGGCGGGGCGCTGTCCACGCCGGACCCGCGCGACGCAGTGCCGCAGCTCGCCGCGCGGCGTCCTGAAGCGTTCTCGTATACGCAGATCATGCCGACGGCCGACTCGATGCGCCCGGTACTTCGCGTGCCTTTCTCGCACGAGAACGCGCCCCGCGGTGCGCGCCCCCGGGTTCGCAACGGCCCGCGCTGAAGGCGCCCCGCAGGACAGGAATGAAGGAGAAACGCATGAGCAATTTTCTGGACACATCCGCCAAGTTCGGAGCGATGACGATCCCGCAGAAGGGTACGTTCATCGTGAAGTTCTGTCTGTTCCTCGCGTCGTTCGGCTTCGTCTTTCCGCTGCTGCTCAGCGACTGACCGCACGCGCCGGACCGCCGTGTAGCCACGGCTGCTTCCGTGCTAGCCTCGACCTCGAGCGGCGACGTTTCGTGCATTACGCGACGCGCCGCTCGGGAGAAGCGCTCGCATGGCAGTTCCTCGCACGAGCCCGGTCAACCGGCTGCTGACAGCACTGCCGCCGTCGGTATACGAGCGTCTCCGCCCGGAGCTCGAGCTCGTACCGCTCAAGCTCGGCGCGTCGGTGTACGAAGCCGGCGGCAAGCTTTCCTATGTCTACCTGCCGACGACCGCGATCGTATCGCTGCTGTACGTCATGAAAGACGGGGCTTCCGCCGAGATCGCGGTCGTCGGAAACGAGGGCCTGGTCGGCATCGCGCTGTTCATGGGCGGCGAGACGACCCCGAGCCGTGCCGTCGTTCAAAGCGCCGGCCACGCCTTCCGCATGAAAGCGCACGTCCTCAAGCGTGAGTTCGAATCGGGAGGCGCGCTACAGCATCTCCTGCTGCGCTATACCCAGGCGCTGATCACGCAGATGGCGCAGACCGCGGTGTGCAACCGCCACCATTCGGTCGAGCAGCAACTGTGTCGCTGGCTGCTGCTGAGCGCGGATCGCCTGCCCACGCCGGAGCTCAGGATGACCCAGGAGCTCATCGCGAACATGCTCGGCGTGCGGCGCGAAGGCGTGAACCAGGCCGCGGGGGCGCTGCAGGACGCGGGGCTCATCCGCTATCGGCGCGGCCACATCAGCATGATCGACCGGCCCGGCCTCGAAAAGCGCGTGTGCGAGTGTTATGCCGTCGTGAAGCGCGAGTTCGACCGGCTGTTGCCGGACCGGATTGCTGAGTGACGCGCTAACTCTCGTCCGTCGCCGCCTGCGCAAGACCTGCCGAGAGCGTGAGCGCAGCGGCCAGCGCCCTCATGCCCTCAGCGCGGTCCTCGCGCTGGTTGGCGCTGGGGCAGTCCGCGGTGAGATCCGCGAGCGCCTCGATGCCGATCGGCCCGTGCCGCCGCTGGTAATAGCCGACGTAAAGACCGAGGACACGCGCGGCCTCCGCGACGGTTTCCTTCTCGCACGTCTCGAGCAGGCGGTCGGCGACTTGCTCGTAAGCTTTGAGGGTCTCGGGAGTCATAGGCAGTTTGTAAGGCGATCCGCAATTTACGATGCGTTGCCGGGGTGCACCGTGCGCTGCCGCACACAGCATGCGCCGCGCTGCCGGCGCTAGTCTTCGAGGACCGCCACCACCTGGCCTTCGGCGACCGCGTCTTTTTCCTTCACCAGGATTTCCTTCACGACGCCGGGATCTTCGGTGATGACCGGGATCTCCATCTTCATCGACTCGATCACCACGAGCGTGTCGCCGGCCTCGACGCGATCGCCGACGCTCGATTTGATCTGCCACACCGTTCCGGTGATCTCCGATTTGACTTCGATCCGTGCCATGGATGCTCCTCGAGTTGCGTGATGCGCCCGACACACGTCGATGCGGCGCCGAGCGGCGGAAAGTATAGCCCGCTTTG
>JAQGMV010000299.1 GCA_028292225.1 Betaproteobacteria bacterium
CGACAAGGTCAAGCTCGGCACGCGCTTCGACGTGACTTTGAACGTGAGCTCCGGCGAGCTTCTTCACGCGTGGCCGATGCGGTTGCGGTTCGATCCGGCGCTGTTCGACGTCATCTCGGTCAAGCCCGGACGCACGGTCAGCAGCGATCCGACCTTTGATTATCGCGTGAATGAGGACGGCTCGATTTTGGTAGGTGCGTCGGCGCAGAGCGGCACGCGCGCCACGAACGCAGAGCTGCTCGTGCTGACGCTGATGCCGATGAAGCCTGCGCCGGCCGCCGAATTGAACGTGACGGCGCTGACCCTGCAGGGTCCGGCGGGACGTCCGATCGCCTACGACAGGATCGTCGCCTACAAGACTTCGATCGCGCCCTGACATGCCGCGGCCGTACGTCGTGTCGACGGCGTGCTGTTCCTCAGCAACGCTTTTCCCGATATGGAGACCTATGACGATGATGATGAGTGTTCGCGTGCTGTGCGTATCCGGGCTGGTTCGTGTCGTGGTCTGCGGTGCTGTCGCGCTGTCGTGCTCGCCGCTGGTGGGCGCGCAATCCGCAGCGTATCCCAACAAGCCTATCCGCTTCGTCATCGCCAATGCGCCCGGCGGCGGCCTCGACATCACCGCGCGAGTGACGGGGCCCGTCATCAGCAGCGCGCTCGGGCAGCAGGTGATCTACGACAATCGCGGCGGTGCGGCAGGCAGCGTAGCGGCCGAGACGGTCGCCAAGGCGGCGCCCGACGGTTACACGATGCTGATGGGATCCATCGGCAACATCTCGGTGAATCCGCACCTTTACAAGGGGCTCGGCTACGACCCCATCAGGGATCTCGCGCCGGTGACTTTTGCCGTGTCCGGAAGCAACGTCCTCGTGGTGCATCCGACGGTGCAGGCGAAAACAGTGCAGGAGCTCGTCGCGCTTGCGCGCAGGCAGCCGGGCGGCCTGACTTACGGCTCCAGCGGCACCGGGAACGCCGGGCACCTCGCCGCTGAGCTCTTCAGCAGCATGACCAAGATAAAGATGGTGCACATCCCGTACAAAGGCGGAGCGCCGGCGATGACGGCGCTGCTCTCCGGCGAAGTGCAGCTCATCTTCGCGTCGGCGCCCACCGCGCAGGTCCAGGTGAGGGCGGGGAAAGTGAGGCCGCTCGCGGTAACCACCGCAAAGCGTTCACTCGTGCTGCCCGATTTACCGACGATCGCCGAAACCGGACTGGCCGGCTACGAGACCGATAACTGGTACGGCATCGTCGTACCTGCGAGAACGCCGCGCCCGGTCATCGATCGGCTCAACAAGGAGTTCGGGCGCGCGCTCAACATGCCCGACGTGAAGGATCTCCTGTTGAAACAGGGGCTCGAAGCCGCGCCGGGAACGCCTGACGCTTTCGGCGCCTATATCAAATCCGAGTACCGCAAGTGGGGAAAGCTGATCGCGGAGGCGGGTATTCCGCCGAACTGAGCCAGGCGGCGGTTTGGGGTATGCGATTTGCAGAGGTGGGGATCCTATAGTCCGGGTCTCCCCGCCATGCTCGGTTCCTCGCCCCGAGAATTCGTTGCCGCGCCCCCGGCTTTCGGGCAGCGCATCTACAGCGTCAAGCTTGCCGGCCGTACTTTGTGGGGCTGGCAAATATTTGACGAAACAGGTGTGCTTCTCGCGTCTTCCGAGCAGTTATTCATGGACTACATGAGCTGTTTCTGCGACGCTCGGAGGCGAATCGCATAACGTAGGACCGTTCCCATGAACAATTCGACCGCCTCAGCGCCCGACGGCGTCCGCCCGGCGCGGCCACAGCCGGGCAAGGACAGCCACGCTGGGCCGTCCAAGGTCGCCTCCCGGTCAGAGGCTTCGGTTCCGGACGCTGAAATTCTCGAGCTGGTGGAACGATTCGAGACCGCCTTCGCAGAGCTGGCGAGCGAGGCCGACGAGGTCGAGCCGCCAGGCACCGAGCCCGATCTCTTCCCCGACTTTTCGCAGGACATCTTCCAGGAGGCGCCGGAAAGCCCGTCCCTCGGCGGCGAGTCGGCCCGCGTATTCGCAATGCCGCGCCGCGACGGCGAGCCCTTGCCGAAACACGCTCCGAAGCCTGCACGGGCGCCGGCCCCTGCGCCAGACTCCACAGACGAGGTGAGCCTGGACGAGGCCTTATCGATTCTGCACGCTTCAGAGAACAGGGGCGCAGGCGCTGCATCGGCCCGGTATGAAGACCCGGCGCCGCCGCAGCCACAGGCTCGGCTGCGCGAGGATGCTCATGAACGCCAATTGCAGCGGGCTCCCGCCGCATCGAGCGAGGTCGAGTACCAGCCAGAGGCGGCTGACTGGGCAACGAAGTCGCACAAGGTGCGCTCGATCGCCTTCGTCGCGGCGGTCGCCGCACTCTTCATCGGGATCGTCGTCGGCTATCTCTACGGGCGCAATCCCGCGCCTCATGCCTCGTCGGCCGCAATCGCCACGTCGCAGCAGGGCGGCACCCAGCTGCGTCTGGACCGCGAGCTCCACAAGCGCTGATCGTACGCCGCTGCTTCGGTGCGTCTTCGATGCGCCTCGACGTGCACACTGCCGCTTGAGCGACCCGCGATGCCAGGTACAATGAAAAGAGGCAGGGAATCCCTGCCTCTTTTGCGTTGCGGATGCGCCGCTTATGCGCGCGGCCTCGAGCTGCTGCGCTTCGAGTGTCTCTTGTAGTGCTTCTTCGTGTGCTTGGCTTTCACGGGGCGATCCGCACGCATCGACCGGCCCATGCTGTCGTCACGCGAGCGTCCGAGGGCATTCTCGGCACGCAGCGAATCGACCCGCTGCCTGAGCTCGCTCCGGTCCTGGTCGGTGAGCTTCACTTCTTCTGCGTACACCGAGATCGATGCCAGCCCGAGCATCGAGGCGATTACCGCTACCAATAGCTTCTTCATGGTAAGTCCTCTCTTCGTGATTGGCGGGTATGCCAATGGTAATTAGAGAGCCCGGGGGGGCGGCGGTTCAATGACTGGCCCCGAAAGCTCGTGTATTTACGCGTGCCCGCCCGTCGCCCCTCCGCTGGTTTCGATCGCCTCGACCAGCGAGTGCAGCCAGTCGTCGATGTTCTCGCGCCATTCTTCGGCCTGCGCGCCGTTCAAGCCGTTCTTTACCGCATCGTCATAATATTGCGTTGCAACCTCGATGATGTAGGCGTCGCGCTGCTCGCGCGGGAGCTCGATCGCCTCCATGGCCCAGCGGTGCAGCTGACCGAGGAGGCGTTCGGCGCGGCCTTCACGACTCTCGCTCAAAGCGTTCTCCCTTTGTTGCGCCGGGCCGGCGACCGCACCCGGCGACGCAGGCTTACTCCGCTTTCGCGCCCGAGAATCTGACCACTTTCGCCCACTTCTCGGTTTCGGCCGCGTGCAGCTTCCAGAAGTCAGCCGGGGTTCCGGGTATGGGGTCGCCACCAAGCTCGGCGAGCTTCGCTTTCATGCCGGGGTCGACGAGCGCGGCGTTGACCTCGCGATTCAGCCTTTCGATGATGGCAACCGGCGTGCCGTTCGGGACGGCCATGCCGAACCACGCGCTGGCTTCGTACCCCGGCACCGATTCATTTACGGTGGGCACGTCCGGCAAAGCCGGTGAGCGCTTGAGCGTTGTGACCGCCAGCGCGCGGATGTCCCCACCCTTGATGTGCCCGATGGACGAGGGGAGGTTGTCGAAGAGCACGTGTACCTGGCCTCCGATGAGCTCGATCAGCGCAGGCCCTGCGCCCTTGTACGGCACGTGCTGCATGTCGATTCCGGTCATCGCCTTGAAGAGCTCTCCCGAGAGGTGCACCGAGGTGCCGCTGCCGGACGACGCCATGTTGACCTTTCCCGGGTTCTTCTTCGCATACGCGATGAACTCAGGCACCGATTTGACCGGCATCGACCGCGTGACTTCCATGACGTTCGGGACGCGCACAAGGCCTGCGACCGGGGTGAGGTCGCGCAGGAAATTGAACGGCAGCTTGGCATAAAGGGTGGCGTTGATCGCGTTCGCCGGATTGACGAGCATCAGTGTGTAACCGTCGGGCGGTGACTTGATCGCCATCTCGGTGCCGATGTTGTTGCCGCCGCCGGGCCGGTTGTCGACGACGAACTGCTGACCGGTGCGCTGGGTGAGCCACTGGCTCATCAATCGCGCGAGTATGTCGGTGGTGCCCGCGGGCGTGTAGGGCACGATCCACCGCACCGGCCGGTTCGGGTAACCCTCGCCGGAAGCCGCTGCGGACTTCTCGGCAGCGCCCGCAGTGCCCACAGAGAACGCCGCGCTGCAAGCGAGCGCCAGCGACATGATGATGTCTGTTCTACGCATGGTTCCTCCTCCGTTGATGTTCTGATCGTTTAACGCGATGACTGCAGGAAAGTTACCTCCGGGGAAGGCTTGCATGGTGTTCCGGAGCGGAATCGGCGTCGCGGAAAATTATGGCATAGTCGCACGCTCCTGCCGTGAGTCCCGCGCTGCTCACAAGAGGACCGGCATGACCGAGCCCCTTCAAGACATCTTTCCGCATTTTCCGGACGCGGAGTAGCGACTCGATGGAATTCATCCGGATCGATCGAGACCCGATTCCACACCAGGAGCAGGCAGCCATGTTCGAGTATTTCCCCAACAACTACACCTGGAGCCTCGCGGTCATGGGCGCGGTCAACCGCGGCGGGCAGATCTCCGAGATCGACGAAGCGTGCCGGCCGCTGAAAGAAATCGCCGCGGTCAAGGCGCTCGGCGGCGACCAGACCGCGCAGCGCGCCTGGTTCGAAAGCTGGATGAAGCTTGCCGAGCGCGTCGAGCGCCTCGGCGCAACCGACGAAGCGGCCGGGCGCACGCTTTCGGCGGGGCGCAAGTATCTCCGCTCCGCGGTCTACTACCTCATGGCCGAGCGCATGCCGAGCCACAAGGATCCGCGCAGGCTCGACGCGTACAAGCGCGGTATCGATCTGTACAGGAAAGGGCTCACGCTCAGGCGCGACCCGGTCGAGTTCGTCGAAGTGCCTTTCGGTCCGCACAAGCTTCCCGCGTATTTCTCCAAAGCCCCCGGCCCTGGGCGCAAGCCCTGCATCGTTCACTTCGACGGGCTCGACGTGACCAAGGAGCTCATCTATCCGTCGGTCGCCGACGAGTTCAGGCGGCGCGGCGTGTCGGTGCTGATCGTCGATCATCCGGGCGTGGGTGCGGCGCTGCGCCTGCTCGGGTTGCCGAGCGGGCCCGACACCGAGAAACCCGCAGGCGCATGCGTCGATTATCTCGAGACGCGGGACGACGTCGACCCGGACCGCATCGGCATGATGGCGCTCAGCCTCGGCGGTTATTACGCGCCTCGCGCGGCGGCATACGAAAAGCGCTTCAAGTGCTGCGTGGCATGGGGCGCGATCTTCGATTACGGACACACGGTCACCGAGCGCATCGGCGGCAAAGGCGAGCCATCGGTGCCGGGCTATGCGGAGCACGTGAACTGGGTGTTCGGTCAAGACTCGATCGAAGAGACCTTGAAAGTCGTGCGGCAGATGACGCTCGAAGGGGTCGCTGACAAGATCACCTGTCCGTTGCTCGTCGTGCATGGAGAGAACGATCGCCAGGTGCCGCTGTGGCACGCCGAGCGCACGATTGAAAGCGCGGTGAACAGCCCGCAGCGCGAGCTGAAGGTCTTCAGGCTCGCTGACGGCGCGGCAGAGCATTGCGGCGCGGACAACGGCCCGCTCATCGTCGATTACATGAGCGACTGGGTCGCCGAAAAGCTCGGAGGCGCTCCCGGCGGCACCTGATTACGTCATGAAGCGTACAGAGCCCGAAAAGCTTGGCCTGCTTCGAGAGACTTTACGTCATCCGTTGAATTCAGGACGTCCTGAAGCAGGGCGTTTGGCACGTGAGTTGCCTAGAGGCGATGCTGAAAGCATCGGACACCTCGGGCATGCAAGCGATGAACATGAGATGGCGCGGTGTGCTCTTCGCCGCCGTGATCGGATCGACACCGGTGGGTGCGCCTGCACAACCGGCGCCGGCGGCCGGTGCCGAATGGCCGATGGCCGGTAAGGATTACGCCAACACGCGCTAT
>JAQGMV010000328.1 GCA_028292225.1 Betaproteobacteria bacterium
CGCGCTCCAGCAGATCGGTCAGCACCGGCCGGCCGGTCTTCAGGTCGATGTGCTTGGCCCAGTTCTGGCTCACGAACGGATGCGCGGCGATCAGCTGGCCGTTGGTGCGGTCGAGCACGTATACGAATCCATTCTTGTTGACGTTGAACAGGACCTTCCGCGGCGTACCGCCGACCTGGATGTCGGCGAGTATGCTTTCAGCGGTGCCGTCGAAATCGAAGCTGTCGTTAGGCACATACTGGTAATGCCAGACCAGCTCTCCGGTCTTCGGGCGGATTGCGAGCAGGCTCGCCGCGTACAGGCTGTCCATTCCGGAGCGATATTTCGGGTTATACGGCTCGGCATTGCCGGTGCCGATGTAGAACAGGTCGAGCTGTGGATCGTATGAACCCGGCTGCCACGTCGCGCCGCCGCCGTATTTCCACGCATCGGGCTCGTCCTTGTGGGGCCAGGTCTCCGATCCCGGCTCGCCGGGTGCGGGAATGGTCCAGCGCCGCCACAGCCGCTTACCCGTTTCAGGGTCGTAGCCTTCGATGAAGCCGCGCGCCGTGCGGTCCCCGCCCGCCATCCCCGATATGAGCACGCCGTTGACGATCGCGGGCGCCACGATCCCGGCGTAGCTCTCTTTCCATTCGCCGAACTTCTCTTTCCAGAGCTCCTTGCCGGTCTTCATGTCGAGCGCCTGGACGTGCGCATCGATCGTCTGGCGGAAGAGCTTGCCGTTGTAGATCGTCGCGGCGCCTCGAATGTAGGCGCCTGAAGTCGTTACGCGCAGCGCCGCACGGTCATAGCTCACCGGCGTACGCCAGATCTGCCGGCCCGTTGCGACGTCGATGGCGAACGTCCAGTTGCCGTTGACCACGTACATCACGCCGTTGTAGATCGTCGGCTGCGACAGCTCGCCCATATCGTTGGCGAGGCTGAAGGTCCAGACCGGGACCAGCCGCTTGATATTCGACTTGTTGATCTGCCTGAGCGGGCTGTACATCTTCAGGTCGTAGCCCATGCCGAAGGTCAGCACGTTCTCGGTATTCCTGCCGTCGGCCAGCAGCTCTTCCGCGGTCTGGGCGTAGACCCCGCCAACGCAAGCACCCAGCAGCAGTCCTGCAATCAATTTGTACTGCATGATTTCCTCCTTGAAGCGCCCGCGTTTTATTTTGCGCAGCGATCGTGTCGTTGCGCTGCGGTGCGGTGCTGAGCGACGAGCGGTTGATAGCCCGAGCCGACGCGTGTCGCGTGACGACACGCGTCGATACGGTTTACTGCGCCTTCGCTTTCAGAGCGGCCAGCTCCGATTCGCTGCGCACGGTCATGACGCCCATCTGATTTGTGCGGTAGACCGGCATCACGACGGTGAGCTTGTCGCCCTGCTCGAGCAGGGCGATATGCCGAATTTCGGTGCCGCGAACCGGCAGGTCGAACATCGTCCATCTGTTGGTTGCCGGATCGAGCTTCACGATCCGATCCGAGGTCCACAGGTTTCCCCAGACGTTGTGCTTGTTGTCGACCACGATGTGATACGGCTGCATCGTCGGGTCGGGGAACGGGATGATCCTCGTCTCCATCGTCTTCGTGTCGATGCGCGCAAACGTGGCGCCCCACGAATTGCCCACCCACAGCACGTTCGCGTTCTTGTCCGTGCCCATGCGGCGCGGCCCCTGCGACCACGGCACCGGCGTGTTGAAGCTCAGATCGCTGACGGTGTCGTAGAACGCGCGGTCGTCGCCCGACATGTGGGCGAGCTTGACCGGAGGCAGCTTGATTTCGATCGCCTTGCCGCTGGCGACGTCGCCTTTGACGATGGTGTCCATCGCCATCTGCGCCCACCAGCCGTTGCCGTCGCGGTCGCCGGCCGCGCCATACGTCGCGCCCGAGCCTTTGGCGGCCTTGGTCGGAATGAGCGATTTGAACTCGGTGAACTTCTCAGTCACCGGGTCGAAGCGCACGGCGCCCGATGGCGTAGACGCCCATATCTTGCCTTTGCCGTCGACGTCCATCGTCACGGCGCCGCCGAGCGGCGACATGTCGCCGGGCGTCTGATAGATCGTGATCGTGTCCGTCGCGACGTCGAGCTTGCCGAGCGCACGGCGACCGGGATTCACGTCGAACCAGAAATTGCCAGAGGCGTCGCGGGTGAGTCCGTGCGCACCGGCAGCACGCCCGTTCGCAGCGTCGGCTTTGATGTATTTGACGGCGCCAGTTTTCGGATCGACTTTTCCGATCGTCCCGCTGCGGTTCGGGTTGTTCAGCGTGAAGTAGATCGTGCCGTCGAGGCCCAGGCCGCCGTCGTGAGGCATCTGGCCGAGCTTGGAGGTGGTCCCGAGAGACCAGTCGGTGCCGTCGTTCGGGTTGTATTTCGTACCGATGCCGGCATCGGGATTGAGCGGCAGGTCATACAGCGTCCACACGGCGCGCGCAGCCTCGCCGGTGGGCCGCGGGCGCGACGCGACCTTCATCGACGATTCGCCCGGCCCGCGCGCGCGTGCGAGATACGCCGCGAGCTGCTTCTGGTTGCGATCCATGATCTGGTTCGGTTTGGCGTTGGGCCCGGGATAGACGCCATTGTTGGGCACCATCTTCATCAGGGCGATGATCTTGTTCCAGCCGGCTTCGTCGAACCGGAACTGCAGCGCATAGCTCGTCGAGTGGCACGCGGTGCAGTTGTTCATGAAAATCTTCTTCATGTGCGCGTCCTGCGGCGTGGTTTCGGGTAATGCGGCGACCATCATCTCGCCCGGAAGCTGGCGGAAACGCCGCTCGACGTCCGCGATTTCCTGCAACATGAAGTTCTGGCGTCGCGCGGTACCGAGATCGACAGTGCCCTTGTTCAATTCGAACCCGAGCGCCTGCGCCCAGACGCGATAGCTCCCCGCAGGCAGCGGGGGAAAGACGTAGACGCCCGCGTTATCGGTATACACACTGGTGGTGATCGTCGAGCCTTCGAGCTTGGCCGACACGGTCACACCTTCGAGCTTCTGGCCCGACGCCGACGCGATCGCGCCGCTCAGGATCTGATCGGCGGCTATTGCAGACGTCGTCACGAACAGCGTCGTCGCGCACGCAACCACCATCGCCTGCACTTTGCTCATCGGGATTCTCCTTTTTCGTTCGCTGCACGCACGACCTGGGCCGGCACCGATCGCACGTAAGAGATGATCGCGTCGATTTCCGCAGGCTTGAGGTAATACTTGAAAGCGGGCATGCGCTCGGTGCCGTTGACGATGATGGCGCGCATGACCTCGTCGTTGCCGGCGGCAGAAGCCTTGTTCAGCGGCGGCCCGAACGTTTTGGAGCCGAGCGACGGCGAGAGGTGACAGACTCCGCACGACTGTGCGAACACCTGCCGGCCGTGCAGTTGCGTTTCGTTGAGATCGCCGTCCGTCTTCTGCGCATGCGCAGCCGGTGCGGCCGCGGCGAGCACGAACAGCAGTGCCGGGATGTTGCGTTTCATCGAGCCCCTCCGTGCAGTGACCGGTGTGTCTTTTTATGTAAGCGACTATCGCACCGGCGTGGGAGGATTACAACCGGCGAGTTTGCATCGTGGTCCACGCGCTCAGTCGAGCGGGACCAGCCTCACGATCGATGCGCCATGATTGCTGCCGACCCAGAACGTGACCGGCGTGGTCGAGTTGTCGACGTAGACTCGCCGCACGTTGGTCTGTCGCGGCAGCAGGTACTCGATGGATTTTCCCGTCTCCGGCCTGAGCCGAAGCACGCGATCGCTGGACATCGAGCCCGCCCAGAGGTCGCCCGTCCTGTCGAGGAACACATCATAGGGATAGGTGAAAGGCGTGGGCACGTCCCATTCCCTGAATGCCTCCTTCGCCGGGTCGAACATCGCCACCTTATTGGCCGCGTATTCCGCGAACCAGATCCGGCGCTGAGCATCCATCATGGTGCGGCGCGGGCGCGAGCGCGGCGCCGGCGTCGGATAAATCGTCGTCTGGAGCGTTTTGGCGTCGACCCGCGCCAGAACCTCGTCACCGAAATCCATGAGGAAGAGATTGTTCCTGTCGTCCGCCGTCAGTCCATAGGGTGAATGGTTGGTGCCTTCGGGCATGTATTTGAACGGGTCGACCATCTCGTACTTGCCGCTGGCGACGTCGAGCCGCAGGATCACCTGCCTGCCGATCTCGGTCGCCCACACCTTGCCGTCGACGTGCGACTGCCGCGGCATCACCATCGACTGCTGCGCGTCGGCGTTGTTGAGGTCAGCCGGCAGCGCAAACACCTTGAACGTGCTGTCCTTGACGTTGAATCTGACCAGCCCCGTCTGGAACATCGCGGCGAGCCACCAGTTGCCGTCGCGATCGGGCTCCATCGCGAGCGAACCCGTCGGCGCGCCGGGCTTGATCGTCGGCCAGGTGTATTCGACATGAGCGCCGGTCTTGGGGTCGAGGCGGCCGAGCGTGTTCTCCTGGAAGTTCGAATACCACGCAATACCCGCGCCGTCCGTCAACACGTCGTGGGGTGCGATCACGCGGCGCGGCAGGTCGTACTCGGTGATGAGCACGCGTGTCGCTCGCCCCCTGGGCCGAGGCAGCGTCTTGAGCGGATACGACCACGTCCCGCCTTTGCTGAGATTGACCGAGGCGAGATACACGGCGAGCTGGCGAAAGGTCTCTTCCTTGAACTTGCGCGGGTTGGCCCGCTTCTGCCTGTGCTCGGGGCTGGTGTTGATGGCGTAGGTCGCCATCCGCCTGAGGACCTCGTACATCGCGCCGGCGTTGTGCTTGCTGCGCACGATTCTCTCGAACGTGTGGCAGCTCATGCACTCGATCAGCGGCCGCTTCTGCTCGGCAGTGCCGGGCATGCTGATGAGCCATTCGGTGTTGGTGAGCTGCGCGGCGAGATCACGCGTCCTGCGCAGCTTGAGATCGGCATTGGCCGCGCCCTGCGCCGGCAGCTCGATTGCAGCCGCGCTGTCGAGCTCGTAGCCGACGGCGCGTATCAGCACGCCGTAACGTCCCGGGGCGAGCTTCGCCGGGGCGAAATCAAAGCGTCCGGAGCCGTCGCTGACGACGGTGTGCGTGATGTTGGAACCGTCCTTGCGCAGGCTTATGAGTACGCCTTCCATCGGCCCTTCGGCGGAGGACGAGACCCGGCCGATGAGGTTCGCCGCCGTGGACTGCGCGCCTGCGCCGCCGATGCATGCAGCCAGGAAGACGAGCAGGGCGCAGCGTGCGGCGAGGTCGAACATGCGTCGGCTTACCCGGGCTGCATCCGGCATTCGGTCTCGACCGACTTGACCGCTTTGCCTGCAGTCGGCGTTTTACGAATGACTTTTGCCTGCTGCAGTTTTTCCATGCTGCACGAGATGGTGACGTCGTCCGGCTTGACCGACTTGGTGAAGCCCCCGAACGAGTACATCCCGTTCTTGCCCGTGTGCGTCACGTATTTGGTGCTGTTCTTGATTTCCGCGGTGACCTTCGCGTCCCCGACCGGTCTGCCGTTCGCGTCCCTGACGAAGCCGAAAAACCGGATGCCTTCGTCCTTGTGTTTCGCCTCGCCCATCTCTCCCGCGGCCCGCACGGAAGGCGCCGCGAGCATGGAGCACGCAATCGCTACGATGAGCGCAATCGGCAGTTTCGACATGTCAGCCTCCTCTTTCGATTCAACGCAAAAAATAGCCGCGCAGCAGATATGCGAAAAAAAGCAGCACGCCGACGGGCACGGCCCAGGCCCAGGCCGATCCCAGGCGGCGGGCGATGCGTTCCGGCACGAGCGAGGCAACCAGGCACGCGGCGAGCGCGGCTATGGCGGCTGTGCTCATCCAGCCGAACCAGTACATCGCCGGGCCGTCGTGCGGTTTTTCCACGCCGAGCCCGATCGTGCCGGCGATGGGGTGGTAGGTGAAAACCGGCACGTTTTTCCACACGGCGATCACATAAGCGATCGCGTATACGACCGCAAAGACGATAGCCACGAACGCGACCGAGCGCGGCCGGATCATGCGGCGTACCCGCGAAAGTTGTTCACGACGTGACCGACGAGGAAATTCCACCACGTGATGAATGCGAGGACTGCGGTGAGCGCCATGCGCGTGCGGCGATATTCATCGGCGAGCGGCAACCGCCAGAAATACAGATACGCGGGAAGCACTGCGAGACCCACCACCGCGAAGTGCTCCTTCAGCTCGAAAGCCCCCATCACCGCGGGTGCGTCGAGCTCGTCCAGAACGCCGCGGATCGAGATCCGGAATTCGGGGTAGATGATCGCGCCCAGGATCGCGGTGCAGACATACAACACCACGATGGCTTTCGCGTATCCCGCGGCCGACACGCCGCGAAAGCGTCCGGTGAAAGAGCCCGCCTGCCTCTGCCCGGGGAGCCACGTGCTGACCGCCTGGTGAGTGATCGCGCCGAGCAGCGCCACGGCGAACAGGCCGTGCACGATCAGAAGCACGATGAACATGAGCCCCCTCCGAGGTGGCGCTTACCGGCCGAATTGTTATGCGAAGATTGTGCTGCAATTGCCCTGCGCTCGCAACGATCGAGCCCCGGCTATCCGGAGTGGCCCGGCTGCTGCCGATCACTCGGAGGGAGTGCGTCGACGTGCCGGCCTCGGAGTGTTACACGTTTCACCGCACCAGGCGGCGAACCTCGTACGGCGGGAGTGGTTCCTTGTCCGCAGGAACGAACGCAGGTACGGCCTGCCCCGCGGCGCCGAGCGAGACGATGAATTTGTACATCGCGCGCAGGTCGCTCTCGCTCGTCTCGTGCACGCTCCACCACGGCATCGGGGGGCGCGGCTTCGCCCCTTTCGCGTACGTCACCCACTGCTCTTCGGAGAAGCTGCGCACCGTCAGGCGCAGGTTCGAAGCGTACGCCGTGCCGAAGTCGGAGCGAAAGCCCACCGGATTGCCGAGGAGCCACTCCTGCTCTGGTACGTCGCCCTGCTTGCCGATGTACCCCGCGGTGTGGCAGTTATTGCAGTGGCCGGTGAGCACCATGTAGCGGCCTCGCGCGAGGAGGTCGCCCGTGCTTGCGGGTGGGCTGCCGGCCTGCGCTGCGGCTCCCGCGCTCGCAAGCACGAGTGCAGCCGCGATCCATGCATTCGACTTGTTCATTCTTCTTCTCCCGGATTAAACGATTCCCGTCAGGCCCGCCACGGCCCCTGCGGCGAGCAGCCAGATCGGATTCAACGACGTGCGCAGTACGAGCAGCACGGTGAGCGCCGTCAGCACGTAACCGCGCCAGTCCTCGTTCACCGCAGGGAGCAGGATCCACACGGTGGCGAAGAGCAGCCCTATCGTGATCGGCGTGAGACCGCGCCGGATCGCGATGCCGAAAGCGGCTTTGGGGTGCCTTGCGTGCAGGTGCGCGACGAACAGCGTGAGGGTGAACGAAGGCACGATGACGGCGAACATCGTCGACACCGCCCCGATCCATCCCGCGACGTGCCAGCCGATCAGCGGGACGTACATGACGTTCGGGCCCGGCGCGACCTGCGCGAGCGAGTAGAGCTGCGCGAACTGGGCGCTGCTCATGAGCGCGTGCAGCTCCACGACGTAGCGGTGCATCTCCGGCAGCACCGAAGGCGCGCCGCCGATCGCGAGAAACGAGAGCATCATGAAATAGAGGCAAAGCCCTGCGAGGTCGGTGAGGCTCATGCCTGTCGGCCTCTCCACGACGCGGCGATGGCGAACGGCGCGAGCGCACCGACCACCGCAAGGAAAGGCCAGCGCATCACGCCGACGCCGACGAAAGTCAGCGTCACGAAAAGCCAGGGCAGGCGCGTTCGCAATACCGTCGTCATGCGCACCCCCATCGCCAGCAGCAGGCCCACCGCGACCGCCGACATGCCGGTGAGCGCCGCATGGACCAGCGGCAGCTCGCCGTAACGCTGGTGCAGCATGCCGATCACCATGATCACGAAGAACGGCGCGGCGAGAAACCCCGCGAGCGAGGCGAACGCGCCACGCGATCCCCCGAAGCGATAGCCCACCAGGACCGCGAGATTGACGCCGCTCGCTCCGGGTAGCAGTTGCGCCAGAGCGAGGATCTCCGCGAACTCCTGCTCGGTGAGCCAGCGCTGGCGCTCGACGAAGGCGCGGTGTGACCAGAAAAGTGCGCCGCCGAAGCTCGACAGCGTAATGCGGGTGAAGGCGAGGAACAGTTCGAGCGCGCCGACGCGCAACTCGGGGGACTCTGGCGGCATGGGGAACAGGCTTCGAAGATCGGTAGCGCCGATTGTACGGAGTTACACGATGTGATTGCGAGAAGCACAGCGACGACGCAACCCCGAGGCTCGTCCGGCTGCTATATTCGGATAACGCGATTCAAACGCGACCGATACGGCAAGCGAGGAGAGAACGTGCTTCTGCAATCGAAGTGGAGACCGGCTTGCGCGGCTTTGGCTTTTCTTTGCGCAGCACCTGCGGCGCTCGCGGCTGAACCCGCGTACCCCACGAGACCGATCCGTCTGATCGTCCCCTACCCTCCCGGCGGCTCGACCGATCCGACCGCGCGCGCTTACGGTAACTGGCTCTCAGACAAATTCGGCGTCGCCATCGTCATCGACAACCGCCCGGGCGCCGGCGCGACGATAGGCCACGCGCTGGGCGCGAAAGCGCCGCCCGACGGTTACACGCTGCTGCTGGGCACATCCGCCGGCCTCGTCGTGAGCCCCGCTTTCGGCACGAAGCTGCCTTACGACCCGGTCAAGGATCTCGCGCCTGTAGGTCTCGGCGTCTATGTGCCCTTCCTGCTGGTGACGCATCCGTCGGTTCCGGCGAAGTCGGTCAGGGAGTTCATCGACCTCGCTAAAGCGAAACCCGGAACGATCAACTTCGGCTCACCCGGCACCGGCACGCCGAACCATCTGGGCATGGAGCTGCTGAAAGCGATGACCGGCGCGGACTTCGTGCACGTGCCTTACAAGGGCGGCGGTCCCGCGACGGTCGACCTCGTCGCGGGGCGCATCCAGGCGATCTTCGGCAGCATCCCTCAATGGCAGCCGCATCTCGCCACCGGCAAAGTGCGTGCTATCGGCGTCGGTCATCCGAAGCGCGTGAAGGCCATGCCCGAGGTCGCCGCGATCGCCGAGACTTTGCCGGGTTTCAACAACACCAGCTGGTACGGAATCCTCGCACCCGCGGGCACACCGGGACCGATCATCACCAGGATCAATGCTGAGATGAATCGCGCCGCGGCGAATCCCGAATTCATCAAGCAGGTCGAATCGATCGGGCTCGAAGTCGCGAGCAGCACGCCGAAGGAGATGGGCGACATGATACGCAGCGAGCTCGCCCGGTGGACCAAAGTCATCAGGGCGGCGGGCATCAAGGGCGAGTAAGCCGGGCGAACGAAAAAAACGCGCGTTATAAGCACGGCGCAAGCTTCGCGACAGGTTCTCCGCGAATAACCGCGTAAGCTCCGAAGCCTGCTCTTTTCACCGAGCACCTTATTGGAGATCACCATGAACCGCCCCGTCCGCAACCGTATCCTTTTAGTCGCAGCCCTGCTGCTGAGCACCCTCTTCGCCACCGCGTGCGGCAACACCTATTCACGCGACGACTTCATGACCGGCGTCATCGGCAAATCGGAGCAGGAAGTCACCGCCAAGTTCGGCAAGCCCCTGGCGGTTACGGAAGAGAGCCCTGACCGCGTGACCTGGATCTACGCGCGTGAAACCTTCGACCTCGCGAACCAGAACCGCATCGACTCGAAAACCACCGTGATTTTCGAAGGTACCGCCGGCTCGCGCCACGCGACGAAGGTGGATTTCAGCTAGTACGTGCGCCACGGGGTCATCCCTGCGCCTCGCAATGACATAAACGGGTCATTGCGAGGTCAAGGCCGGGAAATCATCTCGGCCTGAGTATGCGATACGTCGCGACGGCACGACACACGCTGTTGCCCTCCTGATCGATGACCATGCCTTCTGCAAACGCGACGCTGCGCCCCGCGCGCACCACCTCGCCATTGCACACCAGTTCCCCGACCGCGGGAGCGAGATAGCTCACGGTCATCGAAATCGTCGCGACGTCGGCGGGGGTGTGAAACGTCGAGCGCAGCGCCTGGGAGAGCGTGATGTCGAGCAGCGACGCGACGATGCCGCCGTGCACTTCACCGCGCGTATTGCCGAAGTGCTTCACGTACGGCAGGCGTATCACGCATTTGCCGTCGGCGATGGATTCGAGCTGAAGCCCGAGGTGGTCGTAGAACGGGGGAAAGGAGCGCCACTGGGGCTTGGGTGGTTTCATGTTGCATGACTCATGTGCGGGCCGTTCATCCTTCGACTGCGGCCGCTCATGGCTCCGTTCATCCTGAGCGTAGGTAGCGAAGTCGAAGGATAAACGACTGAGCTCACTTGCCAGTGAACTGCGCCTTGCGCTTCTCCATGAACGCGCGCCGGCCTTCGACGTAGTCCTGGCTCGCGAAGCAGTCGGCGACGACTTTGTCGGTGAGCGCGTTGTCGCGCTTGTCCGAGTCTTTCACGTACTCGTCGATGACCCGTTTGGACGAGAGGATCGACAACGGCGCGTTGCCGGCGATCGTTCCTGCATAGGAATCGACGAACGCTTCGAGATCGCCTGCCGGAAGTACGTAATTGACGATGCCGAGCCGCAGGGCTTCCTGCGCGTTGCAGCGGCGTCCGGTGAACAACAGGTCTTTGGCGGCGGACGGACCGACGAGGTCTACGAGCTGGCCGAGGCGGTCCGCGGCATAACCGATTCCGAGCTTCGCAGCCGGAATTCCGAAGCTCGATTCCTCGGTGCAGATTCGAAGATCGCAGTTGAGCGCGATCGCCATGCCGCCGCCGAGGCAGTAGCCGCGGATCATCGCGATCGTCGGCTTCGCGCTGCCCTTGAGCAGCTTGCGGAAGCGGTCCCCGGTCTTGTTGTAGTTCTCGACATCCTCTTTGCTCGCGCGAGCTTTCTCGAATTTCGAGATGTCGCCGCCCGACACGAAAGCCTTGTCGCCGGCGCCGGAGAGCACGATGACCCGAATCGCGTCGTCTTTCAGGAAGTCTTCGATCACGTCCGCCGCAGCGATCGACATCTCGAGCGAGAACGCGTTGCGCTTCTCGGGGTTGTTGAAGATGAGGTGGCCGACGGGGCCGACCTTCTTCGAGAGGATTTTGCTGTCGGCTTCGGTGTCTTGGGTTGCGGCTGCAGTGCTCATGTCTTTTCTCGCTCCTGTAGAGATTGGTAGCTTCGTGGCGCACGGCCCCGAAGGAAGGGAGGTGCGGAGGGAAACCTTGGTTTCCCTCTGTTCGTTTACTGGCGAGCGCGCGTAGCGCGCCGAGGTTGCTTCGTCACGCCGTTCCTCGCAATGACAGTCAGATCACTCCGGCTGCCCGCATCTTCTCGATTTCCGTATCGCCATACCCGATGCTGCGCAGAATCTCGGTGGTGTGCTCGCCCGCCTCGGGCGTTGCGCTGCGAATCTTCTTCGGCACGCCTTCCAGGTTGATGGGGGAGGCGACGAGGTGGAAATCGCCTTTCTTCCTGCTCGTGACCGGTGCGGCGATGCCGAGGTGCTGCACCTGCGGGTCGGCGAAGACCTGGTCGATCGAATTGATCGGGCCGCACGGCACACCCGCTTCTTCGAAGAGCTCGACCCAGTGGGCTGAAGGCTTGTGCCGGGTGACCTCGCTGACCGCCGCGTTGAGCGCGACGCGGTCGGCGCTGCGCTTGGCGCGCGTAATCCACTCCGGCTTCTCTTTCCACTCGGGTTTGCCCATCGCATCGCACATGCGCTCCCACACGCGCTGCGAAGCCGCGGCGATGTTGAAGTGGCCGTCGCTGCTCGGGAACACTCCGGTCGGGGTGCCTGTCGGGTGATCGTTTCCCGCCTGCTTCGCGACTTCCTTGTCCATGAGCCAGCGCGACGCCTGGAAGTCGAGCATGAAGACCTGCGCTTCGAGCAGGCTCGTGTGCACCCATCGACCCGCGCCGGTGCGCGTGCGGTCGAAGAGCGCCATCATGATCGCGAGCGCGAGGAGGTTGCCTGCGGTGAGGTCGGCAATGGCGACGCCGACGCGCACGGGGCCCTGCCCGGGAAGCCCGGTGACCGACATCAGCCCGCCCATGCCCTGCACGATCTGGTCGACGCCTGCGCGCTTGCCGTAAGGTCCGGTCTGTCCGAAGCCGCTGATGCTCCCGTACACGATCTTCGGATTCACTTTGCGAACGTCGTCGTAGGAGACCCCGAGCTTGTGCTTCACCGCCGAGCGCATGTTCTCGACGATCACGTCGGCTTTCGCGACGAGCTTCATGAAAGCCGCGCGGCCTTCGTCGGTCTTGAGGTTCAGGTGCATCGTGCGCTTGTTTCGATGCAGGTTCTGGAAGTCGAAGCCCTCGCGCCGGCCGGTGACGTCCTCGCCCTGCGCTTCGGGCGGCTCGACGCGAATGATGTCCGCGCCCCAGTCGCCCAGATGCCGTACGCACGTGGGGCCCGCGCGCGCGAGCGTGAGGTCGAGCACGGTGACGCCCGAAAGCGGCAGGTGGGTTTTCGCGTCTGTCATAGCGTCCGGAGAGTTCGGCATCCTGGCGTCCTTAGGAAGTGAGTTGCATGATGACTTGCACAATCCGTCGAGGCGAGCAGCCGCTGACGGCTTACCGTTTACCGCTCCGAGTCGGTCTATCGACCGCTCAGAGCTGAACCACGTCGAGCACGGTCCCGCTGACTTCTACGCGGAACCGGGTGTCGGAGACCCGCACTACCGGCGTGCCGTCGTTGAGCTCGTGGCGCACCCGGCCATATTCCTTGCGCACGCCATGGTAGGTCTGAACCGTCTCCACCGGCGTGATCGCGAGAATGACATAAGTGCGGCCGTCGCTGTCGACTGCCTGCAACCGAATGATTTCCTGCGGCATGTCGGGCGTTCCTGTTATGGCCCGATCATAACCCGAGCGCGGAATCGTTGAGTAGACGACGAATACCGGCGCTGCCCGGCAGCCGCCGCGGCTCACCTTTTCGTGGCGACGACCTGCACCAGCACGGGCGTGTAGATGAATGCGTGAGCAGCGGTCGATATCCTCGTCCAGTCGTCGCGCAAGGCCTGAAGATCGGTTCGCGGCATGAGGCCGTCGGCGACGAGCGTCTCGCCGAAATCGGCCATGAGGCGTCCCCACCAGTTCCACCACGGCTCGCCGGGCCGCGCCGTGCCGCCGACGCACTCGACAGACGTCACTTCGAATCCGGCGCGTTCGAGCTTTGCCGGCAGAATGCGCCCGACCGTCGCATCTCCACCGTTCCTGCGGTAGTAGGCGATCCACGCCCGCGTATGCGCGTCGAAGCCGCGTATCGGCGGCGAGCACGTCGCGCTCTCGAGCGTCAGATACTCCATCGCTGCGACGATGCCTCCGGGCTTGAGACTGCGATGGATGCGGCCGAGCACGCCGTCGAGATCGTCTATCAGGAATGCGAGAAAAAACCGGCAGAACGCGCCGTCGAAGATGCCGGCGCCCGGCTCGGCCCGAGTCAGGTCGGCTTCGAGCACGTGCACATTGTTCACGCCGCGCCTGCGCGCTTCGGCCTCGAGAAACTGGAGATACGGCGAGGCCTTGTCGACCCCGGTGACGCTGCCGCCTGCGCCGACGGTCGCAGCGAGGTCGAGCGCGGCAAACCCGGGCCCGCTCCCCAGATCGGCGAGGCGGTGGCCCGTCGTGAATCCCGCGCGGGCCCACAGCGCCTGAGTCTCGGAGCGCCACGCCGCGTGCTGATCGCGCAGCCGCTCGAGCTCGCGGGCGTGGACGCCGATGAAATAATCTTCGGTCATTGCAGGAATATTCACATTAACATCGCCGCGGTGCAAAACTATCGTCATCGCCCATGAGCGCAACGCCGCAGGAAGCCGGTTCCGGCGCGCGCCTGGGCTACGCGCTGCTCGCGTACATGCTGGGCGTCACGCTCATCATCACGCTGCTGCCTTTTCATTTCCGCTGGCCGGACGAATGGCGGGTGATGCTCGGCGGCGACGTGATCGACGTCGTCGCCAATGTGCTGCTCTTCATCCCGCTCGGCTTTTTCTACCGGCTCGCGCAGCCTTCCCGCAGCCGCTCGACGCTGCAGGTGCTCGCGCTGGGCGCGCTCGTCAGCATCGCCATCGAGAGTGCGCAGCTCTTCGAGGCGGTGCGCAACGCGTCACCGCTGGACGTCGCGACGAACGCGATCGGCGCGTGGCTCGGCGCGCTCGCTGCGGACCAGGTCGCACGCGCTGCGAAGGTCGGCGGCAGGCTCGTGGGCTGGCTCGTGCTCGAGCTTCCCCTGATGGGGCTCATCTATCTGCTCGTCCCGCTCCTCTGGGTGGACGCCCTCTCCTCCGCCGCGGAACCCGTGCGCGGCGCGATGGCGCCGCTGCTTGCGGTTTTCGGCGCGCTGCTGCTCGGCGGAATGCAGCGTCATTACTTTGCGCCCGCGCGCACGTCGCGACCGCATCGCACCGCCGCTTTTGCCGCGCTGTGGTTTCTCGCCGGCGCTTTCCCGGCGTTCGCAACGCGCCCGCTCGCGGCGACGCTCGGCACGATCGGCGCCGGCGTGTTGTGCTGGTGGCACGGCAGAGGCGCGCCCGGTGTTGCCGCGGCGAACCGACGCTTCGAAGCCTCGCTATTGAAGCGGGCGGCGCCCTTTTACGCGGTCTACGTGGTGCTCCTCGCCGTTGCGCCGCTGCACCACGGCTTCGGGCCCTGGGCCGTGCACGCCGGCTTCCCCGCCGCCGCGTCGGACCAGATCGAGATCCTGCGGCTGCTCGAGCTCGTCGCCGCGTTCACCCTTGTCGGATACATGGTGGCCGAATTCGGCGGCCGTGCGATCGCAGGCTATCGCGACGCACTGCCGCGCCTGATCGCATGGGCTGTCGGGCTGGCGTGCGCCCTGGAAGTCGTCCAGGGCTTTCGCGCAGGGCACGGCGCGTCGATTGCTCGCGGGGCTCTCGTGGCTGCGGCAGCGCTGTACGGCGGCTGGCTTTATTACCTGCAGCGCGCGCACGTCATTCGGCTGCTTGCCGGTAACGGACCGAAGCCGCAAGCGACTCCCGACTCGGACTGAGGACTGTTCCAGGTGGCCGCAACAAGCCTGCTCGCCCTGATCGACGACATCGCGTCTCGCCCCACGCCGCCTTTGCGTCGCGCCCGGCGCGGCGCCGCGGTTCGGTGACCCCTACAACGTGGGATAATCGGATGCATGAATAAACCGCAAACCAGTTCACCTCGTGCCCGCCTGCAGGCCCTGCAGGCGATCCCCGAAAGACAGCGCACCGAAGAGGAATGGGACGAGCTCAACGAGCTCGAGATCATGTTTGCCGCGGGCAACCGCGACACCGGCGGCCGCGATCGCGGCATGCCCGGCGGCGGCCCGGAGCGCGGCAACTCCGCCCCGCCCCACGACCGCGGGCCCCCTCGCGAAGGGGGCCAGGACCGGTGGCGCGACGGCAATCCTCAGCAGCAGCCCCAAGGGCAGCGCAAGGCCGGCGATGGCGGCCCCGGGGGCGGTGGGCGCAAGGGCCCGCGGAAGTTCCATAAGAAGCCGCCGAAAAACAACCCGCCTCGCTAGCGAGGCGGGTTGTTTTTCCGGTTACGCCAAGGAGGGACACTACGTTTCCCTCCTTGAACCTCCCTTCCTTTAGGCTCGCTCCCGCCCGCTTCGCCGCCCTGAGGAGGTATCGCGGACCCGCGTGGGGGTCAGACCCCGGCTTCTTGGGGTCCGACCCCGGTTTGCTCCCGCATGACCCCGCTAGCGCACTTCGAGCAGGATTTTCCCGATGTGCTCGCTCGATTCCATCCGCGCGTGGGCTTCATTCGCGCGTCCGAGCGGCAGGACCGAGTCGATGATCGGCGTCACTTTGCTGCCGAGGTACGGCCACACGCGCTCGGTCACCTGGCGCACGATCTGTTGCTTCAGCTCGAGCGCGGATGCCCGGAGTTGCGAGCCGGTGATCACCGCGCGCTTCTGCATGATCGCCGAGACCGGCACGCTGAAATCCGCGCCCGCGCCGCTGCTGAGATGGACGAGCCGACCGTCCATCGCGAGCGCTTCGACGTTGCGCTTCGCGTAACTGCCGCCGACCATGTCGAGGATGACGTCCGCGCCGTGGCCTCCGGTGACGTCTTTCACCACCGCGACGAAGTCTTCCTCGCGATAGTTGATCGCCCTGTCGGCGCCGAGACGCAGGCACGCCGCGGCTTTAGCGCCGTTGCCGACGGTCGCGATCGGCTTCGCGCCTTCGAGGCGCGCCAACTGGATCGCGATCGAGCCCACGCCGCTCGACCCGCCGTGCACGAGCAGCCATTCGCCCGATTTCAGCCTGCCGAGCATGAAGACGTTCAGCCACGCGGTGTAGAGCGCCTCGGGTAAAGCCGCGGCGAGCTTCAGGTCGAACCGATCGGGTATCGGCATCGTGACCGGTTCGAGCGCGATGCAGTACTCGGCATAGCCGCCGCCGTTCACCAGCGCGCACACGCTGTCGCCGGGTTTCCACCGCGTGACGCCGCTTCCGGTCGCCACGACTTCTCCGGAGATCTCGAGTCCCGGGATATCGGTCGCGCCTTTGGGCGCCGAGCCTCGAATGCGCTGCCCGCAGTCGTGGCGGTTGATTCCCGCGTACGCGACTTTGATCAGCACTTCGCCGGCTTTGGGCTCCGGCACCGGCCTCGTCGTCGGCTGCAGTACTTCAGGGCCGCCGGGACGCGTGATCTCGATGGCAGTCATCGTTTTGGGCAATGTCATGAGTCCTCCGTGTTACAGGTGAATGAGCGGGTCGTCGAGGCGCTATTTCGACGCCGCGCTGCACAGCTTCAAATTAATCCGCGCAGCCTGTGCGACTGCGATGTAGCGCTCCGCTGCCGACGGCGGAACGTCCTCGCGCAACGCTTCGTCCGATTTCGCGGCGTCTTTCTCCAGCGTGCGCAAGGTTCGACGGCATCCGGCGGGGTCGCCGCGCCGGTACTGCGTGATCGCGAGATCGTTGCGGATCCAGCCTTCGGTGAGCGGGTCGAGGATACGCTGGCACTCCTCGAGCAGCGGCTCGATGAGACTCTGCGCCTTCGCGTAATCCTTCCTGTCATACGTCCGCTTGAACTCACCACGCGTCTTTTTCACCTCCTGCGCGGCGCATGCGCGCGAAACTTTCAGGTACACCGCGGGAAAGTGCGCGCGCTCTCCGCAAAAAAAGCGGCAGACGATGCCGTCGTTTACCGTGACGTCGACGGCTTCGCGTTTGGGCGTGAAGGTCACGATGCACGGCTTGCCGGGATCCTGCGCCTCGACGTTTGCCCTGCCGTTGCGGATTTCACCCTCGAGCTGGCACACGTGCGTGTACCCGCCGACGGCGACGATGGAGAATTTCAGCGCGCCTTTCCCGGCGGGCTCGATCGTCAGCGCTCCCCATCCGCGCTCGGTGAGGTAATCGCCGGACGCGATCGGCGCCTGCGCGAACGCCTGCGCGCTGAACACAATGAACGACCATAAAGCGGCGCGCAGTATTGCAATCATCGATCTCCCACCTTTCCGTTGCTCATCCAGCACAGCCCATCGAGTCCGTGCATTTTTTCCCTCGCCGCAGCCGCACACACCCGCAGGCGCTCAACCTTCGCTATCATCGGCCCTGCCCGAGTATGGAGCGCTCCGGCGGGCAATTACGAATCGTAATGAAATGATGACCCAATCCAGTCTGCTGCACGAGCTCCAGCTCGCGTCCGCGCAACGCGCGCCCGACGCCGTCGCGCTGAGGTTCGACGCGCGCTCGATGTCGTACGCGCAGCTCACGCTCGGAATCCGGGCGTTTGCCGGCGGCCTGCTGGAGCTGGGTCTCGCTCGCGCCGAGCGCGTCGGCGTCTATCTCGACAAGCGTTTCGAGACCGTGATCTCGATGTTCGGCGCCGCCGCCGCGGGGGGCGTGTTCGTTCCGCTCAATCCGCTGCTCAAGCCCGAGCAGGTCGCCTACATCCTGCGCGATTGCAACGTCAGAGTTCTGGTGACCTCCGACCGCAGGCTCGCGCTGCTGGGCAACGCGATTCATGCGTGTCCCGACCTGCGTCACATCGTGCTGATCGACGACCACGAGCCCGAAGGCGCCGGAGCGGGTCCTGCCGTGCATGCGTGGCGCGAAGTCTGCGGGGCAGCGGCGCACCAGGCGCACCGCGTCGTCGACGCCGACATGGCGGCGATCCTCTACACATCGGGGAGCACCGGCCGGCCCAAAGGCGTCGTCCTGTCCCACCGTAACATGGTGCTCGGTGCGAAGAGCGTTTCGTCTTACCTGGAGAACACCGCCGGCGACACGCTGCTCGCAGTGCTGCCGCTCTCGTTCGACGCCGGTTTTTCGCAGCTCACCACCGCTTTTCACGCGGGCGCGCGCGTGGTGCTGCTCAATTACCTCCTGCCGCGCGACGTGCTCACCGCCATGGAGCGCGAGCGCGTCACCGGGCTCACGGCGGTGCCGCCGCTCTACATTCAGCTTTCGCAACTGCCATGGCCCGAGTCGATCGCCGCGCACCTGCGCTACTTCGCCAATACCGGAGGCCGCATGCCTCTGGAGACGCTCACGCGCCTGCGCGCGATGCTGCCCGCGGCGAAGCCTTTCCTCATGTACGGCCTGACCGAAGCTTTTCGCGCGACCTATCTTCCGCCCGCCGAAGTCGATGCCCGGCCGGACTCCATCGGAAAAGCCATACCCAACGCCGAGATCCTCGTGCTGCGCGAAGACGGCACGCGCTGCGATGCCAATGAACCCGGCGAGCTCGTGCAGCGCGGCGCGCTCGTCGCACTCGGCTACTGGAACGATGCGGAAAAAACCGCCGAGCGTTTCAAGCCGCTGCCGGCAGCGCTGCGTCCGGGCGAAGCCGGGCTCACGCTATCCGAGATCGCGGTGTTCTCAGGCGACACCGTGCGCGAGGACGAAGAAGGCTTCCTGTATTTCATCGGCCGGTGCGACGAGATGATCAAGACGTCGGGCTATCGCGTGAGCCCGACCGAAATCGAAGAGGTCTTGTACGCGACAGGCCTCGTCACGGAGGCCGCGGCTTTCGGCGTGCCGCATCCCAGCCTCGGTCACGCGATCGTGGTGATCGTCACGCCGGGCTCCGGCGTCGCGCTCGAGAAACCGGCGCTGATCACAGCGTGTCGCGAACGCCTGCCGCTCTATATGGTCCCGCAGACCTTCGACATCCGGACCGGCCCGCTGCCTCGCAATGCGAACGGAAAGATCGACCGGAAGCTGCTTGCGTCGACGCTACCGGGCGCCGCCGCCGAATAGCACGCGGTCAGCGCGGCGACGATCAGTCGATCGCCTGCAGCACAAGCGCGTGCAGGAGCTGGCGATGGTAGTAACGGATGGCGCCCGGTGCGTGCGCCATGAACACCACTTCCAGATCTTCGCTGGGGTCGACCCAGAAGTAGGTGCCGGTCGAGCCGGCCCAGTGGAACTCGCCGCTCGAGCTCATCAGGCCTGAGACCCCCGCGCCGCGTCTCACTGCAACGCCGAGACCGTAGCCGTAGCCGTCCAGGTTCGGGTATTCGCGCAGCAGCGCGGTGTCGGTCTCGGGGGGAATGTGGTCAGCCGTCATGTATTCGACGGTCTTGCGTCCGAGGATGCGCACGCCGTCGAGCTCGCCGCCGTTGCCGAGCATCTGCGCGAATCTCAGGTAATCCAGCGCGGTCGATACCGCGCAGCCGCCGCCGCAATCGAACTTGTGCAGCCTGGTGCCGTCGCGCAGGGTCTGCGGCTCGCGAGTGACCGGATCATGGGGAAGCGGCTGCGCGTAACGCCCGAGATGCGCCTCGGGCACGACGAAACCGGTGTCATGCATGGCGAGCGGCTTGAACACGCGCGCGTCGAGAAATTCGCGCAGCAGCATGCCGGCGACGGCTTCGATGACGAGACCCAGCACGTCGAGGCCGAGGCTGTATTCCCAGGACGCGCCGGGCTGGTAATGGAGCGGCAGCGCGCTGAGCGCGTCGAGGAACTCGGCGCCGGTCCAGCGCGTCGCGGCCCACGCCGAGCCCGACGGGTAGATCGCGTGCAGCGGCGTGCTCCCGCGGCCGTAGCTCAGGCCCGCGGTATGGCGCATGAGGTCCTGTATCGTCACGTCGCGCAGCGGCGCGACCGTCTGTGCGGGGCTGCCGTCGCACCCCGGCGTGCCCACCCGCATGCGCGCGAGTTGCGGCAGGTACTTGCCCACCGGCTCGTTCACCATCAGCCGCCCTTCCTCGAACAGCATCAGCGCGCCGACGGCAGTCATCGGCTTGGTCATCGACGCGATGCTGAAGAGCGCGTCCTTCGGCATCGGCGTGCGCGCCTCCGGATCGAGGTGCCCGAAGGCTTCGTAGAAAGCGAGTCTTCCCGCACGCGAGATGGCGAGCACCGCGCCCGGCAGCGCGCCGTTTGCGATCTCCGCCGCTAGCGCGGTGCGGATGCGCTGCAGACGGTCCGGCGAGAAACCGAGCGACTGCGGGTCTTCGACCTCTGAGGCGGTTGTCATGCCGCTAGGTTAGCAAATTACCGGCGGCACAGGACACCGCTGCGCTGTCGCGCGTCCACGTACGCCGTCGGCGCGAGCTCCTCGGGACGCCCCGGGGATAGGGCGACGACAGTCGCTCGCTATCCGAGCGTCAGGAGGGGCGCCCGACGTTGAACATCGGCTCGCCGCGCACCCAGTGCCCGAAGTTCGCAATGAACATCTCGGCGCAGCGCTGCTCGTTTCCGTTCGAGGCCGACGCGTTGTGCGGGGTGACGATCACGTTCGGGAGATCCCACAGCGGTGAGTCCGCCGGCAGCGGCTCGGGCGCGTGAGCATCGAGCGCGGCGCCGGCGAGGCGTCCGCTGCGGATCGCCTCTATGAAAGCCGCCTGGTCCATCACTTCGCCGCGTCCGACGTTGATGAGGCGGGCACCCTTCTTCATCCGCTTGAAAGCATCGGCATTCACCAGATTGCGCGTCTCTTTGGTCAGCGGGCACGCGATGACGACCCAGTCGGCACGCGGCAACAGTTCCGGCAGCTTCGACGGCGGGTGCATCTCGTCCACCGGATCGCCGGGCGCGATCGGGCTGCGCCTCACGCCGATGACCTTGAGCCCGAAAGCACGCGCATAGCCCGCGAAGATCTTGCCGATCGCGCCGACACCGATGAGAACGACGGTCTGGCCGCGAAGGTCGTCGGGCAGTTCGGCGCCGCGCATCGGCCGCCATTCGTGCTTGTGCTGGCCCTGGATGTAGCCCGGAAAGCCCCGCGCGAGCATGAGCAGCCCGGCGAAGCCGGTCTGCGCGACGGGCTCGGCATTGGAGCCGGTCGAGGTCGTGATCGTCCCGCCGCGCTCGTCGATCGCAAGCGCGAACGGCGTCGCGTTCACGCCTGAGCTCGTCAGGTGGAGCCACTTGCAGCTCGTGGACGCGACCAGCGCATCGGTGTACGCCGCGAGCGCGTTTTCGTCGAAGCGAATGTCGCGGTCGATGAAAGTGCACTCGATGCGGTCGCAATCCGCCTGCGACAGCCGCGCGCCTGGCGCGTCCGGCACGGTGATGAACTCGACGGATTTTCCGGCGGTCTGGGCCTGGGCTTTCAAGGCGTCGCCGAAACCGGCGACGAACTGCTTCGATACGAACACGGCCGTCATGAATACCTCTTTTTTTGGGTGATACGAAGGGCTACGCGGCGTGGTGCGCTGCGTGCCGTTCCATGAACTCGCGGGTGATGCGGGCGCACTCGTCGGGGTCACTCGCCCCCACATGATAACCGTCGCCCGGCAGCGCGACGATCCCGGCTTGCGGGAGACGCTCGCGATAGATGTCGACATCCGAGCGGCTGTAGGCGCGCCTGGGCGTCGTCGTGGTCAGGACGAGCGCGGGGCATTTGACCGTGTGGAGCGTCGCGCCGACGTCGATTCCGCTGACCCAGCGCATGTACGCACGGGCGGTCTCGATCGCGGTGCCGCCCATGAGATCGACCCACCACTCGATGCCTTCCGGCGGCATGCGGCTCCCGAGCCGCGGCGGCATGGTCTCCTTCGCCCAGCTTCGCACCCCGTGCGCCTCCATGTGCGCGAGCCACTGCGCGGGCTGGGGCGGCGCGAGCGGGACCGAGGCGAGCGTGAGGGTCTTCACCAGCTCCGGGCGCAGTCGCGCGAGCTCGATGGCGACCAGCCCGCCGCTTTTCGCGCCGACGACGTGAGCGCAGCCGCCGCCGAGATCGGTGATCATGCGTGCCGCCGCGTCGACAAAACCCTCGGTCGTGAAGACGGTGCTGTTCGTGACCGGGCTCGAGCGCCCGAAGCCCGGCTGGTCGTAGCGGATCACGGAAAAACGGCGGCCGAGATGCGGCACCCATGCGCGCCACGCCTCGGTCGACTCGGTGAAGCCGTGGATCAGCACGACGCTTTCAGGCGTCGTCCACGGATCGGACCAGCGGTCGATCTCGTAGTACAGGCGTGTATCGGGGTTCAGGTCCAGATAGGGCATCGAGCGCCTCGGGGTTGCTTCGTCATGACGTGTGTTTGTCGATGAATGCAGCGACCGCTTTCGCGGTCATGTCCGGATCGGTGGCTGCCGCATGGTAGCCGTCGACCGGAAGCATGACGAGCTCCGAATCCGGAATCGTCTTCTGCCAGCTCTCGAACACTGCACGCCCGCGATGCTTCGTGTCGGTACCGATGACGAGGGTCGGGCACTGAATGCGCTTGATGTCTTCGCGGATGTCGATCGCACCGACCCATCGCAGGTACGCGTGCGCGGTCGATACCGCGGTCTCGCCCATCATGTCCGACCACCACTCGATTCCGGCTTCGGGCATGCGCGTGCCCATGCGGCTACGCTGGGTGCGCTTCGCCCAGCTGCGCATGCCGTCGCGCTCCATCTCCTCGATCCACCCCTGCGCTGCGGGCGGCGTGACGGGCGAGCAGACCGCGGTGATGGTTTTCACGAGCTCCGGACGCGTCGCGGCCAGCGTCATGACGCTGATGCCGCCGCTCTTGCCGCCGACCACATGAGCGCGGCCGCCCGCGAGCTGCTCGATGACCTGTGCGAGGTCTTCCACATAGCGCTGCGTCGTCAGCGGATAGTCTTTCGGCACCGGCCCCGATTTTCCGAAACCGCGCTGATCGATCCGCAACACCCGACAGCGCCGCGAAAAGTGCGGCACCCACTGCCGCCACGCTTGCGCGCTCTCGGTAAAGCCGTGCACCAAAAGCACCGTATCAGGCGTAGTCCACGGGTCGGTGTGATCGTCGATCGTGTAGAACAGCTTGCAATCCTCGAGATCGAGGTAAGGCATCGGTGATTTCCCTTCAGGCTACTTCAGCGGCGCCAAGCCCCGCGCCACGTCCATGATCATGCGCGCGGCGAGATAGAGGCGAGGCTCGATGGAATTGATGAGGATGTATTCGGCGTTGGTCGTGTGCGAGCCGAATCCGCGCAAGCCGGCTTCGGTCGGCTCGATCAGCTCGACCTTGCCGCCGAGCGCGCGCAGCTTCGCCGCGAGCACGTTCGCGATCCTGTCGAGCGCCTCGGGCTCCCGGCTGCCGGACTCAATCGCAGTGAGCTCTTTGAGCGTGTCGAGCAGGGACGGTTTCTCCTTTTGCGCCAGAACCAGCACCGACTGCATGGGTTGCTCGGCGGCGCCGGCTGCCGCGATCGTGCACAGCATGAATGATGCGGTGGCGGCCAGGCCTTTGATCGTTGTGTTCTTCTTCATGGATTTCCCGTTATTCGAAATAAAAGCAGCAGCGAGGACCGCGCGTGCGCGATCCGGCGCGTCATGACGAATCCTCGAGGTCGATGGGCCTGCCCGGCAATTCGACGCGGTCGCCCGGATCGATGCGGCTCACGCGGGACCCGCGTAACTCCAGCGCATTGCTCACTGCGCGCGGATCCCGTTGTCCCTGATGATCTTCGCCCACTTCGCGAGATCTGCGCGGATGATCGCGTCGAACTCCGCGGGGGTGTTGCCGACGGCGGTGGCGCCCT
>JAQGMV010000382.1 GCA_028292225.1 Betaproteobacteria bacterium
GTCCCACCTGGAGCGCGTGATAGAGGAGGAGCAGGGCTGAGCCGTTGAGGACGCCTGCCGCCATGAACCAGGGCACCGCCGCTCTCTGAAGGCGCTGCGGCTCGGCGCCGCGACTTCGGACCACGCCGTAACCCCAGATCCCGGCGGCCGACACCGTGTAGCCGAGCAGCGTGGCAGCGAACGGATTCGGCCACATCGTCAGGCCGAGCTTGCCGAGGGTCTGCGCGAGGCCGCGCAGGGCCGCGCCCGAGAGCGGGAGGAGCAGCCGCCATCCGGCCGATGCGCCGGCGGAGCGCTGCCACGACATCAGCGCGAGCGCCGCGACGATCGTGAGACCTCCGATCACGATCGCCGGCGTGAGCTCTTCGCCGAGCACGAGCACGGCGAACGCCGTGGCGAACAGCGGTGCGCTGCTCGAAACGGTTCCGGTCAGCGTGGGGCCGAGCAGCCGGTTCGATTCGTTGGTCAGGACGGTCACCGCCGCGGGATAGAACAGGCCGACGACCGCGAATATCGCCGCAGCACCGATCTGCCATCCTGAAACGTCGAGCAGAAACGGTGACAGAACCCACCACAGCACGAAGGTCGTCGACAGGCTGATCCTCGCACCGGCGTAGCTGCCGGCGTGGCGCAGGCCGTAATGTGCGACGATGAGCGCGGCGCCGAAACAGATGGCGGCGAGGAGGGCGAGAGCGGAAGCGGAAGCGATCACTCCGGCTTTGCGCCGGAAGCTTTCACGACTTTCGCCCACTTCGCGATTTCAGACTTGATGTAGGCGCTGAATTCTTCCGGCGTGTTGCTCGTCGGATCCATGCCCTGGTTCAGCATGCGCTCGCGAACGTCCGGCAGCGCGACGGCCCGGACAATATCGTCGTGGATCTTCGCTTTTACGGCGGGCGGGATTCTGGAAGGGGCGACGATGCCGTACCAGTTGCTGGCTTCGAAGCCGGGCAGCGCGGCTTCGGCGATCGTCGGCACGTCGGGCGCCGCCGCCGAGCGTTTCGCGGTCGTGACCCCGAGCGCGCGCAACTTTCCCGCGCGGGCGTGCAGGATGCCTGCGCTGATCGTGGGAAAAGCGAGCTGCACCTGGCCGCCGAGCAGATCGGTCATACCCGGCGCCATGCCTTTGTAAGGCACGTGGATCATGTCGATCTTCGCCATTGTCTTGAAGAGCTCGACCGCGAGGTGGCTCGGCGCGCCGCTACCCGCCGACGCGTATACGAGCTGCCCGGGCTTCGTGCGTGCATACGTGATGAATTCGGCGAGCGTTCGCGCAGGCACCGCAGGATGTATCACCGCGAGGTTCGGACCGGCAGCGACGAGACTCACCGGCGCGAAGTCCTTCAGCGGATCGTAAGGCAGCTTCGGATACAGGCTCACGTTGATCGCGAAGCCGCCGGTCGTCATGAGCAGCGTGTAGCCGTCGGGCGGTGATCTCGCGGCGAGCTCGCTGCCGACCATCTGGTTCGCGCCGCCTCGATTGTCGAGGATGACCGGCTGGCCCCAGGCTTCCGAAAGCTTCGGCCCTACGAGCCTCATCAGAAAATCAGCGGGCCCGCCCGGCGCGAACGGGATGATGATGCGCACGGGCCTCGTCGGGAAAGATTGCGGGTAGCACTGCAGGGAAGCGAGCAGTGAGACCGCGGCAACGAGCGCCAGGACGAGCTTGTTCATGCCCGGCATGCTGATTCAGTCGATCGCAACGACTTTGCCGGGATTCATGATGTTGTGAGGGTCGAGCGCGCGCTTGATCGCGCGCATCGCCAGAACGGCGCTGCCGAGCTCGGCCTCGAGGAAATCCATCTTGCCGAAGCCGATGCCGTGCTCCCCGGTGCACGTGCCGTCCATCTCGAGCGCGCGCATCACCACGCGCTCGTTGAGCGCCTGCGCCTCTTCGATGTCTTTCGGGTTCTCGGGGTCGATGAGGATCACGAGATGGAAGTTGCCGTCGCCGATGTGGCCGAAGAGCGCGATGGGCATCGAGGCCCGCGCGATGTCTTCGTTGGTCGCCGCGATGCATTCGGCAAGCCTCGAGATCGGCACGCATACGTCGGTCGCGACGGCGCGGTTGCCGGGTCGCAGCTTCAGGCACGCGGGATACGCATCGTGCCGCGCCTGCCATAACCGCGTGCGCTCTTCCTGCAGCGTCGTCCACTGGAAATCCATCCCGCCGAGCTCGCGCGCGATCTCCTGGACGATTTGCGCCTGCTCGGCGACGCCGGCCGCGGTGCCGTGAAACTCGCAGAAGAGCATCGGCGCTTCCCGCAGGCCCAGCTTGCTGTGCCGGTTGACCGCGCCGATGGTCAGCGCATCCAGCAGCTCGCACCGCGCGATCGGCACGCCGAGCTGTATGGTCTGAATCACGGTGCGCACCGCCGCATCGACGCTGGTGAACGCGCAGGTCGCGGCAGATACAGCTTCAGGTTGCGGATAAAGCCTTACCGTGAGCTCGGTGATGATGCCGAGCGTGCCTTCGCTGCCCACGAGCAGCCGCGTGAGGTCGTAGCCTGCGGAGGATTTTCGTGCGCGCCCGGCGGTCTGCACGACGCTGCCGTCTGCGAGCACCGCTTTCATCCCGAGCACGCTCTCGCGCATCGTGCCGTAACGCACCGCGTTCGTGCCTGAGGCGCGCGTTGCGGCCATTCCTGCCAGCGTCGCGTCCGCGCCGGGGTCGATCGGAAAGAAAAGACCGGTCGCAGCGAGCTCGCGATTGAGCTGTTTGCGAGTGACACCGGCCTCGACGGTCGCGTCGAGATCCTCCGCATGCACCGCGAGCACGCGGTTCATACGAGTCATGTCGACGCAGATTCCGCCGCTGATGGCGAGCACGTGGCCTTCGAGCGAGGTGCCTGCGCCGAACGGGACGATGGGCACGCGGTGCGCGGCGCACAGCGTCACGATTTCGGCGACTTCGTCCGTCGTCGCGGGATAGACCACTGCATCCGGTGCTTCGATGCTGTGCCACGATTCGTCCTTGCCATGGTGCTCGAGCACCGCAGGCGTAGTCGTGAGGGCAGGCCCGAAGCGTTCTTTCAGTGCGGCGAGCAACGCGTCCGGCAGCGGTTGGCGGGGGATCGCGTGCGGGGCGTTCATCCGCGGCTCAACTGATCGCCCACGCGCCGTCGATCGGCAGGGCGGCCCCGGTGATGTTTGCGGCCGCATCGCCGCACAGGAAGATTCCCAATGCGGCGACGTCGGAGGGTAGAACGGGGCGGCGGCTCGGCTGGCGAACTTCGAGCAGCTCGCTCACCGCGGCTTCGCGGGACATCCCGGTCTCAGCCATCTTCCGCGTAATCTGGCCTTCAGCGTGGGGCGTCAGCACCCAGCCCGGCGAGATCGCGTTGCACGTGATCGCGGTATGGGCATTCTCGAAAGCCACCGCGCGGGTGATGCCGACGATCGCGTGCTTGGTCGTCACGTAGTCGACGCGGTCCTTCACCACGCTCGTCGCGTGGATCGAAGCCATGTTGATGATGCGGCCCCAGTTGCGCTTTTTCATCCCGGGCAGGGCGAGCCGTATCGTGTGGAACGCGGCCGAGAGATTCACCGCGAGCGCGCGTTCCCATTTTTCGACCGGGAATTCCTCGATCGGCGCGTAGTGCCGCGTGACCGCGTTGTTCACCAGGATGTCGACGCCGCCGAATTGCGCCTGCGCTTGCTTCATCATCGCTTCGATCTCGTCGGCTTTGCCGACGTCCGCGGGATGATGGATGACGCGCGAACCATGAGTCTCGAGCGATACCCGCAACGTTTCTATCGCCTGCGGATCGCCCATGCCGTTCATCACCACGTTGCAGCCGGCCTGTGCGAACGCGCGGGCGAACGCTTCACCGATGCCTCCGGTGGAGCCGGTTACGAGAGCGGTCTTGCCTTGAAGGCTCACTCATCACCTCATCGCACGTCGATCCGGAGTCAGACCCCAAGCGGATGAACCGGGGTCTGATCCCCTTATCCGTTACTTACGCCACGTCGTGATTGGCCATTCGCTCGAGCGCTTTCACGAGCGCCGAGTGGTCCCATTTGGCGCCACCGTTGGCGACACACGAGTTGAAGAGCTCCTGCGCCGTCGCCGTATTCGGAAGCGACATGCCCATCGCGCGGGCGCCGGCGAGCGCGAGCGACAGATCTTTCTGGTGCAGCTCGATGCGAAAGCCGGGATCGAAGGTGCGCTTGATCATGCGTTCGCCGTGGACTTCGAGGATGCGCGACGCGGCGAAGCCGCCCATCA
>JAQGMV010000495.1 GCA_028292225.1 Betaproteobacteria bacterium
CGCTCTGATCACTATCGGCGCCTACTCCTCCGCCGCATACGCGCAGACCTACCCCCTCCGCCCGATCCGCCTCATCGTGCCCTTTCCTCCGAGCGGCTCGAGCGACGTCTATGCGCGCCTGCTTGCGAGAGATATCGGCACGGCGCTCGGGCAGACGGTCGTGGTAGACAACCGTCCCGGCGGCACCGGCATCATCGGGACCGAAGCCGTGAAGAACGCGACGCCCGACGGCTACACGTTGCTCTTCACGTCGAACACCGCGCATGTCATCGGACCGCTGCTGCGAACGCCCCGGCCGTTCGATCCCGTCTCGGATTTCACGCCGATCACCGTCGCCGTGCGCTTCCCGCAATACCTCGTCGCGAACGCGAAGATCCCCGCGAAGACGATTGCCGAGTTCGTCGCGTGGGCGAAGACGCAGCAGGGGAGGCTCAACTACTCGAGCTCGGGCGAAGGCGGCAACAGCCACATCGCCGGGCTCCTGTTCGGCACCGCGACCGGCATAAATGCAACCCACCTGCCATACAAAGGCGCAGGCCCCGCACTGCTCGCGGTGGTGAGCGGCGAAGTGCACTACCTCTTCAACAACGTCGGCACCGCGCAGCCGTTCATCACGAGCGGGCGCATGCGGGGTTATGCGCTGACCGGCACCACGCGATCGCCCGCGGTGCCCGACATCCCCACGCTCAACGAAGTCGGCATCAAAGGACTGGAAGGCGTCTATACGTGGCTCGGCCTGCTCGGTCCTCCGCGGCTGCCGAATGCAATCCGCGATCGCCTCGCCGGCGCGACGGTCGGCGCGCTCAAGTCCCCCGACATCGCGCAGAAAGCCGCCGCTGACGGATACGAGATCGTCGCGAGCAGACCGGCGCAGTTCGCCAAAGACATGCGCCAGGAGATCGCGACCGTGCAGCCCGTGATCAAGGCGAACGGGCTGGGAGTAAAGCCGTGAAGAAGTCCAAGGATGAACGGCCTGGCTCAGGACAGGCTGCGCGATAGCGAAGTCGAAGGACGAACGCAAACCACGAGAGATGACATGACTACAAAATCCACCTTCTACACCGGCAACTGGATCGACAGCATCCCGGATAACTTCCAGTGGTCCAACGCCGCCCTCGTCGCCAAAGGCATGGCGCCGTGGGGCGCCGTCGCCCTCGGCGAAATCGACGAAGTCATCCAGCGCCTGCACGCGCGCGCGAAAGAACCGCAGGCGTGGTGGGAGGAGTGGAGCGCCATCGGCGCCCGCGCCGAACGCACGGCCGATGCCGCCGCAGCGGAACACCGCGATGCGACCGCCGGCAACTACTACCTCCGCGCGTGCAACTACTACTACACCGGGGAGCGCATGCTGCCTCCGGGCGAGCAGAAGTTCGACATGTACAGGAAGAGCCTGCGCTGCGCCCACGAAGGCCTGAAGCGTCGCTACAAGAATGTCGAGCTCGTCGAAGTCCCGTACGAAGGCAAGTCGCTGCCGGCGTACTTCATGAAGGCGCCCAACGAAGACGGCTGGCGAAAGCCGACGATCGTCCTCTTCGACGGCCTCGACAACTGCAAGGAGATGAGCGTCATCTTCGCCGGCATCGAGCTCGCGTTCCGCGGTTTCAACACCCTCGCGATCGACGGACCCGGCCAGGGCGAAGCGCTGCGCCTGCGCAACATCCACGCGCGCTACGACTACGAAGTCGCAGGCACCGCCGCCTACGACTACGTCGCTTCCCGCCCCGACGTCGATCCCAAGCGCGTCGGCATCATGGCCTACAGCATCGGCGGCTACTACGCGCCGCGCGCCGCGGCGTTCGAGAAGCGCTACGCCGCGCTGGTGTCATGGGGCGTGATCTTCGACTACCACGCCGTCTGGACGAAGCGCCTCGAAGCGCTGAAGGCCGCGCCGCCCGAGAGCCAGGCCGCGTCGCACTTCCAGCTTCCCTGGGTGCTCGGCGTGCCCGACATGGACGCCGCCATGAAGAAGGTGAAGGACTTCACCCTCGCAGGCGTCGCCGAAAAAATCGAATGCCCGACGCTCATCTGCCACGGCGAAGGCGACCGGCTCTCGACGACGCAGACCGCCAATCAGCTCTACGACGCAGTCGGCGCGAAGGACAAGACACTGAAGATCTTCACGAAGGAAGACGGCGGGGTCGAGCACTGCCAGGTCGACAACCGGCAGGTGGGGACCGATTACATCTGCGACTGGCTGAGCGCGCGGCTGCTTTGACGATGGGCGATAGTGGTCGCGTGATAATTCAAAGTAACGCGTCCAGTCCCTTACGATCCAGGAGGCTCAGGAGCTTCACCGATGGTCCGCTCGGGCGCTTTTCTCCGATCTCCCACTGACGCACGGTGGAAACGCTCGTGTTGAGCACTGACGCAAGCACCGCCTGGCTCAACTTGTGACGCGCGCGCAGCGCCCGGATCTTCTTGCTTGAATATTCCGGAATGCGCTCCATGCAGAGCGCCTCGTACTCCCGCATCCGACGCTTGTCGATAAACCCGGCTTTTTCCAGGTCGCGCGCGCTCTCATGAACTGCATCGAGGATCCGGTTGGACGCTTTGGCTTTAGTCGACATTGCATATTTCCCGTAACACTTGCGTCAGCACCTGTTGGTCGAGTTGCACCGCCGAGAGCTTCAGCAGGTCTGCGGCAAGCATGCGCAACGCCTGAAGCTCTGTGGAAGTGATGTTGGCTTGCTGGTTTTTCTCGAACCCGAAGACGAAAAACCATCGATCGGCCTTGTTGGTCGCAAGCAGCACACGAGTACTGCCGCTCTTGCCCCGGCCCGGCAACGCCACCCGCTTCTTCACTACGGCCCCGCCGAGATCAGCATCGATGAGACCCTGTTCCATCTCGGCTACGGCGTCACACAGCGGGTCGTCCGCGAGGCGCGTTTTACGCGCCCATCGGGTGAAGTGCCGCGTCGTAAAGACCCGTCTCACCCGTAAAACTATATCACTAAGTGTGCCATTTATGAAGCGCCGGCACCGTGTCGCGGCGTAGCCCCGGACCCATGAGGCGCGGTCGCGCGCGGGTTCCCGTTCGTCCCGAGCGTAGCGGTAGCGAAGGCTAAGGATGAACGGCCCTAGAACGTTTTGCCCTGCCCCTTCCGCATCGCCTTGAAGGTCTTCCTGTCGAGCGGGACCGCCGCCCGGCATCGCGGGCAACTCACCTCGGCCTTCGTCTCCAGCTCACGAAACCGTTTGCTGAAGGTGTTGTTGCAGCTCGGACACGTCACCGGGAATTCTGTGTTGCTCAGTAGATCGACCATCGAAAGCCCTCTGGGAAAAGCTGCTGCATAAAGTGCGTGTCAGTGTTTAGCACAGAAACGGCCGAGGAACGGCGGCAGGTACACAAACCGCGCGGCCGGGCCGACAAAACCATCGGCAGCCAATCTTGACGAAAGCGCCCGGCCTCGCGCCGCGCGGCACAGCGTTTGCGTTCATACCTCCAGCGCCGGACAGACTCCGGTAGCCCCATCTTCGTGCGCGTTTCGCGCACCTTTTCGGACAGGAGATCACCATGAACAGAACGCTAGTCGTCGCCGCCGCAGTCGCGCTCGCAGTCTCCGGCGCCGCCTTCGCAAAGGGCTCGCATTCGAAGCGCGCAGCGGCAACCGGCACGACCGCTTCCGAAATCACGCAGAAGGACTGCCAGATGCTGAGCGTCGAG
The DNA here is from genome assembly GCA_028292225.1 of Betaproteobacteria bacterium. Taxonomy (GTDB): domain Bacteria; phylum Pseudomonadota; class Gammaproteobacteria; order Burkholderiales; family SG8-41; genus JAQGMV01. The sequence goes on from JAQGMV010000495.1 coordinate 3,665, forward strand.
TCCGCGCGCGCGGCCTGCATGCGCGCCGCGGTGCGCGGTAACGGCGGCATCGACTCGGCCGCGGTGGGCATGAGCTCCGACGCGAGCGCCGGTGGACAGGTCGGGAGCGGGAGCAAAGCTGCGAGCCGCAGCGGCGGGGCCTCCCCGGAAACTCCATCCAGGTCGAACGAGACGAGCGACCCGGCGACCTACCGCGACATGCCGCGCTAGCTTGCTCGGAGCCGGAGCGGCGCTGCGCCGCTCCGGACGTGCGTGCCCGGTCGCGTGCTTATGCGCGCGGTCCCGGTCCCCTCGAGCTGCGCGGACCGGGCCCTACCGTCGCCGACATGGTTCTCGCCGATCGCGGCTGATGCTCGACTGAATCGCGCGGCGGAAGTGCTCGGCATGCGGCTGGTGGCGGTTTAGCGCTCAACAACTGTCATCGCGTCGGCGCAACCCGCGTCCGGGCCCCGGCCATTGATACAATCCCCCCTCCCGTTCCACCGTCACGCAACACCCTGCGATTCGACCGCGTCCCATAAGAACACGTCGATCGCACCCAGGACCCGCTCCCGCGCGCCAGCCGTGCCGCCGGCAGGCCTGCCCACGAGGAGAAATATCAGTGCGCAGCATCTACACCGCGATCGCGTTCGGCGTCGCTTTCCTGGTCGTCTCGTTCGGCTCGAATGCCGCGACGGCCCCCTGGCAGCCGACCCGCCCGGTCGCGTTCATCATCGGCGCCGCGCCCGGCGGCAGCATCGACCTCAGCGCCCGCATGATCCAGCAGCTCTGGGACCAGAACCGCATCACGTCGACTCCGACGATCATCATCAACAAGCCCGGCGCGGCCCACGGCCTCGCGTGGAGCTATCTCAACGATCGCGGGGCGGATGGCCACTCGATCTCCATCGGCACCACCAACCTGGTGACCAACGAGATCATCGGCTCGCACAAGCTGGGTTATCGCGACGTCACGCCACTCGCCGTGCTGTTCGACGACTACATCGCGCTCGCGGTCAGGGCCGATTCGCCGCTGAAGAACTGGAAGGATGTGGCCGAGAGGCTCCGCCGCGACGCAGGCGCGCTCACCATCGCCTTCGGACCGTCGCTGGGCGCGGGCCCGCACACCGCCGCGGCTGTCGCGATCAAGGCGGCCGGCGTGAACGCGGCCGGCGCGCGCTTCGTCGTCTACAAATCGGCGGGCGAGGCGCTCGTCGCGCTGCTGGGCGGGCAGATCGACATCGTCGCGGGCAGCCTCCCGAACATGCCGGCGTACATGCAGTCCGGGCGCATCCGCGTCCTCGGCATCACCGCGCCCAGGCGCGTGGAAGGCGCGTTCGCGCAAGTGCCGACGCTGAAGGAGCAGGGTTTCGACGCCGTGTTCACCAACTGGCGCAGCGTCATCGGTCCGAAGGACATGCGCCCCGAGCACATCGCGTACTGGGAGCGCGCGCTCGCGCAGGTCTCGCAGACGGCGGACTGGAAGCGTGATCTCGAGCGCAACTACTGGACGTCCAACTTCCTCACCGGCGCCGACGCGTTTCGCTTCATCGACAACTCGTCGAAGCAGTTCAGGGCGCTCTGGGCCGAAATCGGCACCAGGGCCGGCCAGTAACCATTTCGTCGTTTTTCACGGACCGATCCCCATGACCAGACAACCCAACATCCTGCTCATCACCTCCGACCAGCAGCGCGCGGACTGCAACGGCTTCGAGAACCCGAACATCCGCACGCCGCACATCGACCGTCTCGCCCGCCAAGGCACGCGCTTCTCCGCGTGCATCACGCCCAACCTCGTGTGCCAGCCTTCGCGCGCCTCCATCCTCACCGGGCAGCTTCCGCTGACTCACGGCGCGTGGGACAACGGCGTCGACCTCGACCCGCGTGTGGGCGAGCGCGGCTTCGCAGGCACCCTGGCGCGCGCGGGCTACGACACCGCGTTCCTCGGCAAGGCGCATTTCGCGACCAAGGCCACGTTCGCGCCGACCGGCTCGCCCGAATGCAACAAGAGCCAGGCGAAGTACGGCGACGCGTGGTTCGGCCCCTACATGGGCTTCCAGCACGTCGAGCTCTCCGTGGTCGGCCACATGCACCGCAACCGCCCGCTAGAGCGCCCGCCGGTCGGCCGCTACGAGCGCTGGCTCGTCGCGCGCGGCCCTGAAGACGAAGCGCTCAAGCTGTGGGCGGAAACCACGCGCCCCGACAACGGCGCGGCGCAGACGTGGCACTCCGGGCTGCCGGTCGCGTGGCATTCGAGCACGTGGATCGGCGACCGCGCAGTCGAATGGCTCAAGACTCGCCCGCAGAGCGGCCCCCGCACGTCACCTTTCTGCGCGTGGGTGTCGTTCCCCGATCCGCACCACCCGTTCGACTGCCCCGAGCCGTGGAGCGCGATGTACGACCCGAAGAGCATGAAGCTGCCGAAGAACCGCACGCGCGACTTGGAGCGGCGTCCGTGGTGGCACAAGGCCTCGCTCGAAGGCAAGCCGCAGCTCGCCGATCCCGTGATGCTCAAGTTCCGCGCCGAAGGCTCGCGCGTGCCCGACCAGTCTGATGCCCAGCTCGCGGAGATGACCGCGAACTACTACGGCATGATCTCGCTCGTCGATCACAACGTCGGCCGCATCCTCAGCGCGCTCGACGACCTCGATCTCGCGGACGACACGCTCGTCATCTACACCACCGACCACGGCGAGCTCCTCGGCAACCACGGCCTGTATCTCAAGGGCCCCACGCCCTACGAAGACCTGCTGCGCGTGACCTGCGTCGCCCGCGGACCCGGCGTCGC
>JAQGMV010000420.1 GCA_028292225.1 Betaproteobacteria bacterium
CCATCGAGTACAGGATAGACACGCTGACAGGGCAGGGCGTGCCGTGCGGCCCGCTCAACAGCATTTCGCAGGTGTTCGAGGATCCGCACGTCATGGCGCGCGGCACGCGCGTCGAAGTGCCGCATCCGCGTGCGGGCTCGGTGGCTATGCTCGCCAATCCTGCGCGCCTCTCCGCGACGCCGCCCTCGTACGACCGGGCGCCGCCCCTCCTGGGCGAGCACACCGACGAAGTGCTGAGCGACGTGCTCGGACTGAGCGGCGCTGAAATCGCCGCGCTGCGCGTAGCCGAGGTCGTCTGAGATGATCATCGACTCTCAAGTACACATCTGGGGGGCCGACACGCCTGAGCGGCCATGGCCGAAGCGCGCGCCGCCGCAGCGCGAGATTCCGCTCGGGCACGAAGAGCTGCTCGGCGAGATGAACGCGGCAGGGGTCGATGGGGTCATCCTCGTTCCTCCGTCGTGGGAAGGCGACCGCAACGATCTCGCGCTTCATGCCGCCGGGCTGCATCCGGAACGCTTCGGCATCATGGGTCGGCTCGACCCCGACGCGCCTGACGCACGGGATCGGCTCGCACGCTGGCTCGAGCAACCGGGTATGCTCGGCCTGCGCTTCATCTTCAGCAGCGCGATGATGTGGGGGCCGCTGCTCGACGGCCGCATGGACTGGGTGTGGAGCGCCGCGGAGCGCGCTCGTGTGCCTGTCATGATGCTGGTGCCTCATGCGCTGATGGATCGCATCGACGCCATCGCCGAGCGCCATCCCGCCCTGCAGCTCGTGATGGACCACATGGGTCTGACCGGACACGCCAAGGACACTGAGGCCTTCGCCGATTTCGACAAGCTGCTGCCGCTGGCGCGCAGACCGAACATCGCGGTGAAGGCGAGCGCACTGCCGTGCTTCGTAAGCGACCCGTACCCGTTTCGCAGCGCTCACGTTTATGTGCGGCGCGTCTACGATGCCTTCGGGCCGAAGCGCGTGTACTGGGGCACTGATTTCTCTCGCCTGCCGTGCACGTATAGTCAAGGCATCACGATGTTCACCGAAGAGATGCCGTGGCTCCCGGCGGAAGATCTCGATTGGATCATGGGACGCGGGATAAGCGAGGCGCTGGGCTGGCCTGTCGCGGATGCAGGCAAGACCTGCGGCGACGCATTGTTGCAGACTGAAAAAGTGGAGACGCTATGAACGAGCTCGTATTACTCGTACCCGAAGCCGCCGCGCCCGAAGTAGAAGCCGCGGTCATCAATGAGCGCGGACTGCAGCGCGCCGAACTTCGCCTCGGCATACTCGACAACAGCAAAGCCAACGCCGACCACCTGCTGCGCATGGTGGCGGATCAGGTGCGCGCGGCGCACGCGGTCAAGTCCGTCCTGACCCTGCGCAAATCGAGCGTCGCCATGGCGGCGAAACCCGAAGTCATCGAGCAGCTCGTCAACGACTGCGATCTCGTCTTCAGCGCGATGGCCGACTGAGGCTCGTGCACGTCGTGGAGTGTCCACGACATGTGCGAGCTGCGTAAGCGCGGCGTGGCGGCGGCGGTGATCGTCTCCGAGGCTTTCATCGGGCTCGCAAAAACCCAGGCGCGGGTGTTCGGCGTTCCCGACCTCCCGCTCATCGTGATTCCGCATCCGCTCGGCGGCCTCGACATGGAGGCGGTGAAATCGCGCGTCCAGGTCGCGTCGCCGCAGGCGCTGAAGCTCGCGGAGAAGCTGCTGACATGAGCCCGCTGGACGAATTTCTGAACGACCCGACTTCGACGGTCCGCGTCGTCGACGATCATGCGGCGGTGCAGCGGCTTTTTCTCGAGCGCGGCTGGAGCGACGGTTTGCCGATGGTGCCGCCGACCGCCGCGCGAGTCGAAGCGATGCTCGCGTACTGCGACCGTGCCGCGCATGCCCCGGTTGCGGCCATGCCGCCGCGCTACGGCGCAGTCACGCCGATCCGCCTTGCGATCAACGCGGTGATGGCGGGATGCGAGCCGGAGTTCTTTCCGGTCGTGCTCGCTGCCGCCGAAGCGATGTGCGACCCGGCGTTCAACCTGTACGCGTGCCAGGCGACCACGCACCCGGTCGCGCCGCTCGTCATCGTCAACGGCCCGATCGCGCGCGAGATCGGCATGAACGCTCGCGTCAACGCGTTCGGGCCCGGCAATGCGGCCAACGCCACGATCGGGCGGGCGCTTCGACTCGCGCTGATCAACATCGGCGGCGGCATCCCGGGCGCCGGCGACATGGCGACGCACGGCGCGCCGTCGAAGTACAGCTTCTGCGTCGCCGAGAACGAGGACGAGAACCCCTGGCAGCCGCTGCACGTCGAGCGGGGCTTTGCGCCGGATGCGACGACCGTGACCCTGATTGCGACCGAGCCGCCGCACAACGTCAACGATCACTCGAGCACCAGCGCCGAAGGCATCCTAAAGCTCGTCGCGGGAACGATGCGCACGACGGGCAACAACGATATCTACAACTACCAGGACGGGACGTATCCGCAGCCGCTGCTCGTATTCGGCCCCGAGCACGCTCAGACCGTCGCAAAGGGGGGGCTCACGAAGCGGGACGTGCGGGAGTATCTCTTCGAGCATGCCCGCGTGCCGCTCGGCGCATTCTCGGACGAATACATAGAGCTGCGCTTTCGCCGTAAATACCCGGACGCGCCGCTCGACATGCTCATTCCGATCTTCAAACGGCCGGAGGATCTGCTGATTGCGGTCATCGGCGGGCCGGGGAAACATACGGTGGTGCTGCCGACTTTCGGCGCAACGCAGCCGATCACGCTGGCTTTGAGGCGCGCGGACGGCGCACTCGCACGCAGCGTCCTGGATTTCAAGAAAAAAATATAACTACACGAGGAGCATCCGATGTATGCGGCAGCACGATCAGCAGTATTGGCCCTATCCTGCGCGCTCGCGAGCGTGGCATCGGCGGCGCAGCAATCTGCCGGCAACTACCCGAACAAGCCGGTGCGGTGGGTCGTGACGTTCACACCCGGCGCATCGAATGACATCGTGGCGCGGCTCATCGCGGCGAAGCTCACCGATGCCCTCGGGCAGCAGTTCATCGTCGACAACCGCGCAGGCGCGGGTGGTCTGATCGGCGCGGACACGGTCGCCAAGGGCGTTCCCGATGGTTACACCTTGCTCCTGACCAATCCTGCGCCGAACATCAACGCGCCTCTGCTCGTGAAGACCGCGCCTTACAAAGTCGAAGATTTCACGCCGGTGATCTTCTTCGGCTACACGCCCCTCATCATTGCGGCATACCCCAACGTCCCCGTGAAGACGCCGAAGGAGCTCATCGCGTACGCCAAGGCCAATCCGGGCAAGCTCTCGTGGGGCTCCTCCGGCAATGGCAGCAGTCTGCACATCGGACTGGCGCTGCTGCAGCACGCGACCGGCATCAACGTCGTGCACGTGCCTTACAAAGGCACGGCTCCCGCGCTCACCGATCTGGTGGGCGGCCAGATCCAGCTCATGCACACGACCAAGGTGTCGGCTGACGGTCAGATCAGAGCGGGGCGCGTGAAGGTGATCGGCATCGCCAGCGCCAGGCGCAGCGCAACGCTGCCCGACGTCCCTACGCTCGCCGAACAGGGGATCAAGGATGCCGAAGCGGTGACGTGGTTTGGCATGGCGGCGCCGCCCAACACGCCGCGCGCGGTCGTGGAGAAGCTCAATGCGGAATCCAACAAGGTGCTTCAGATGTCCGACGTGAAGAAACGCCTGGAGGAGGATGCGGTAGAGATCCAGGGCGGCACGCCCGAGCAGTTCGCGGCGTTCATCAGGCGCGAAGCGTCGCGCCTGCAGACGCTGATCAAGGTCGGAGCGCTGACGCGCGAGTGACGGGCGGACGGTCTCGCCGCCGCAGGCTTGTGTGGCCCGGCGGCGCGACGATCGTCGGTCAGCGTTGCGCAAACGCGCTCCCGAGATAGAGATGGCCGTGCGTGCGCGGCAATCCGGCTGCGTCGAAGCGGTCGAGCGTTGCAATCCGGAAGCCGCCGGCTTCGATGATCTGATCCGCTGCGCGATCGAGGTTGCAGCCGCACGCGATAACCTTCCACATTCCATTCAGGCGCTGCTGCCATCTGACTATGCGCGGATCGTCGCTTCTGCCATGTTCGACAAAGAGCAACGGGGCGCCGGGGCGCAACACCCTGCGCATTTCCTCCAGTCCGCGAACCGGATCGGCGACCGAACACAGCGTCCAGGTGACCACGGCACAGTCGAACGTCTCCGGTTCGAAAGGAAGTCCGGCCTCGACCGCTGACGAGTACCGATGGACGGGAAAACGCGACTCGTCGAGCCGCCGCCGCATCGCCGCAGGCACTTCCACCATGGGATCGACGCCTGTCAGCTCGGTGACCGCACTCGGATAGAACGGCAGATTAAGACCCGTGCCGAAGCCGACCTCCAGGACCTTGCCACGCGCCTGCTGCAGGACGGCAGAGCGGTAACGCTCGAAGGGACGCATCGCCACGCCGAGCAGGCGCGGATAGACGCGTCGCTCGTAGAATTCATAGAGGTCCATTCTCGAGTTTACCTTGGTCACGTTCAGAACGCTGGCGGGTAAGCTACGTGCCATGCTTCACGGAAGTGCGCGCGCCGCGCGGTATGCGTCGCCCCTGTGCATGCCTGAAGGGTTGCGCCCGAGGTGTTCGGTTCGCAGCGAGATGGTTCGGTTCTTGCGTAGGGCAGCGCGGCGTTGTGGTTTCGCGTGTAGGCACGCGAGGTCCGCGAGGTTTTTCGGCGGCGACAGACCGCAGCTTCTGACAAGGACTGAAAAGCTCAATGGATATATCGACCGGATGCAACCGATCGGCGCGTCTCCGGCAGTGCTTCATCGCCGTCGCAATGAGCGGCGCGAGCGTCGCGATTGCGGCGACGAGCGCATGGAAGCCCGAGCGCACCGTGGAATTCGTGATCCCCGCGACTTCGGGCGGCGGGCAGGACCGCACGGCGCGCATCATCCAGAAAATCCTTCACGACGACGCCGCGCTCAGCGTGCCGATCAATATCGTGAACAAGGGCGGTGGCGGCGGCAATATCGCTTACAGCTATCTCCAGCAATTCAAAGGCGACGGCCACTATCTCGCCACCGCGACCCCGGGGCTCGTCACCAATTCGATCCTCGGCACCAGCGTGATCAACTACGCCGATTTCACGCCGGTGGGCGTGCTCTACAGCGAATACACGGGCTTTGCGGTGAATGCGGACGGGCCGATCAAGTCGGGCGCGGACCTCGTCGACCGCCTCAGGAAAGATCCGGAGTCGGTGACGTTCGCATTCGGTACGAGCCGCGGCAACGCAAATCACATCGCCGCGGGGTATCTGGCCAAGCTCGCCGGCGTCGACGTGAAAAGAGTCAAGGTAGTGGTCTTCAAGTCGTCGATTGAGGCGGTGACCGCCTTGATGGGCGGCCACGTCACGGTCGTGCCCACGCCCACGTCGACCTATGTACCGGTGCTGGCGTCGGGCAAGCTACGCATCGTGGCGGTGGCGTCACCCACCCGGCAGGGCGGCGCTTTCGCGCAGGTGCCGACGTGGAAAGAGCAGGGCCTGGACATCGTGATGCCGACGTTTCGCATGCTCATCGGCCCACGGGACATGACGGCTGCACAGCTCGCGTTCTGGGATCAGGCCCTCGGCAAGCTCGTCAGGAGCCCGGAGTGGAAGAAGGAGCTCGACGAGAACGACTGGGACAGTACCTATCTGCCCAGCAGCCGCAGCCGCACTTTCCTGGGCGAGCAGGCGCAGCGTTACCGCACGCTGCTGGTCGAGCTCGGCCTCGTTAAATAGGATCGCGCTCCTTCACAGCGTGCGGGCGCGCTGAGTTCAATCCGCAGCGGGCGGCGGCTCGACCGCGCCCACCTGATCGACGATCGGGCGATACCATTGAGGACGGCGATGGGCGGCGAAGTTGAATATCTTCTCTTTGCCCTGGCGGCAGAGATCGAGATCGGCTTCCGCGAAGATCAGCTCGTCTTCGAGCGTGCGAGCCTGCGCACGGATCATCCCGTCAGGATCGACGATCAGCGACCCGCCGATCAATCCGGCGCCATCCTCGACACCGGCCTTAGCTACGCTCACCGCCCACGTGGCGTTCATGTAGGCATTCGCCTGTACCGCGAGCGTGGAGTGGAAGGTGCGGATCTTCGCGTCTTCGGTGTCGCCGCCGCTCGGATCGTAGGCGGCTGAGTTGTAGCCGATGCAGACGAGCTCGACGTTCTGCAGGGCAAGCACGCGCCAGGCCTCAGGCCAGCGGCGATCGTTGCAGATCAGCATGCCCACCGCGGCCTTACCCCAGTCCGCCGGCGCGCGTGCGACCGGGAAGCCGAGATCGCCGTAGCGGAAATAACGCTTCTCGAGCTGCTGGTGTTTCTGGTTCGGCCTCACCTCGTGTGAGCCCGGGAGGTGGATCTTGCGATATTTGAGCAGGGTGCGTCCGTCGGGCCGGACGATGATCGCGCTGTTGTAACGGTGCCCCTCGGGAGTCAGCTCCGCGTAGCCGACATAGAAGCCGACTTTCAGCGCCGCGGCGCGGTCGAACAGCGCCTGCACGTTCGGGTTCGGCATCGCCGTCTCGAAATAGTGCAGCACCTCGGGGTCGGTTTCGAAGGGCCAGCGGGGGAAGAACGTGGTGAAAGCCAGCTCGGGGAACACGACGAGCTGCGCGCCCTGTGTCGCGGCGCCTTCGAGCAGCGAGACCATGCGGTCAATGATCTGCGCGCGAGTGTCCTTGAGAGAATTGGCGCCCATCTGGGCTCCGGCGAGGCGGATGTTACGAGGCATGTGGAGGCGTCCTGAAAATCGTCAGTCTAGCTCGACGATAGCGCTGACGGCTGTTGTGCTTCATCGTAGTGCGGCCGGCCTGCGGCGCCGGCGATCCCGTAACGGATGTCGTCGTGACGTGCGGTAGTGAAAGCAGAAGTTCCGGAACGACCCGAAGCGGAACTTCGCGGTAGACGCTCCCTACGCGCGGAGAGCCACGCGTCGTGCGACACCACTTTCACCCTCTCCTTCTTCAGGTTGCCGCTCTCCTGACGGCATACCATTACCGGCTCGACCGATGGCGTTGACTTGACCACGCCTGCATGGGATACAGGCGTGCCGGCAGAATCAAAAAAGGGGTGCGATGAATCAAGCGGCTGGAGCACGAAACTTCTTCGTCCTGATCGCGTCGATCGGCGCGCTCGCCATCCTCAGCTCGACATTGTCGAAGACGCCGGTGCTGCCGCTCTTCTCGGCCCACCTGGGCGCGACGCCGCAGGAAATCGGCTGGATCGTAATCGCCTCGACGATTCCGGGAATACTGATCAGCTTCCCGGCGGGGGCGATCTCCGACCTCTTCGGCAAGCGTCGAGTGATCATCGGCTCGCTCGTAATATTCGCCACGGCTCCATTTCTGTACCTGCTCGTGACGGACAGCTGGCAGCTGATGGCCGTGCGTTTCTATCACGGCTTCGCGACCGCGATTTTCAACACCGTTGCAACGGCTGCGCTCGCTGCGCAATACCCGCAAGGGCGCGCGGCGGTGCTGTCCACCTACTCCTCGGCGACGATCGTCGGCCGCTCGATCGCGCCGTTCCTGGGCGGCTTTCTCATCTCGGTCGCGAATTTCCATTCTGTCTACTGGGCCTGTGCGGTGAGCGGCGTCATCGCACTGGCCGTCGGCCTGATGCTTCCGTCCGAACCGGCGCGCGTGCAAACGACAGTCCGCTTCCCGCACTTCCTCGCGGCCCTGCGAGACGTGCTGTCGAGCCGCGCCATCGTCCTCACGAGCATCGTGGAGGCGGCGCAGTTTCTGGTGTTTGGCGCGGTCGAGGCCTTTCTTGCGCTCTACGCCGCCATGGTCGGAATCCCGCCGTGGCAGATCGGCATTATTCTCGGCGTTCAATTGCTCAGCGTGATCGTCATAAAGCCGGTCATGGGAAATCTGTCGGACCGCCTGGGACGCAGGGCGATCATTTTTCCGGGGCTTGCGCTCGGCGTGATCAGCGTTGCCCTGGTGCCGCTCACCGACAACGTCTTCGCGCTGTCGACGCTCAGCGCGCTTTACGGCGCAGCCTTTGCGACCGTCACGTCTTCGACGACGGCGCTCGTGGCGGACGCGACAAAGAACGGACAGTTCGGCGCTTCCGTGGGCGTGTTGCGGACGATCATGGACATCGGCCAGACGATAGGCCCGGTTCTCGCGGGTTTCCTGATCGCGGCTTGGGGGTACGGCGTCGCCTTCCCCGTGTTGGCGATGGTGATCGCCGCGAGCGCCGTCCTGTTCGTGTTCGTGCCGAAGCCGTGATCCGAGGACATGTGGAGGCGTCCTGTAAATCGTCAGTCGAGCTCGACGATAGCGCTGACGGCTGTGGTGCTTCATCGTAGTGCGGCCTTGTCGCCCCGTCCGGCGCCGCTACTCGCGTAGCGTTCATCTCGGGTGTCTCACAGGGGCGACAAGCCCGCGGCCGACCTGGCGGCGCCGGCACCATGAATGCATGCAAAAGTTTGGCGCGGATCACGTTTTGTACCGTATCTGCGATGTTTTATATTGTTCGTTCAGGATGTCAGGATCCAGTTGAACCAAACCGCTTCGCGATGGAGTCTCTGTTTCGCGCTCTGCTGTTTTCCCAGCAGTGTCGGTAGTAGCCTCGCGACCGGCGCCGGTAAGAACGAGTTTTGGAGGACACCATGGATGCCGACGATCGCTTCGAAATAGTTCGCGCAGCGATAGGGCAACTCGGTCCGGCCGACCACGCCTGCACGTTGTACGACCAGCGCGACGAGGAGGTGGCGATTGCCGTCGCGTACACCCGCACCGGCCTGGAGCGCGGCGAGCTTTGCGTCTGTGTCGTCGACGACGGCGGAGAGAACATCCTGCATGCGCTCGCGGCCGAGGACGTCGACATCGACGCAGAGATGCGCGCGGGCCGGCTCGTGATTTTAGAGAAGCCGCTCGCGCAGGGTCTCCAGACCCAGGACATGCTCGGGAAGATCGAGGAATATGCCAGAGGGGCCCGCGACGCCGGCCATGCCGGCTTCCGGATCGTCGGCGAAATGACCTGGGCACTGGATGGCGACCTGAAGGCGCTTGCTGCGTTCGAGGCGGGCCTCAACCTCAACCGCGTCTGGGAACGCCACGCCTGTGTCGGCCTGTGCCAATTCGATTTGCGGCGATTCACGCCCGAGATGCTTCGCGAGATCATCATGGTGCACCCGCTCGTGGTCATCGAGGGGCGGGTCTGCCGCAATCCCTATTACGTAGCGCCCGAACAGTATCTCTCGCCCGATTGGCCGTTGCTCGAAGCCGACTGGATGATGAAGAACCTCGAGCAGCTTCAGCAGGCGCAGGACAGCCTGCAAGCGTCACAGGAGCGCTACCGCGCGCTGTCGCGCCGCCTGCTGGAGCAACAGGAGCACGAGCGCGCCTCGCTCGCCCGCGAGCTGCATGACCAGCTCGGGCAGTCGCTCGTCGCCGTCTCGCTGAACCT
>JAQGMV010000425.1 GCA_028292225.1 Betaproteobacteria bacterium
GAAGCCGGGCAGGATGGCATTGAGCGGCGCGAGGAAGATCGATTCACGCAGCGTGTTGAGCATGAGGCCCCACTCGGGCGTCGGCGGGGTCGCACCGAGGCCGATGAACGACAGGCCCGCGGCGATGAGTATCGAGATGCTGATCATCACTGTCGCGTAGACGAGCACCGGCCCCAGCACGTTGCCGAGGATATGCGTGCGGAGGATCGCGGAAGTCGTCGCGCCGCTCGCCCGCGCCGCTTCGACGAAATCCATCGAGCGCACCTGCGTGGTGACCGATTCGGTGACGCGGGTGATCGAAGGTATGAAGACGATTACGATCGCGACCAGTGTGTTCATGATGCCCGCGCCCAGCGAGCCTGCGATCGCGACTGCGAGCAGGATCGAGGGAAACGCGTAGAAGACGTCGGTCACGCGCATGATGAGCATGTTGGTGCGCCCGCCGACGAAACCGGCGACCAGTCCGAGCACGCCGCCGATCAGGAGTGCCGCGGCGACGGGCAGAACGCCCATCGCCAGCGAGAGCCTGCCGCCGTAGATAAGGCGCGAGAGCATGTCGCGGCCAAGCTCGTCAGTGCCGAGCAGGTGCCCCGGTGAGCCGAGCGGCAGCAGACGGTTGACGGTATTCGCCGCCGTGGGATCGTCGAGTCCCAGCCAGGGCGCCAGGACCGCGGCGCAACTCAGCACGAGCAGTATCGTGATGCACAGCATCGTGTACACGTCGCGCCCGACGCGGGCGCGGACGTTCTGCCAGTACGTCCGCTGTATTCCGGGGCCGACCGGCACGTCGATCTCCGCGCGTTCGCCGGTCGCGGTATCGAACGCCAGGGTGATGGCTGGAGCGTCGAGCGGTTTCATGAGCGGCTGATCCGTGGATCGGCCCACGCCTGGAGGATGTCCACGACGAGGTTCGTGAGCACGAAGAAGAGGGCGAGCAGCATGATCGTTCCCTGGAGTACGGGCATGTCCCGGTCGAAGATCGCCATATTGAGCAACTGTCCGGTGCCGGGCCACGTGAACACCGTTTCCACGAGGATGGAGCCCCCGAGCAGATGCGCGAACTGGAGCCCCATCACGGCGAGTACCGTCGGCAGCGCGTTGCGGGCGACGTGCCACAGGATGCGGCGCTCGGAAAGACCGCGGGCACGCAGCGCTTCGACGAACTCCATGCTCAGGATTTCCATGACCGATGCGCGTGCAGTGCGGGCGACGATCGCGGCCGGTATTGCAGCGAGCGCGACCACCGGCAGCACCATGTGCCGCCACGCGGCCCAGCTCCAGAATGCCTCACCCGATCCCGAGCCGACCGACGGCAGCCATCCCAGGTGCACGGAGAAAATGATGACCAGGATGATCGCGAGCCAGTAGTGCGGCATGGACACGCCCGCAATTGCGGCCGAAGACACCGTCTTGTCGATCCAGGTGCCGTGGTTGTAACCCGCGACGAGCCCGCTCAAGACGCCGAGGAGAAAGCCGAGGATCGCGGCGCCGACGCCGATGGCGATGGTGTTCTTCGCAGCAGCGATGAGCGTCGGGAACACCGGCGCGCCGGTTCTCAGCGAGTAACCCATATCGCCGGTCAGCGTGCTTCCCAGCCAGAGGAAATACTGGACCGGCAGCGGCTTGTCGTAGCCGAAAGAGGCACGCATCTCTGCGAGCATCTTCTGGTCGACTTCGCCCACGACCGCCGAGAGCGGGTCGCCCGGCGCGAGATGGATCAGCGTGAACACGACCAGCGACACGCCGATCGCAATCGGGATCGTGTACAGCACACGGCGCAGGATGTAACTCAGCATGCGTCAGTGCTCGCGATCAATCGGCCACATACACGGGTGCGAGGTCCTGAAACCAGTTCTTGGCCTGCGTCCATCCGCGGACCTTCGAGGACATCGCCCGCGGGCCGGTGTCGTGCACCACCCACACGTCGACGGCGTTGTCGACGAGATACGCGTGGATCTCGCCGAGCAGCACGTCGCGCTTCTTCTCGTCGAAGATGGTCATCGCCTTGTCGATCATCGCGTCGACTTTCGGATCGCTGTAGTACATGTAATTCCATCCCTTCGGCGCGATCGACTTGCTGCTGTAGACACGCGTAAAGGCGCTGAAGGGGTCCGCGGTGCCCGATGAATTGTTGATGCCATCGGTGCCGTGGCAGGGCGGAGCGCCTGCGCCGGCGCGCCGACAGTTGCGGATTCCCTCCCAATCGACGGTCACGAGCTCGAGGTTGATGCCGACCTGCTTCAGGTTCTGCTGGATGTACTCGTTCATGGGTTTCGGCAGCATCTGGCCCGAGCCCGACGGTGAAATGAGGATTTTCAGATGCAGCGGCTTCGAAGGCCCGTATCCGGCTTCAGCGAGGAGCTTCTTCGCCGTCGCGGGATCGTACTTGACCTTGAACTGCGGTTTTCCGAACCACGGGCTCGAATCGTCGACGATGCCTTTGGCAGGCTCGGCGAGGCCGCCGAGGAGCTTCACGATGCCGTCGCGGTCGATGGCGAGATTCACCGCTTTGCGCACGCGCAGGTCGCGCCATGGCGAACCTTCACGGAAGCTCATGTAGTAGGGCCAGTAGTGCGGGTAGATGTTGGACGTGACGACGAAACCCTGTGCCTTGAGGCGGGGAACGAAATCAGGCGGCGGCACCTCGATGAAATCGACCTGCCCCGACAGGAGCGCTGAGGCGCGCGTCGTCGCTTCGGGGATCGGCAGCAGTATCAGGCGTTCGGTCTTGGGTATGCGCTTCGGGTCCCAGTAGCCGGGATTGCGCACCATCTCGATGCGCTCGCGCGGAACCAGTTTGTCGAGCTTGAACGGCCCGGTGCCCGAAGGCTGCGCAGCAAACTTGTTCCAGTCGCGGCCGAGCTTCTCGAACTGCGCGGGACTGGAGTAGTAGACGTAGGAAACCTGATACGGGAAAGTCGAATCCGGGGTATAGGTCGTGAGCTCGACCGTGTAATCGTCGATCTTGCGCCAGCCCTTGAGCGAGAGCACGCGGCCTATAACCTGCGCCGCCTGGCGCGCATCGTATTGCGGCACCTCTTTCTTGTAGAGCTTGTCGAGATTCCATACGACGGCGTCGGCCGTGAAGTCGGAGCCGTCGTGGAACTTCACGCCTTTGCGCAGCTTGAATATCCATCGGGTCAGGTCCTTGGGGTCGACGTTCCACTCGGTTGCGAGCCCGGGCACGAGCGTGGACGGTCCCTTGGCATCGTCGAGCTTCCAGTTGATCATCCCGTCGTACAGGGTGATCCCGGTCATTCTGTTGCCCTCGCCGCCGCCGTTCGGCTGGCCGGTAGTCGTCGGGATGTCCGAGAGCGTCATGCCGACACGCAGCGGCTTCTTCTGCGCGAGTGCCGTGCCCGAGAATGCGAGCGTGCCGAGAGCGATTGCGCACACCAGCGGTTTGAACGTGAAGCGTTTCATCTGCGGTCTCCGGTATTCCGTGTGTGAACCTGATTCATGCCTCACGCGAGGGCGCTGCCGACGTGCTCGGGATAGTGGCATCGCGTGTAGTGCTCGTATCCCGCGTCCGAGCCGATGCGTTGCGGTGGCGGATAACTGGTGCTGCATTGGGCGCCGGCGTAGGTGCAGCGCGGTGCGAAGCTGCAGCCCGCAGGCAGTGCTGCGAGATTAGGCGGAGAGCCGCGGATCGGCGTCAGCCGCTCGCCCTTGGCCACCTCGTGCACCGTCGAGTGCATCAGGCCTTCGGTGTAAGGATGGCGGGGATTGCGCACCACGTCGTGCACCGAGCCGCTCTCGACCATGCGGCCGGCGTACATGACGGCAAGCTTGTGCGAGACCTCGACCGCAACGCCGAGGTCGTGGGTGACGAAGATCATGCCCATGCCGAGCTCCTGCTGGAGCGTTCGCAGCAGCAGCAGCACCTGGATCTGAACCGTGGCATCGAGCGCAGTCGTGGGCTCGTCCGCGAGCAGCAGGGCAGGGCGGCACGCGAGCGCGATCGCGATCATCGCGCGCTGACGTAAGCCACCCGAGAGCTGGTGCGGATACGCATCGAGCCTGCGGACAGCGGACGGGATCTGCACGAGCTCGAGTAGCTCGAGTGCCCGCTTCCTCGCGCCCGTGCGCGTGAGAGGCTCGTGCTGCGTGATCGCTTCGACGATCTGATCGCCGATCGTGAACACCGGATCCAGCGCGGTCATCGGCTCCTGGAAGATCATCGCGACCGTCGGGCCGCGCAGCCGTGCGAGCGCCGCCGTGTCGAGCGCCATGACATCCTGGCCGGCGATCTCGATCCGGCCCGCGAGCCGAGTCTTGCGGTGAGGCAGCAGTCGCATGAGCGCGCGCAGGGTCACGCTCTTCCCGGAGCCCGACTCGCCGAGTATTCCCAGGACTTCGCCGCGCGCGAGCTCGAACGACACACCGTTCACCGCACGCACCGTGGACTCGCGGCTCACGAACTGAACCGAGAGGTCTTCGACCTTCACAAGCGGTGTTTCAGTCATGCTTTACCATCAGCGCCGGCCCATGGTGAGGTTCACAATCGGAGCGCGTTTACGATCGCCGCTGCTTTAGCACTATTCATACCAATGGAGGCTCCGCACCGGTGCCACGACGTTGCCGTCGTCATGTCCCGCCTGTTT
>JAQGMV010000450.1 GCA_028292225.1 Betaproteobacteria bacterium
GAAACGCCATGACAGGCGCCATGGCGGCCATCATGAAGTTCATGCTGATGAGCTCAGGCAGGAAGCTCTTGCGGACGTTCTCCCGGTAGGTCCCGCCCATCATGGACTTCATGAAAAGCGACTGGAAAATGAACAGGCCGAAACCGAAGCCCACGACATACTCGACGATCAGGTCGATCCACATGGGAAGGCCCAGCGCGGCGGTAATCGCTGCGGCGAGAATGATCCCGGTTGCGTCTCCGGCGACGCAATGAATCGTGGAACCGACGCCCTGTTTCCACAGAGGCCTTATGAATTCCTCATGTTCTCCCGGACGAGGCTCCTTGTCGGTCAGCACATAGAGCAATAACCCGAAAGGACCCATATACAGCGTCACCAGGATGAATCCCCACTTCATCACCACCGGCTCGGGATTGTTGCGGTATTGATCGATGCCGACATAAAGGGCTGAGCCCACGGCAAGCACGAACCAGACCGCGAGGAAATAATCGACAGGCTGAATGAACATGATTCCCTCCGATCAGTTGCTGAGAGCTTAAAGTCGGCCGTTCTACGGGAAAAGCGAAAATACTCCATAGGGCCGAGCTCAAGCAGGCGCGTGGCGGCTCACTTCTCCGGAGTCGGAGCTCCGAAGCGGCTGCTGCGCGGCAGCTGTGTAACGACTGTGACAATTACCGCGCATTTGCGGCAGGCTGTTTTCTTCGATGTTGGACGAGTCTCGCCGATAGCTGTGCGGCTTCGCAGCAGACTCCCTGTGCTGCCCTGGCAGCGGCATCTTTACGCAATCTTTACGCGCGGGGTCCGATTCTTTACGAGGTTTTGACGGCGGATTTTATACAGTTCGATCCTGATTTCTTCGGCATGGGAGCTATTCACATGGACTTCATCTACGTGGGGGTGATGGTCGCCTTCTTCGCGCTCAGCGCCGCTCTCGTGTACGGCCTGGATAAATTAAGGGGACCGAAATGAGCTGGACCTACATCCTGAGCGGCGTCGCCGCGGCTGGTGTCCTGGTTTACCTCTTTGTGGTTTTGCTCTGGCCGGAGAAATTCTGATGACCGCCAACGGCTATCTTCAAATCGTGTTCTTTCTCGCCGTCGTCATCGCTCTGGCGAAGCCGCTCGGGGTGTACATGGCGCGCATTTACGAAGGCGAGCCCGCGTTCCTGAATCGCGTCGGTGCGCCGCTTGAGCGCCTGATCTATCGGGCGTGCGGCGTCGATCCGGCCAAGGAGATGCGCTGGACGCAATATGCGCTCGCCGCGCTGTGGTTCAGCCTGTTCGGCCTGCTGCTGGGCTTTGCGCTGCAGCGTCTGCAGAACTACCTGCCGTTGAACCCGGCAAACATGGGCGCGGTTTCGCCGGATTCCTCGTTCAACACGGCCGTGAGCTTCAACACCAACACCAACTGGCAGGGCTATGCCGGCGAATCCACCATGAGCTATCTCACGCAGATGCTGGCGCTCACAGTGCAGAACTTCGTCTCCGCAGCGATGGGCATGGCGGTCCTCATCGCGCTGATCCGTGGGTTCGCACGACAGAGCGTGCAGACCATCGGCAATTTCTGGGTGGACCTGACCCGGGGCACGCTGTACATCCTGCTGCCGATCTCGTTCTTGCTCGCACTGGTGCTGGTGTCCCAGGGCGTGGTGCAGACCCTGTCGCCGTATCAGACCGTTCCGCTGGTCGAGTCGGTGGAGTACGACAATCCCCGGATGGATGCAGCCGGTCAGCCGCTCAAAGACGCAAAGGGTAACGCGGTCACCGACAAGGCGATGCAAAAGGAACAGGTCATCGCCGTCGGCCCGGCCGCCTCGCAGGCCGCGATCAAGCATCTGGGCACCAACGGCGGCGGTTTCTTCAACGCGAATTCGGCGCACCCGCTCGAGAGCGCCACGCCCCTGACCAACTTTCTCGAGATGCTCGCCGAACTCCTGATCGCCGTAGCACTGACCTTCACGTTCGGCAGGATGGTGGGCGACCGACGGCAAGGCTGGGCGATCCTCACTGCAATGAGTGTCGTGTTCGTGAGCCTGATGGCTGTCGCAGTGGGGTCCGAGCAAGCCGGCAATCCGGCGCTGACGGCGCTCGGAGTCGACCAGACCGCATCGGAAACCCAGGCGGGCGGCAACATGGAGGGTAAGGAAACCCGCTTCGGGGTCGTCAATTCCGCGCTCTTCGCGACCGTAACCACGGCAACCTCGAGCGGCGCGGTGAATTCGATGCACGATTCATTCACACCGCTCGGCGGCGTGGTGCCCATGTGGCTGATTCAAATCGGAGAGGTTATCTTCGGCGGAGTCGGTTCAGGTCTCTATGGAATGCTGCTGCTGGCCATTGTCGCGGTGTTCGTCGCGGGCCTCATGATCGGACGCACTCCGGAGTACCTCGGCAAGAAGATCGAGGCGTTCGACATAAAGATGGCGGCCATCGCCGTGCTGGTACCGTT
Organism: Betaproteobacteria bacterium; assembly: GCA_028292225.1. Taxonomy (GTDB): domain Bacteria; phylum Pseudomonadota; class Gammaproteobacteria; order Burkholderiales; family SG8-41; genus JAQGMV01. Next base: position 2,449 of record JAQGMV010000450.1, read on the forward strand.
GTTCGTGATTCTGATCGGCACCGCCATCGCGGTCATGGTCGAGCCGGGGAAAGCGGGCGTTGCGAACCCCGGAGCGCACGCCTTCTCCGAGATTCTGTACGCGTTTTCCTCGGCAGGCGGCAATAACGGGAGCGCGTTCGGGGGACTCTCCGCAAATACGCCTTTCTACAACACGGCCTTGGGCGTCTGCATGTTCTTCGGGCGCTACTGGATCATTATCCCGGTCCTCGCACTCGCGGGCTCGCTCGTGAGGAAGAAGAAGGTTCCAGAGGGCCCCGGCACCCTTCCGACCCACGCGCCGATGTTCATCCTGTTTCTCATCGGTGTCGTCGTCATCATCGGCGCGCTGACCTTTGTTCCGGCGCTCGCGCTGGGACCGATCGTCGAGCATCTCATTCTGTTCGGCGGCAAGTAATGCCGTCCGGCCTGAACGCCCAAAGCACACGCACTGCAGGAGTCGATTCGATATGAGCACCCAAGTCCTCCCGTCGAGCCCCGCGGTCCCGCGCTCGCTGGTCACCAGGAGCATCGTTCAGCAGGCGCTGGTCGAGTCTCTGATCAAGCTGCTCCCCCAGCATCAGTGGCGCAATCCGGTGATGTTCGTGGTCTATATCGGGAGCATTCTGACGACGATCCTGTGGCTGCAGGCACTTGGCGGGCAGGGCGACGCGCCGGCCGGTTTCATCCTGGCGATTACGATATGGCTCTGGTTCACGGTGCTGTTCGCCAATTTCGCCGAAGCCGTGGCGGAAGGTCGCAGCAAGGCGCAGGCGGCGGCGCTGCGCAGCGCCAAGCGCGACACCATCGCGAAGAAGCTCGACCGCGCAGAGCGCAATGCGCGGGTCTCGAAGGTCGCATCGACCGCCCTGCGCAAAGGAGACGTGTTCCTTGTTGATGCCGGGGACTTCATTCCCGCGGACGGGGAGGTCCTCGAGGGCGTTGCCTCGGTCGACGAGTCGGCCATCACCGGTGAATCGGCGCCGGTGATCCGCGAGCCCGGCGGAGACTTTTCCTCCGTCACGGGCGGCACCCGCATCCTCTCGGACTGGCTCATCGTACGCGTCAGCGTGAATCCCGGCGAAGCTTTTCTCGACCGCATGATCTCGATGGTCGAGAGCGCCCGTCGCCAGAAAACGCCGAACGAGATCGCGCTGACGATCCTGCTCGTCAAGATGACGCTCATATTCCTGCTCGCGACGGTCACGCTGCTGCCGTTCTCGATCTACAGCGTAGAGCTCGCTAAAGCCGGCAGCCCGGTCACGATCACGGTGCTGGTCGCGCTGCTGATCTGTCTCATCCCGACCACGATCGGCGGCCTGCTTTCCGCGATCGGCCTTGCGGGCATAGGCCGCATGCTGCGCGCCAACGTGATCGCCACATCCGGACGCGCTGTGGAAGCCGCAGGTGACGTGGATGTACTGTTGCTCGACAAGACCGGCACGATCACGCTGGGAAACCGCCAGGCCGCAGCGTTCCTGCCTGCCGCAGGCGTGAGCGAGGGCGAGCTCGCCGACGCAGCCCAGATCGCCTCGCTGGAGGACGGTACCCCTGAAGGCCGAAGCATCGTCGTGCTCGCCAAGCAGAAGTTCAATCTGCGCGAGCGTGACATCAAAGGTCTGGGGGCTACGTTCATCCCGTTTTCGGCGCACACGCGCATGAGCGGGGTCGATTTCGAAGGCCGTCAAATCCGCAAGGGGTCGGTGGATGCGATACGCCAATACGTCGTAGCGGCAGGCGGACGTTTCCCGGGGACGCTGGACGTGGTCGTGGAGACTGTGGCGCGCAGGGGCAGCACTCCGCTCGTGGTCGCCGAGGGTGCGCAGGTGCTCGGCGTCATCGAGTTGAAGGACATCGTCAAAGGCGGAATCAAGGAGCGCTTCGCGCAGCTTCGCCGCATGGGCATCCGCACGGTGATGATCACCGGCGACAACCGGCTGACCGCAGCCGCGATCGCGGCAGAGGCGGGCGTAGACGACTTTCTCGCCGAGGCGACACCCGAAGCGAAGCTCAAGCTCATACGCGATACGCAGGCCGAGGGCCGGCTTGTGGCGATGACGGGCGATGGAACCAACGATGCGCCCGCCCTCGCGCAGGCCGACGTCGCCGTGGCGATGAATACGGGCACGCAGGCCGCCAAGGAAGCGGGCAACATGGTGGACCTCGATTCGAACCCGACCAAGCTCATCGAGATCGTGGAAATCGGCAAGCAGCTCCTGATGACCCGCGGGGCGCTGACCACCTTTTCCATCGCCAACGACGTGGCGAAGTATTTCGCCATCATCCCGGCCGCTTTCGCGACCACCTATCCGCAGTTGAACGCGCTCAACGTGATGGGGCTTACGAGCCCCGCAAGCGCGATCCTGTCCGCCGTTATTTTCAACGCGCTCATCATCGTCGCCCTGATCCCGCTCGCGCTGAAGGGGGTGCAGTACCGTCCCATCGGCGCGGCGGCGCTGCTGCGCGACAACGTGCTGATCTACGGCATCGGCGGTGTGATCGTGCCGTTCGTCGGCATCAAGGTGATCGACATGCTGCTCGCGGCGATGGGCCTGGCGTAGGCGCCTCTTTACCAGTAACGGAGACTATCAATGTTCAACGAACTCAGACCGGCCCTCACGATGATGGTCATCATGACCGCCCTGACCGGCGCCGTGTACCCGCTCCTCGTCACCGGGGTGGCACAGACGGTCATGCAGCAGCAGGCCAACGGCAGTCTCATAGAGCGCGACGGCAAGCCTATCGCGTCCGAGCTGATCGGCCAGCCCTTCAGCGATCCGAAACACTTCTGGGGCCGGCCTTCCGCGACCTCGCCCTATCCGTACAACGCGTCGGCTTCGGCAGGTTCGAATCAGGGACCGCTCAACCCGGCGCTGACCGAGGCGGTCGAGGGGCGGATCAAGGCATTGCGGGAAGCCGATCCGGGCAACAGGGCCGCGGTCCCCGTGGATCTCGTGACCGCCTCGGCCAGCGGTCTCGACCCGCATATCTCGCCTGCCGCAGCGGAATACCAGGTGGCCCGGGTGGCCCGGCTCCGTGGCCTGGATGCCGCGAAGGTGCGCGCGCTGGTAGCTGAGGCGACGGAAGGCCGCCAACTCGGCTTCCTGGGAGAGCCGCGGGTGCATGTACTGAAGCTGAACCTCGCCCTCGATGCGGCGCGCTAAGGTTGTAGGGCAGTGGGGCAGTCTCGGCATCCCCGCTTTAATTCGAATGCCGGAGAGTGAGCATGAAGGCACCAAGAAGAACGATTGCGGTGGGCGCGGTTGCTGCGGGCTTTTGTGCAGCAAACGGATACGCACAGCAGCCGGCGGTAGCGGGCACGGCGCCCGGTACGTCTACGGCCACGGTGTCAGGCACAGACCCCCGCAATTTCGTGGTCGGCGGCTCGCGGCTGGATAACGACCACCTCTACAGCGACAAGGACGTGAAGGTCGGGCTCAACGATCTCCTGCCGAAAGACTTCACCATCGGCGCGTTCTACAGCAAGGCATGCGATGCGAACGTCCTCGGCTACGGGTCCGCCGACCAGATCGGCGCCCGCGGCAACCGCGGCGCCTACCCGCGCAACATCGGAAAGGGCGTCGGTATACTGCTCGCACCATGATGGAACAACGGCCGGATCCGGATGTATTGCTTCAAAAACTCCATCGCGAAGAGGCGAAGGCCCGGCGAGGAAGGCTGAAGATATTCTTCGGCGCGGCGGCGGGCGTCGGGAAGACCTACGCGATGCTCGCGGAAGCGCATGAGAAGCGGGCCGACGGCGTCGACGTGGTCGTCGGTCTCGTCGAGACGCATGGCCGCTCCGAGACCGCCGCACTCCTCGATCGGCTCGAAGTGTTGCTGCCGCGGACCGTCGAATACCGCGGCACCCGGATCAGCGAGTTCGACCTCGACGCCGCGCTCGCCCGCAAGCCGACGTTGATCCTGGTCGACGAGCTCGCTCATAGCAACGTCGAAGGCTCGCGGCACCCCAGGCGGTGGAACGACATCGAGGAGCTGCTCGACGCCGGCATCGACGTGTACACGACGGTCAACGTCCAGCACCTGGAAAGTCTGAACGACGTCGTCGGCGGAATCACGCAGGTGCGGGTCTGGGAAACGGTGCCGGACACCGTATTCGAGAATGCCGACGAGGTCGAGCTCGTAGACATACCCCCGGACGATCTCCTTCAGCGCCTGCGCGAAGGCAAAGTCTATCTGCCCCAGCAGGCCGAGCACGCCGTCCGGAATTTTTTCCGCAAAGGCAACCTCATTGCGTTGCGCGAGCTCGCACTGCGGCGAACTGCGGAGCGGGTGGACGCGCAGATGCGCGACTATCGCGAGGACGAAGCAATTCGCGACGTGTGGCAGGCGGGTGATCAGTTGCTCGTCTGCATCGGGCCGGATCCTCTTGCCGAGCGGCTCATACGGGCCGGCAAACGGCTGGCCTCGTCGCTGCACGCGGACTGGGTGGTGGCGTACGTCGAGACGCCCAAGCTGCAACGCCTTCCGGCGGGAACCAGAGACGCGGTTCTCGCCTATCTGCGTCTTGCCGAGGAGCTGGGCGCGACCACGGTGACTCTGAGTGCGCACGACATGGCGCAGGAAATCCTGCGATATGCGCACGAAAAGAACATCACCAGGATTGTCTTGGGCAAGCCAGGCCGCTCAGGATGGCGGCGCTGGCTGCTCGGATCGGTCGTCGATACCGTCGTGCGCGAAGCGAACGATCTGGATATCCACCTCCTCGCCTTCAAGGGCGCGGCCACACCGCAGGCGGCAGAGCTCGCATTGCTCACGCGCAGCAGGGCCTATTTAGGCCTGCGCAACCGGGACGCGCAGCCGCGCAAGCGCCGTTACCGCGGTTACGCATGGAGCCTCGGGAC
>JAQGMV010000453.1 GCA_028292225.1 Betaproteobacteria bacterium
ATCCCGAGCGCAGATTCCCGTCGATGTTCGAGCCGATACACGGCTCGGCTTTCGACATCACCGGCAAAGGCATCGCCAATCCGGTCGCGACTTTCTGGACCGCCTCGATGATGCTCGAGCACCTCGGGGAAAAAGAGCCCGCGGCGCGGATGATGAGAGCGATCGAAGCGGTAACCGCGAGGAAGCTGCACACCCCCGACCTCGGCGGCGAGGCGACGACCGAGATCGTGACCGAAGCGGTGTGCGACGCGCTCTAGTCCACCTTTGCCCCGGACGCCTTCACCGCCTTGTCCCATTTGGCGATCTCGGTGCGGATGAACTTCGCGAATTCGTCGGGTGAGTTCGCACCGATGTCGCCCCCTTCGCCCTGGAAACGCTGCTGCACGTCAGGCATCTTCAGGATGCGCACGAGCTCGCCGTTCAGCTTGGCGAGCACGTCCCTCGGTATGCCCGCAGGCGCCATCACGCCATACCAGTTCGTCACTTCGTAGCCGGGAAGCCCGCTTTCGGCGATCGTCGGTACGTTCGGGAGGGTTTCCATGCGCTTGGCGCTCGTGACGCCGATCGCCTTCACCCGGCCGGTCTTCAGATGAGGCATCGCGGGCGGAATGCTGCTCATGTAGATCGCGATCTCTCCGCCCATCAGCCCGGTGAACGCCGGGACCGCACCTTTGTACGGGATGTGGGTCATCCTGACGTTCGCGATGGTCTTGAGCAGCTCGGTGCCGAGGTGACCCGTGGTTCCGTTGCCGGGTGATCCGAAGGTCACGGTGTCGGGTTTCGAGCGCGCCACCGCGATCATGTCCTTGAGGTTCTTCGCAGGGAACGACGGATGCGCGACGAGCACCAGCGGTGAAGTCAGCGCGAGCGTGACCGGCTGGAAATCCTTCACCGGATCGTACGGGAGCTTCGGATAGAGCGCCGGGGCGATCCCGACGTTCGCGAGCTGCCCGAGGACGAGGCTGTAGCCGTCGGCGGGCAGCTTGGCGACCGCGGCGAGACCGATCGTGCCGCCCGAGCCCGGCCGGTTATCGGCGATGACCTGCTGCCCCCACGCTTCGGTCAGCTTCTGCGAGAGCGTGCGCGAAATGACGTCGGTGCCGCCCCCGGGCGGAAAAGGAATGATCCAGCGGATCGGCTTGCCGGGATAAGTCTGCGCCTGCGCAGCGCCCGATAAGGCGGCGCAAATCGCAGCCGCGGCGATACCGGCCTTACGTACATCCTTCATCTTCGGTTCTCCTCCGTTATGTTTTATCTGCTCCACGCGCCCGCGATGATCCGATCGCCCGCACGCGCATCGATCTCGCGGTACGGGTAGCCCGCGCTCGTGAGCACCTCGCGCGTGTGTCGTGGTTTGTCGGCGGCGCGCCGCGGGGAGCGGCAAGGCTACAGTAGAATCGCGCGTCCCCGCCGGGAGCGCGGCGGAAGCGTGTAAGTTTTGATCTTTTATGGAGTTAAAGCAATGAACGATATCGTCAGAGTCAACCCGATGGGCGGCAAGCTGTCCGATGCCGTCGAATACAACGGCCTCATCTATCTCGCGGGGCAGGTCGCGCAGAAGCTGGACGCCGACATGAAGGCGCAGACCGCGGACGTCCTGCGCCAGATCGACGCGCTGCTGGCGAAGTGCGGCAGCGACAAGTCCCGCATCCTCACCGCGACGTGCTATGTCAACGACATGGGATTGAAGCCCAGGATGGACGAAGCGTGGATGGCGTGGGTGGACCAGAAGAATCCGCCGGCCCGCGCGACCGTGGAAGTGCAGCTCGGATCACCCGATACCCTCGTCGAAATCCAGTGCATCGCCGCCAAGCGGGCCTAGAGCTGCGAACGAAAAGCTGAACCCACCCCCATCCCAAGGCCCCCTCGCACGCAGGCGTGCTCTCCCCCTGACGGGAAAGGAGAGTTATCCCCGGCGGGGATCCACAAATACATTCCCTCCCCCTCAGGGAGGGTTAGGGTGGGGGGGGTGAGTTGAATTGCTTGAGGGCGACGTAGCGAGCGGCAGCGAGCCGAAGGAAGGAGGTTCAAGGAGGGAAACCTTGGTTTCCCTCCTTGGCGTTCACCGCCCCGGAGGGTGGCCCGCAGGGCCCATCCCCTTTGGCGTTTACCGGCCCGCCCCTGCCGCAGGCAGCAGCGGATCGAGATCCTAGTCCCGCGCTTTAGCGGGACTTTTGATCTCGATACCCGCCCACTTCGCCAGATCTTTATGGATCCTCGCGACCCGCTCGATCTGCCCTTTGGCCGGAAAGCGCTCGTAGAAGCCATCGCTGCGGAACGCGCGCTGCTGCTCCGCCCATGGGGAGAGCCGCTCTTCCCAGCGCTTGACGCGCCCTTCGGCAGGGTCCGCGTCGGCGCGCGCGAGGTCGGCGCACACCCGCACCATCGCCTTGATCGTCACCGGTTTGGTGACCATGTAGCTGTCACTTCCCCAGGTATCGCCCCACACCTTCTGGGCGGCCTTGAAGAAGTCGCGCACGGCGCAGTAGTACTTCTCGCCTTCGCGGTAGAGGTTGGCGTGGGTCTTGATCTTCTTCCAGTCGGCGCTGACCCAGCGGTGAAGCTCGTTGAAGAGCTCGGCCTGGAGTATCCACTTGTCCTGCTGGCTGCGGCCGCCGAGGCGGTTGATCCGGTACTGGAGGGGGCTGTCGTCCTCTTTATAGAGGTCCTCGACCAGGCGCGCGGCGAACCGGCGGTCCGGGTCCGCCCACGACACGCGCTCGTAGAGGTCGACCAGGTGGCTCTTGTTGATCCGGGTCGGCGTCGAATTGATGATGACGAACATCTCCGCGGCGAAATCCTCGCTCCGGCCGTCGAAAATGACGCACGGGACGTTGATGGTCGCGGCTTCGGCGGGGTGCTCCTTCAGGTAGAAGCGCAGCGCAGCGAGCCGGTGCTGCCCGTCGATGATGAGGTAACGCGCGGTGGGTTCCTGGAGGTTGCCGACGGTATCGCCATTGGTTGCGGCAAATCGCAGGGTCTCGGCCGTGAAAAGCAGCACCGTGCCCGGAATCGGGGGTTGGCTCACCGCCATCTCGTAGAAGTTGCGCAGCGCCCGGACCTTGGCGCGTGAAAGCTGCCGCTGGAAGGCTTCGTCGGTCCGCTCGACGCGTGCGATGAACTGCGCGATCTCGTCGTTTTGCGGGACAGTGTGCGGGGCGATTTCGTCGCCCTCGCCATAAAACCGGCTGATGAACCGGACCTTGTCCAGAACGTCCTTGGCAGGGTAGCTGGCGAAGTAGAAAACTCCGTCTTTCTGCCGTATCCGCGTTGCTAGCATTTATCCTGTCTCCCGGCTTCTATTTTTATGCCCGCGACATTTCGTGCTGCAGCTGTGCAGGCCACATTCTAGCCGCGGGAGCCCGCTATGGCGAGAAAAAAGGCCGAGATTGGTCGCTTAGCTCACGGATTTGTATGCTTTTGGTCTGCCCGGAATGCGTCCTAACGCTCGGCGGTTACAGGCCTTGCTCACGAGCGTAACGCAAGGCGAAGACCCGCTCCGGACCGGGGGCCGGCTGAGAACCCACCCGCGCGACGGCACAGCGGCCGCAGCCGCCGGAAGTCCGGAGCGTGTCCCCGCCGGCGCTTCTCGCTACCTCTGGGGGCGCCGCCCGTAGAGCTCGCGATTCGCCTTGTCCAGGTCGCGATGCAGCGACCGGCGGTCGTCTTCGCTCATGCGCTCGCGGCCGCGATCGTCACGGCGCTCCTGGCGGGCGTCGCGCCCGCGCTCGCCACGGTCGGGACCCTGACCCGGCCGGCCTTTCTCGCCCTGCACGTTTACGAACGCGCCCCCCGACTCCCACGCGGCCGCAGCCGGGCCGCCAGCAACCGTGGCTGTCGCGAGGCCCCAGAAAATGGCGTATGCAAGGCGTCTCATGTTTTATCGACCTGCTTCAAAAATTACCCGTCGGTGTGGCGGGGGTCATTATAGGACCGCGGCCGGCGCGCGCCGGCATGCTTATGAAAGCTCTCGCACGACGCAAGTCCAGCGAGCAATACAGCGGCGTCGATCCGTTCGTTGTTCGTGAGCGCCTTGGCCCCTTACCGCATCGGGATGACGATGTGGATGCCGGGCGGCGGCGCGACATACCCGTACGCTACCGGCGGCGGCGCGGCGTAACCGTACGCCGGAGGCGGCGCGTAATAGTAGCGGTCGTAGGAGTACCGGGGTGCGCGATCCCAATACCGGCGGTGATCCCGATGACTCCATTCGCGAGCGTGATGGTCGCCGCGCCAGCCACGATGATCCCGGTCGCCGCGATCATGTCCGTGCCCTCCGTCGTGCCCGTGCCCGCCCCCTGCCCATACGGGCGATGCAAGCGCGAGTGCCGCTGCGAGTGCTGCCATCCTGAATATGCCCATGAGTGCTCTCCTCGGCCTGGTTTCATGTTTTAAGCTCGTGTGGGGAATCGTATGGGATATGACGCGCGGCGGCAGCGGCTGTGCACGATAGTTTGTAACAGTTTGTTTCGGGGGCACGCCGGGCAATAAAGATTTACAAAGGGCTGGAAGGCATGGCTTTGAGCCGCTAGGATTGCGGCCATGTCAGAAAACAAGACCAAGGTTCTCGTGGTGGACGACGACGCGAGGCTGCGAGACCTGCTCAACCGCTATCTCGGCGAGCAGGGTTACAGCGTTCGCACCGTCGCCAGCGCGACCGAAATGAACCGGCAGCTCGCGCGCGAGCGCTACGATCTGATGATCCTCGACCTGATGCTCCCGGGCGAGGACGGCCTGTCGATCTGCCGGCGCCTGCGCGGCGGGGATGAAGACATCCCGATCATCATGCTCACGGCCAAAGGCGACGACGTCGACAGGATCGTCGGTCTCGAAGTCGGCGCCGACGACTATCTCGCCAAGCCTTTCAATCCCCGCGAGCTCGTCGCGCGCATCCAGGCGGTCCTGCGGCGCCGGCCTCCCCCCGCCCCGCCGGGTGCGCCGAGCGTCGACAACCAGGTCGCCGAATTCGGCGAATTCCACCTGAATCTGGCAACCCGAAATCTCACCAAACACGGCGAGGACGTGCCGCTCACCACCGGCGAATTCGCACTGCTCAAGGTCCTCGTGCAGCATCCGCGCGTGCCGCTGTCGCGCGACAAGCTGATGGAGCTCGCCCGCGGGCGCGAATTCGGCGCGTTCGACCGCAGCATCGACGTGCAGATTTCGCGCTTGCGCCGGCTCGTGGAGTCCGATGCTTCGAAGCCCGCGTTCATCCAGACGGTCTGGGGCTTCGGCTACGTGTTCATCCCCGACGGCGAAAAGAAAGACCAGTAAGATGCCAGAGGTCAGCACTCGGAGGACAGAGATCAGAGCGTTTGCGCCTGGCGTCTGGCATCTGACGGCTGACCTCTACTCGTAGTGAGGCTCTGGCCGCGCTCGCTGCTGTGGCGCAGCGTACTGCTGATCGCCATTCTCCTCGTGGTCGCGAATCTCGCGTGGATCCAGATCTTCCGCGTGAGCGAGCGCACCCCGCGCGCGCGCCAGACCGCGCAGCAGATCGCCAGCGTCATCAATATCACGCGCTGGGCGCTGATCGCCGCCGATCCCGCCAGGCGGTACCAGCTCCTGTCGGAGCTTTCGAAGACCGAAGGCATCCAGGTCTACCTCGCCGAGCCGGACGAGGTCGTCGAGCCGCTGCCGCCGCGTCCGTTTCTCCAGGAAGTCGCCGGTGAGTTAAAGCGCCAGCTCGGACCCGATACGCAGATCACGCTGACCCGCGGCGGCATACGCGGGGTCTGGGTCAGCTTTGTCATCGACGACGACGCGTTCTGGGTAAACCTGCCGCGCTCGCAGATCGAGCGCAACGAGCCGCTGCGCTGGATAGGCTGGGGCGCGCTCGTGCTGATACTCGCGCTGGGCGGCGCCTATTTCATCGTGTCCCGAATCAACCGGCCTTTGCGCGAGCTTACGCACGCCGCTGAACAGATGGGCCGGGGCGCGACACCGCAGCCCGTCACCGAGCGCGGCCCGTCGGAAACCGGCACGCTCGCACAGGCGTTCAATCAGATGGCTGCGGACCTCAAACGGCTCGACGACGAGCGCGTGCTGCTGCTCGCGGGCGTCTCGCACGACCTGAGGACGCCGCTGTCGCGGATCCGGCTGGGTATCGAGATGATGGGCGACAAAGGCGACGAGGAGTTGCGCTCGGGGCTGGTCCAGGACATCGAGGACATCGACGCCGCGATCGGTCAGTTCCTCGACTTCGCGCGGCTGCGCGACAGCGAGGAGCCGGTGCCTGAAACCGACCTGAACGCGCTCGTCGAAAACGCGATCGCGCGGTATGCGCGCGCGTCCAAGCCGGTGCGTTTCGAACCCGGCACCGTGCGGCCGCTGGCGGTCAGGCCGCGCGCGATGCAGCGACTGCTCGCCAACCTGATCGACAACGCGCTGCGGCACGGCGGGTCGGCCGGCGTCGACGTGGTCACGGGCGTCGAGGACGAGCGCGTCCACGTCGAAGTGCTGGACCGCGGCCCGGGAATCCCGCACGACGCCGCCGAACGCATGCTGCAGCCTTTCACGAGGCTGGATACCGCCCGCAGCGGCAGCGGAACGGGACTCGGGCTTGCGATCGTCGACCGCATCGCGCGCATGCACGGCGGAGTCGTGAAGCTGCTCGTGCGCGAGGGCGGCGGTTTGCGCGCTCGCGTGGAGCTGCCGATCACCGCCGGACGCGAATAGTCGTCATCCGCAGCCGCGAGGACAGCACCCGGCCGAGCGCGAACAGCAGGTCGCGCGCGAGCGCAGGCTCTTGTTCACCAAAGCGCTCGTAGGCTTCGATATCCCAGCACAGCAGGGTGCCATCGGTGATGGCCCACACGTTTGCGGAACGCGGCGCGCCGTCGAAAAAAGACTGTTCCCCGATGACGCTCATGCGTCCGATGCGCGCCAGCGAAGAGACGCTGAGGCCGTCGATCATGGTCACACCCACGTCGACCGTCCCCTCGGCGATGAAAAACAGCGAGCGCTCGGTCGCTTCGCGCCGGATCACCACGTCGCTTGCCTTGAAAGGCCTCACGGTCGTTCCCGCGAGAAGCTTGCGCCACTCGGCGACGCCCCATCGCGGCAGAAAAAGCCGGTCGGCATAAGCCTGCGGCGCGCCTGTCGCCCCGGCGAAGATCTCCGCGTATTCGGTGCCGCTCATCGGGTGCTCCCGTTCTGTCGCCAGTGACCCGCTGTGAGGATTATAGCCGCGGCGCCAGCGGCCACCGCGCAAGCACGTCGTAGCGCGAGGCGCTCGCCGCGCGGACCGACTGGACGAGAACGAATTCGCGCACGTCCCACACCGGCGGATTCAGCCGCGTGTGCGTAGTGGCTGCGCGCGCATTGCGCACGAGCGTCACGTGCGGCACATACGGTCGGTCTTCTGCGGCCATTCCGGCGAGAGCGAGGTTTGCGGTGAGCTGCGCCACGAGCGAGCCGAGCGCTGCCGGGGATCGCCGAGCGCCTGCCCAGACGATCCGGTTATGGCGCCAGTAACCCAGAACGCTCATGTCGAGCTCGAACGACCCGGCCCGCACCGTACCGGCACACGATTCGAGTGCGCCGATGCGCGCGCGCTCGACGTCGCCTACGAAGAACAGCGTGACATGGAGCTTGGGCAGCGGCGTCGCCCGGCCTCCGCATTCGGCCTGCGCTTCTGCGGCGACTTGCGCGAGGACGCTGCGCACCGAGAGGTCGGGCCAGAGCGCGAAGAAAACCCGGGTGCGTGCCCCTACGCCCACCTCAATCGGTCGTGCGTTGGGGAAAAGGTGCGAGCAGCGCGATCGCCTCGGCCGCGATGCCTTCGCCACGACCGAGTGTGCCGAGGCGCTCGGCGGTCTTCGCCTTGACGTTGACTTCGCCCTCGGCGATGCCGAGATCGGAGGCGATGTTCCGGCGCATGCCCGCAATGTGCGGCGCCATCTTCGGCGCCTGCGCGATGATCGTCGTATCGACGTTGAGCACCCGCAGCCCCTGCAGGCGTATGAGACCGGCGACCTCGCGCAGCAACTCGCGGCTGTCGGCGCCGCGATAACGCGGGTCGGTGTCCGGAAAATGGGTCCCGATGTCGCCGAGGCCTGCCGCGCCGATCAGCGCATCGCAGATCGCGTGCAGCAGGACATCGGCGTCCGAATGACCTGCGAGGCCCCGCTCGTAAGCGATTTCCACGCCGCCGATGATGAGCTTGCGCTCGGGCACCAGCGCATGGATGTCGAAGCCCTGGCCGATTCTCATATCAGTGCGCGTTGCCTTTGAGTATCAACGCCGCGAGCTCGAGATCCTGGGGATAGGTGATCTTGATGTTGCGCCCTTCTCCCATCACCAGCCGGGGCTTCAGCCCGAGCCGCTCGATCGCGCCGGCTTCGTCGGTCACTGCAACAGCCCCGCTCTTGCGCAGCGCTTCGACCAGAAAACCGTATCGGAACATCTGCGGCGTCTGGGCCTGCCACAGGCCTTCGCGGCGCTCGGTCGTAGACACGCGCGATTCACCGTCGGCGCGCTTGAGCGTGTCTGCGACCGGAATCGCGAGCAGCCCGCCGGCCTCGTCCTCGCCGACTTCCTGTATGAGCCGCTCGAGCGCCCCGGCGCTCAGACACGGGCGCGCGGCGTCGTGGACGAGCACCCAGTCGTCGCCCGCGATGGTGTCGCGTGCCGCGAGCAGGCCGTTGTATACGCTGGCGGCCCGGGTTTCTCCACCGCAATACAGCGGTTGTATTCGCGTCTCGAGCCCGTCCCACTCGACCGCGCGGAACTGCGCGTCTCCGGGCGCGAGCACGACGAAAACCTGCTCGATCTGCGACCGGTCCGCGAGCAGCCGCAGCGTGTGATACAGCACGGGCCTGCCGGCAAGCGTCAGATACTGCTTCGGAGTGCTGCTGCCGAGGCGGGAGCCTGTGCCTGCAGCGGGAACGAGCGCGAAATAGCGATGCACTTGAAAAAAGTGGTTCGGGATCGGGAATGGCGATTGTAGCGGCTTAAAATCCCCACTCGCTCCGGATTCGTCCACGGCCGCGAACTTGCGGCGTCCCGGCTGGGTCGCACGATCTTTCGGCCGGTTCGAGCTTGAGCCTGCGTGTCTTAGCCCCCATATCTCCGGCTGACTCGATGACTACTTCCGCCTCCATTACCGTCCGGCCCCCCGCAGTCGCCGGTCTCTTCTATCCGGGCGACGCCCCCGCCTTGTCGCGCGTCGTGACCGAGTTGCTCGGCTCCGCCCACTCGACGGCCGGCAAAGCGCCGAAAGCGCTCATCGCACCGCACGCGGGCTACGTCTATTCGGGTCCGATCGCCGCCAGCGCATATGCCCTGCTGCGCCCCGTACGCGACATCGTCAGGCGCGTCGTGCTGCTCGGCCCCACGCACCGCGTCGCAGTGCGCGGCCTCGCGGTGCCGAGCGTCGCGCATTTCGCGACCCCGCTCGGCTCGGTCGAGATCGACGCCGCGGCGCTTGAGCAGTTGAGGGCAATGCCGCAGATCGTCGTCAGCGACGACGCGCACGCGCTCGAGCACTCGCTCGAAGTGCATCTGCCTTTTCTGCAGACGGTGCTGAGCGAATTCAAGCTCGTGCCGCTCGCGGTCGGCCATGCCAGCGCGGACGATGTCGCCGCAGTGATCGACGCGTTGTGGGGCGGCCCCGAGACTCTCATCGTCGTGAGCTCCGACCTCTCGCACTACCTCACCTACGCGCAGGCGCAGGCCGTCGATCGCAGCACGACCGAAGCGGTGCTCGGTCTGAAGACCGACATCGACCACGATCACGCGTGCGGCGCCACGCCGATCAGCGGGCTCGCGCTCAGCGCGCGCCGCATGAAGCTCAAGCCCGAGCTCCTCGACTTGCGCAACTCCGGCGACACCGCCGGTGACAGGAACCGGGTCGTCGGCTACGCCTCGTTCGCCTTTTATGAAAACTGACACGTACGTACACGCTGGAGAAATCCTGCTCCCGCTCGCGCGGGCGGCCATCGCGCGCGAGCTCGGCCGGCCGGTCGCGCCGGTCGAAGAGCCGGAGTGGCTGCGCGAACCGGGCGCGTGCTTCATCACGTTGAAGCACGGTGAGCGGTTGAGAGGCTGTATCGGCTCGCTACGGGCGCACCGGGCTCTGGGCGAAGACGTCAGAGCGAACGCGGTCGCGGCGGCATTTCGCGATCCGCGCTTCAAGCCGCTCACCGCTGACGAGCTCGAAACGACGGGCATCGAAGTCTCCGTGCTTTCGGCGCTCGAGCCGCTGCGCTTCGAAGACGAGTGCGATGCGTTATCGCAGCTCGAGCCTGGAATCCATGGCGTGGTGTTCGAATACGGCTACCACCACAGCACCTTTCTTCCGCAAGTGTGGGAAGAGCTTCCCGAACCGGGCGAATTTCTGGCGCACCTCAAACAGAAAGCCGGCCTGCCGCCCGATTTCTGGGACGCTGAAGTGAAACTCGGGCGGTATACGGTGTCGAAGTTCAGCGAAGAACCGAGAGAACCGTAAATGGTCAATCGTAATTGGAAAATCGTGGCGCCTGCGGATGACCGCTGATACACACGATTTACCATTTACCACTCACCATTCACGAACACTGAACATGACCGCCCCCCAACACCCCGCCCGCTGGTGGCGCCTGCTCGAAGACGGCCGCATGCAATGCGACCTGTGCCCGCGCGACTGCCGCCTGCACGAGGGGCAGCGCGGCGCGTGCTTCGTCCGCCAGCGCGTCGGCGACCAGATGGTGCTGACCACTTACGGACGCTCGTCGGGCTTCTGCATCGATCCCATAGAGAAGAAACCGCTCAATCACTTCTATCCGGGTTCGAGCGTGCTGTCGTTCGGCACTGCCGGGTGCAACCTCGCGTGCAAGTTCTGCCAGAACTGGGACATCAGCAAGTCGCGGGATATGGACCGCCTCGCAGACCAGGCGACGCCCGAAGCGATCGCCGCGGCGGCGGCCCAGCACGGTTGCAAGTCGGTCGCGTTCACTTACAACGACCCGGTGATCTTCGCCGAGTACGCGATGGATATCGCGGACGCGTGCCGCGAGCGCGGCATCAGATCGGTCGCGGTCACCGCGGGCTACATCCATCCGCAGGCGCGGCGCGAGTTCTACGCGAAGATGGATGCGGCGAATGTCGATCTCAAAGCCTTCACCGACGATTTCTATTTCAAGCTGTGCGGGGCGCGGCTCAAGCCGGTGCTCGACACGCTGGTGTACCTGAAGCATGAAACCGACGTATGGTTCGAAATCACCACGCTGCTGATCCCCGGAAAGAACGACAGCGACGAAGAGCTGCGGGCCGAGTGCCAATGGATCATGAAAGAGCTCGGCCCTGACGTTCCGGTGCATTTCACGGCATTTCACCCCGACCACAAGATGACCGACATCCCCGCGACTCCCGCGGCGACCCTCACCCGCGCTCGCACCATCGCGCTCGAGCAAGGCCTGCATTACGTCTACACCGGCAACGTCCACGATGCGGCTGGCGGCGCGACTTATTGCACCGGGTGCAAGGCACCGCTGATCGTTCGCGACTGGCATCGCATCGAGGATTACCGTCTCACGCCTGAAGGCGCGTGCCCCGACTGCGGAACGACCGTTCCCGGACGTTTCGAGACGTTCAGCCGGCAGTTCGGCCGCCGCCGCATTCCGCTGTTCCTCCGGGACGAGGCCGCCTCCGGCAACCTCACGCGATAACGCTCGCTGCGCCCGGGCTGGCCGGTGGTGCCAAGGAGGGACACCCGGGTGGCCTCCTTGGATCTCCTTTCCTGCTGGGGTTCGCGGCGCGGGCGAGCTCCTTGCCTGTGCCTCGACCTGTCGCATTCGCGCCATAACCTATAATTACCGACTTTTCGTTTCCCGCAACATGCTGCAGCTCCCCGTGCCCGACGCAGGGCACCGCGAATACACCTCCCCCCTCCACGGCTCGAGCGATGCGCTTGCGATCGCAACGCTCGCGGCACGCGCGCGCCCGCTGCTCGTCGTCACCGAAAACGCGTGGCATGCGCAGCGCCTGCTCGAAGAGATCCCGTACTTCGATCCGAACCTGAAGGTGCATCTGTTCCCGGACTGGGAAACGCTGCCGTACGACCACTTCTCGCCGCACAGCGATCTCGTCTCTGAGCGGCTCGCGACGCTGTACCAGTCGATGCACAACCAGTTCGACGTCGTCGTCGTCGCGGTCACCACGGCGCTTTATCGCCTGCCGCCGGTGTCGTACCTCGCCGGGCATACCTTCTTCTTCAAGCAGGGCGACAAGCTCGACGGCGCCGAGCTGCGCCGGCAGTTGACGCTCGCCGGCTACGCGCACGTCACGCAGGTGGTGGCGCCGGGCGAGTACAGCTTCCGCGGCGGTCTCATCGACCTCTTTCCCATGGGAAGCGCACTGCCGTACCGGATCGATCTTTTCGACGACGAGATCGAAACCATCCGCAGCTTCGACGTCGACACCCAGCGCAGCATCTACAAGGTGAACGACGTGCGGCTCCTGCCCGCGCGCGAATTCCCGATGGACGAAGCCGCGCAGAAGCGCTTTCGCCACTACTTCCGTGAGAAGTTCGAAGGCGATCCTTCGCGCTCGCGCGTCTACAAGGACGTCTCCAAAGGCATACCGACCTCGGGCATCGAGTACTACATGCCGCTCTTCTTCGAGAGCACGGCGACGGTGTTCGACTATCTGCCGGAAAAGACCACGGTATGCGTCTACCCCGGCATCGCGCAGTGCATGGACGCTTTCTGGAGCGACACCAACAGCCGCTACG
>JAQGMV010000458.1 GCA_028292225.1 Betaproteobacteria bacterium
GAGGAGATGATCGCCAACAGCATGCGCGCGCTCACCGAGCGCGACAGCGAGCTCGCGCGGCGCATGATCGAATACGATCACCAGATCAACCGGCTCGAGGTCGAGATCGACGACCTGTGCCTGCGCATCCTCGCCAAGCGCCAGCCGGTCGCCTCCGATCTGCGCCTCATCACGACGGCGCTCAAGCTCGTCACCGACCTCGAGCGGATCGGCGACGCGTGTGTGAACATCTGCGAGCGCGTGGTCGAGCTCAACATGGAGCCGATACTGAAGCCGTACGTCGACCTCCCGCGCATGGCCGAGACCGTTCAGGCGATGGTTCGCGACGCCCTCGACGCCTTCGTGCAGTCGGATCCGGAGCGTGCGCGCGAAGTCGTCGACAGGGACCGCGTGGTCGACGCGTACTACGGGCAGATCTTTCGCGAGCTGCTCACCTACATGATGGAAGACCCGCGGAATATCTACCGTGCGGTGCGCGCGCAGGCGATTGCGAAATACCTCGAGCGCATCGGCGATCATGCGACCAATCTCGCCGAGATGGTGATCTTCATGGTCGTCGGCAAGGACGTGCGCCACGTCGGCAGCATGGCCGAGATCGGCGGGCGCCACATGCCTCGCGGCATGCTGTTCCTCGGCGCTCACAACGCTGCGCGCAGCCAGATCGCCGAAGGCTGGGCGCGGCACCTGTTCCCGGCCGGCGTGAGCGTCTGCAGTGCGGGCTCCGAGCCTACGGGTGCGGTGGACCGGCATGCGGTGCGCGTGATGCAGGAAGTCGGCATCGACATCGCGGGACAGAAACCGAAACCGGTCGGCGATGTCCCGCTCGGCGACATCGATACGGTCATCACCCTGTGCGCCGAAGAGGTGTGCGCGCTCCCACCGGGCGGACTGGTGCAGCACCACTGGGCGCTCGACGACCCCACCGTGATCGCCGGCACAGAGGACGAGATCCTCGCGGCTTTCCGCAAGACTCGCGAAGAGATACGCAGGCGTCTCGAGGAGCTGCTCGAAAAATCCCGTTAAGGAGGCAATATGGCAAAGAAGAAAGAAGGCGCAGGCAGCAAAGGGATCGGCCGCTGGGTGCCGATCGGAATGACCCCCGCCACGGCGGCGTGGAAAAACGTGAACAGGACCGACGAGCACCTCATATTTCTGCTCGACAGCGCGAGCGGCGAGATCACGGTGTGCGGAGACACGTCCGGCGTTCGGACCGGTCTCGGCATGGCGAGCGGAAAAACCGCGCCGATCGTGACGCCGCCGCGTCGCAAGCGAAGCAAACCCTCGACCAAGGCCGCCTGAGCGTTCGAGTCCGGACCTATAAGGGCCCGTGCTCCCACGGGCCCCAGACCGCTGCGGTCATGCCGCTGCCCGGACGGCCGTCGCCGAAGATGTTCACGAACAGGATCTCGCCGTCGGGGCTGAAGCATGCGCCGGCGAATTCGGTGTCGTTCAGCAGGTTGACGGCGAAAGTGAAAGGCTCGCCTTTGGCGCCGAGCCCGACGAGCCGGTTGATCTCGGTGCGCTCTGCGGTGAGCGGGTGCCGGTCGGCGTCCGCGATCGCGTCGTCTTCGCAGAACAGGATCCCGCCGTTGGGTGTGATGCACAGGTTGTCCGGCGATTCGAGCACGCTGCCCGAAGGCGACTCGAACACCAGCACGAGCTCATCCTCTTTGCGCATGCGGCCTGCAGGCAGGTAATGCCAGAGTTGGCCGTAGCCGGTGCCGTCGGCGCTACGCTTGTCGCCGCCGCTCGTCGAGACGAAATAGATCGATTCTCCGTCTTCGCCGCGGTATATGCCCTCGAGTCGGTTGAATGCGGCGCCGCCTAGCTTACGGCCCTGCTGAAAACATGTAGTCGCACCGCCCTCGAGATCCGGATCGGGGTTCGCGACGTCGACCCAGCGCACCGGCAGACGCGCGCCCACGCTTTGACCTTTGAAGAGCGTCGCGTCGGGCACGCCCCTGAGGGCGAGCATCTGCAATCTGCCCGAGGTGAGATCCGCAGGCGCCTTCGGCGTGTAGCGGTAGAAGCCCGAGGTGTTGCCCGAGTCCTCGGTCTCGTAGACGAGGCCTGAATGGGCCGCGACCGCGGCTTCGTGCGCGAAGCGCCCCATCGCTTTCAGCGGCGCTGCGGCGACCGCCGCGTTCGCCGACGCGGGGACGTGAAACGCATAGCCGTGCGGCTGATCGAAACCCTGCGCGACACCCGATGTCATCTCCTCGCACGTGATCCAGCCCGCGTTGCGATACGACGACCCGCCGGCGCAGTTCACGATGGTTCCGCCGATCGCCACGAACTGACGCACGAGTCGCTTCGCCCGGGTATCGAAGTCGAGCTTCATGCAACCGCCCATGCCTTTGGGATCGTAGCGAAGCTGGGCGGGGCCGTTCACGCCGAGCGTGAAATCGCCTGCGGCGTTTCGCATCTCGTGATTGCGAATCAGCCTGACGGTGTTGCCCGAAGCTCCGAAGCACGCCATCCCGTCGTGGTTGCGGGGAACTGCGTAGCCCGGCGCGTAGGTCTCGCCCGTTTTGCTGAAAGTGACGTACTGAAAACCTTCGGGCAGCGCGAGCACCGTGTTGCCGTCGCGATCGGCAAGCGGACTTACGTCGCCGTAATCGCTGCGGCGGCGGTTGGCGCGCCCGTGCGATGCAATCTCCGCGCCGGATGCCGAATGCGCCGCGAGCGTCGAGAGTGTGGCGCCGGTGATGATGCCTCCGGCGGCGACACCCGTGCGTTTCAGAAACGCCCGGCGCGAGGTCATACGTTCTTCATGCATGCGCGACCCGAAAGTTGATCATCATCCCGTGGGCCTCGTGCTCGAGGTTGTGGCATTGGAGCATGTAGATCTGATCCCCGCTGAAAGGGTGGGTGAAATCGAGCAGCATCCGGAGCGTCTCTCCCGGCCACAGCAGCACGCTGTCTTTCCAGCCGGTCTCGGCGGCAGGCAGGCCTCGTGCGTCGACGGCGAGACGCGCGAGGTGCGCAGGACCGTGCTTGCGCTCGAGCATGCGGTACTGAAAGCCATGCACGTGCACCGGGTGCGGCATCGCCGGATGCGGATTGCGGAATTCCCAGATCTCCTTCGAGCCGCGCGCAACCGAGAATGCAGTCTCGGTCATGCGATAACTGCCGCGGTTGATGTGCCAGGCGCCTTTGTGGTGGTCGAACGTGAAGACCCGCGTCGCGGCATTGTCCGGCGTCGCGGGTGCGATGAGCGACAACGCCTCAGGCATCGCGCCTGCGGAGCTCACGCGCTGCGCCACGCGTATGAGCATGAGGTCGAGCGGCGCGCCGTTAACCGGAACACTGATTCCCGGCGCAGCAGCCTCCGCACGCGTCGAAAACTGCATCGCATCGAAAGGCAGGCTCGAGAGCATCACCCGGTCGCCGATCGACGTGCCCCGGAGGTCGAGCACCACGTCGGCGCGCTCGCTCGGCGAGAGGAACAGCTCACGCGCGGGAAGCGGCCGCTCCAGAAGTCCCCCGTCCGCGCCGATGACCTGAAACTCGAGCGCCTGCTCGCCGTGCATGAACGCGAGGCGGTAAATGCGTGCGTTGGAGCCGTTGACCAGCCTGAACCGATAAAGGCGGGTATCCGCGTCGAAACATGGCGATTGCGTGAGGTTCAGCAGCACGGTGTCGCCGCAGTAGCCGTGGAAATGATCCTGTGCGCCGGGCGAGTAGCTGAGCGCACCGTTCGCATCGAAGCGCTTGTCCTGGATGAGCAGCGGCACGTCGGTGACGCCGAGCTTCACGTCGAGCGCGCGCTGAACAGCGATCTCTTCGGGGTCTTCGACGATGAACAGACCCGCGAGGCCGAGATACGCCTGCCTGCCCGCGAGGTGGTGCGGATGCGGGTGATACCAGTAAGTGCCCGCGCGGTTCGCCACGGTGAACTGGTAGTCGTAGGTCTCGCCCGCGTCGACCGCGTAATGCGGATGGCCGTCGTTGTTGGTGTCGTTCTTCAGCCCGTGCCAGTGCACGATGCTCGTCTCACCGAGCGCGTTCCAGTAACGCACGCGAAGGTTCGCGCCCGTCTGCACGCGAAGCAGCGGATTGACGAGCCTCCTGCCCTGATACTCGAGGGCATAGGCGAGCATCGCGGTGGGCTTCCCCGGCAGGATCTCCTGCTGGACCGTGGAGCCGACCAGCGTGAACGAGCCTCCGACGTCAGCGACCCCGTGCAGCTCGTCGTCTCCCGGCAGGCGCAACGGGTTCGGGAAGAGCGGGTCGCGGGGGAGGGCCGTTCGCGGCGCTTCGTCGGGCGCAGGTTCGCGCCCGCGCCACAGCGTCCATGCTGCAGCGCCGACGGCGGCGGCACCGGCAGCCAGTAAACGTCTTCGGGATGTGTTCAAGATAGGGGTAGGACCACTGAGACGCTTGTACTATCCTCGAGCGCGCGGTAGTGTCAACCGATGAACCCCGCGAGCTCGTGACAACCGTGCGGCGCGCGCGCGTCAGGCATATACGCTCCACGCACGGCTGCCGCGCCTCGCTTTAATCAAGCGCAGCCGCAACCGTGGATTGAGGTGATTTTTCCGCTGAAATCCCGGCGTCCGACACATAGAATGCCGGTGCGACGGGTACCGGTCTTGCCTAGGGTTCATACTGCGTCCGATTGCAGGTCTTGAACGGCCGCCGCAGCGTGGCGAAGACGGGGGTGGTGAAATGGACCGAACCGGAACACAACTCAGGGTTGCTGTACAGGGGAAAAGCGTGGAGAGAAGGAAGCAGTGGAGTTTTCCGATCGGCGAAGACGGCTCGTGGAGCTGGCGCATGGTCGACCCCGAAGGCGAAGAAAAAACCTCGGACCGCACGTTCAGGACCCTCAAGGAATGCACCGAAGACGCGATGAGCAACGGCTATGTCGTATGGCAGTCTGAAAGCGAACGCCGTAACGCGCGTTAAACGCGCATCCCCACGCTTCGCGCGGTAAACGAACGGGGAAACCAAGGTTTCTCCGTAGGCCCCATCCTTCGGTCATCTACCGATAACCGACGTCCATGCCGGAAATCGGGGTCTGTCCCCAATTTGTTCAGGGCAGCGGAGCGCCCGGCAGAAGCCGAAGGAAAGGAGGTCACGGAGGGAAACCATGGGTTTCCCTCTGTGTCGTTCACCGGGACTTTCGCCCTGATGGACGTCAGTCCATCAGGGCGAAGGTCCATACCGAGCCGCCTCTCGGTACATTCGCGAGCTGCGGCCCCATGCGCAGCACATTCACGCCGCCGACGCCGACCTGCACGCTGACGTACTGCCTGCCTTTGTGCGTATAGGTGATCGGCTGCGCGTTGATTCCGGAGCTCGTCTGGAACTGCCAGAGCACCTTGCCGGTGTCGGCGTCGACGGCGAGGAATTCGCCTGTCTCCTTGCCCGTGAAGAGCAGGCCGCTCGCGGTCGCGAGCATCGCGGAGTAGTGCGGGACGTCCATGATCGGCGTGCGCCACTTCGCTTTACCGGTGAGCGGGTCGACCGCATCCATGTGCGCGATCGGCTCGCCGGGGGCGCGATTCGGCACCGGCGAGTTCTCCAGGCCCACGTAGCGCTGGCCGACCTTGTATTCCACCGGCGCGAACTTCACGAGTCTCGAGTGATGCATCGTGTTCGCGTACAGGAGCCCCTTCTCCGGATTGAACGCGGCGTGCGACCAGTTCTTCGCGCCCCACTGGCCGGGCCACAGCTCGATCTGCTCGCCTGCGCGCACCTTCTTCGAGATGTCCGATTCGACCGGGCGGCCGGTGGCCATGTCGACGTGGCTCGCCCAGTTGATTTTCTCGAAAGGCTGGGCGGAGATGAGCTTGCCGTCGGTGCGGTCGAGCACGTAGAGAAAGCCGCCGCGGCTCATGTGCATCGCGACTTTGCGCTTCTCGTTATTCACGCGAAGGTCGCCGAGTATCCATTCCCACGTCGCGTCGAGGTCGAACATCTCGTTGGGAACGAGCTGGTAATGCCACGCGACTTCTCCGGTCTTCGGTTTGATCGCGAGCACCCACGCGGTGTACAGGTTGTCGCCCGGACGGCCGCGGGGGTCCCACGGGCCGGCGTTACCGGTGCCCCAGTACACGAGATCGAGCTCGGGGTCGTAGGAGCCGGTCATCCACGTCGAGCCGCCGCCGCGCGACCACGACTCGTCCTTGGGCCAGGTTTCACTGCCGCGCTCGCCCGGCGCGGGCACGGTGTAGCGCCGCCACAACTGCCTGCCGGTCGCCGGATCGTAGCCGTCGATGAAGCCACGCACGCCGAATTCGGCGCCGGAGATTCCGGTCATCACCACGCCGTTCGCGACCTGCGGCGCGCTCGTGATCGAAAAACCCTCTTTCCATTCCGCGACTTTGGTTTTCCACACCTCTTTGCCGGTCTTCGCATCGAGCGCCACGAGGTGCGCGTCCAGAGTGCCCCGATAGACTTTGCCGTCGTAGAGCGCGAGACCTTTGTTCGACTGGCCGCAGCAGACGACGCGGGGAGTTGCGGGGTCGAATCCGACGGGTGTGCGCCAGAGCTGCCTGCCGCTGTCGATGTCGACCGCGACCGTGAATTCTGCATTGGCCGCGTAAAGGACGCCGTTGTTCACCAGCGGCTGGCCTTGCTCGCCGAGATTGCTCGACAGCGACACGCTCCATACCGGGACGAGGCGCTTCACGTTGCGCTTGTCGATCTGCTTGAGCGCGCTGTAGCGATTCTGCGAATAGCCCATGCCGTAGGTCAGGACGTTGTCGGTGTTCTTGCCGTCGTTGGCGAGATCGGACATCGACTGGGCGTGAGCGAGCGACGCGGCGAGTAGAAACGCGGCCGCGGCTGATGCGACTTTCTTCATGAAACTCCTCCTGTTGGACTCGCGCCGGTGTGCTGTAGGCGTCGTTTGTTCTTGTCCGGCGTTCGCACTGAATAGTGCACCGGGAAGCGGGTCGAGAGCAAGGCGAGGGCCGCGGGCAGGCTGCGTGTATGCGAACGCATCCACGCGGCCCCTCACTCGGGCGTCCTACTTCATGCGGTCGCGGATCTTCGCGAGCGCTCCGCGCGCGCACTCTTCGTCGAATTGCCCACGATCGTCGTCGGCGCAGCCGCCAGCCCCGCGCCGGCGCTAACGCACGACGTAATACTGCAGCGGCAGCGCGTGCAGGCACTCCGCGCCGTTCCTGGTGATGCGAAAGAGATTGCCGAGCTGTAGCCCCGCGCGTTCGTCGTGCGTGACGACGTTCGGCTGGACGACCACGCACATGTTCTCCTCGAAGGTGAACGTCGGACCCGGCGGGCCGCGACGCGCGGCCGATTCGCGCGTGCCGATCGAGGGCGGGAGCAGGCCGATGCCGAAGCCGTGCAGGAAACCGTCGTTGATGGTGAACCCGCGCTCTGCAATCGAATCGGCCGCGTCGAGCACGTCCTCGGTCGTTGCGCCCGCGCGCAGCACTCGCACGCACCGCTCGTACGATTCGAGGGTCGCATCCCAGATCCTGCGGTAAAGATCGTTCGGCGCCGCGTCGACGAAGACCGGACGGTGCATCTGTCCCGAGTAACCCCAGTAGCTCACGCTGATCTCGGTGTTGATGACGTCGCCGCGCTCGATCACACGCCCGGAGAGATTCTGGCGCGGCACGCACGCGCCGTCGCTTTGCTGAGGGGCCGAGGAGATGTAATACAGGTGGGGAAGTCCGCCCCGGCGCAGCGCTTCGTGCTCGATCATCGCGCCGAGCTCGTACTCGCGCACGCCGGGCGCGACGCCTTCGATCATGTGCCGGAGCGCGGCGTCGGTCATGGCGGCGCCGCGCTTCAGCCACTCGATCTCCTCGGCGCTCTTTATGAGACGCAGCCTCCGGTAGGCGCGCGTGACATCCTTGAACTGCCAGCCGGCAAGTCGCTGCTGCCACGCTAGATAGCTCTGGACCGGCACGTCGCCCACGTAACCGAGCGTCGCGTTCGAGAGCCCTCCATCGAGGAGGTGTCCGGCGACGCTCGCCGCGGAGCTCGGGCCGCCCCATTCGGTCGGAATCGATGAGGCTTCGCGGGCGTTCGGCACATGGTTGAACGACTGCACGAAAAGATGCGGTTCGCCGCGGGCCGTCATCACCGCGTAGTTGTTGCGGTTGCCGAGAAAGCCGGAAAGGTAATGGATGTCCGCGTGGTCGTGCCGATTCACGCCCGACGAGCAGTACACCACCAGCGCGTCGACACCTTCGGAGGCCATGAGCCTGCGCGCGGCGTCGTGCCGTCTTCTGAATTCAGCGTCCGAAAATCGCGGATAGAGCGCTTCCCCCATGCCGTCCTCCTGTCGATGAGCGCAGGAGCGTAGCATTTTCGGGCCGCGGCCCCGCGTGGGCGATTCGGTTATCGGTAAAATGGCGGCCCATCGGAGAGGGACGGCAGCAGCATTCGCCCGGCCCCTGCACATGCACCTTACGTATTCATCCGGATTTCATCAGAGGCAAAATCCCATGCAGCTTGAAAAATTACCGACCGGCCCGCGAGTTCCGGAAGAGCTCTACGTCGTGATCGAGATACCGGCGTACGGCCCCGGGATCAAATTCGAATTCGAGAAAGCCTCGGGTGCGCTGCTCGTCGACCGCTTCCTGGCGACCCCGATGCACTATCCGTGCAATTACGGGTTCATCCCCCACACCCTGTCGAACGACGGTGATCCGCTCGACGCGCTCGTAATCACCCCGATCCCGCTGATTCCCGGAACGGTCATCGCGTGCCGCCCGGTGGGCGTGCTCGAGACTGAGGACGACGCCGGCGGCGACGAGAAAATCCTGTGTGTGCCGCTGCGCAGGATCAGCAGCCAGTACGACGCCGTTCACGAGGTCGGGGACGTGCGTCCGCATCTCGTGAAACAGATCGAGCACTTCTTCACCCACTACAAGGACCTGGAAGAAGGCAAGTGGATGAAGCTCAAAGGCTGGGGCGATTCGGCGCTCGCGAAGAAGTACATCAACGAAAGCGTCGAGCGTTTCTCGGGTAATCCCGCGGCCCCGAACTTCTAGCCCGGCGCGCCGGTCAGCCCGCCGGGCTGCGGCTTGCGGGCGCTGTCGGCAACCCTCGAAGGCGCGGCCGGTGCGCCGCCTTCACCGCTGCGGGTCGGCACTGCCTTCTCGTCGGTCGCTGCGGCAGCTTGCTTTTTCGCGATCTCGCGTCGAGAGCCATAGGTGTTCGCGTACTGCCACGTGAACTCCGCGCCGAAAAGGAAGATCTGGGACGAGTAGTACACCCAGATCATGACGAGCACCATCGAGCCCGCGGCGCCGAACGACGAAGTCGCGTCGCTCTTGCCGAGGTACAGGCCGATCAGGAACTTGCCGAGCACGAAGAGCAGCGAGGTGACCGCAGCGCCGGTCCACACGTCGCGCCAGCTCACGTGCACTCTCGGGATGACCTTGTAGATCATCGCGAAGACGAGCGTGAGCAGCCCGAAATTGACGACGATGTCGAGCGCGTGCGCGAGCACTTCCCAGCCGCCGAACCACGCACCCCACCACTTGCCTATCGTAGCGAGCGCGGCGGAGGTGACGAGCGAGACGGTCAGCAGGAAGATCACGCCCATGATCATTCCGAAGGACAGCAGGCGCGTGCGTAGCAGGGTCCAGATGCCGCTCGAGGTGACGCGCGCAGGCGCGCGCCAGATGCGGTCGAGGTCGCTTTGGAGCTCGTTGAACACCGTGGTCGCGCCGATCAGGAGCCCGATCACGCTTACGACGGTTGCGAAACCGCCGGTCCTCGGATCGCTCGTGGTGCTCAGCATGTCCTGTATCGCTTCGGCGCCCGCATCGCCCATCAGGGACTGGAGCTGCGCGAAGATGACCCCGCGCACCGCATCCGCGCCGAAAAAAAGGCCAGCCACCGAAATGACGATCAGCAGCAGCGGCGTGATCGAGAACAGGGTGTAGTACGACAGCGCCGCGCCCATGCTCGGCGCGTAATCTTCAGACCACGCGCTGACGCTCTTTTTGGTCAGCGTCCATGTCTCTTTCAGGTTCATGTGAGTACCCGAAGCGTCGGCGATGCCAATCCGGCTGCAAAGTGCATGCCGGTTCAGCCTGGCTCATCAGGCTTGCTCGCGGCGCGCGTTTTGTAGAGACTCGGGGCTTCAGCCTTTCAGCTTTTGACTATGCCTATCCGCAGTCCCGGTGTGCTCGCCCATCTCGATGAGGCTTCCCTGCGCGAAGTCGCGCCCCGCGGCGTCGGCCGCGACTTTCGCAAACATGCGGTGGTCGTGAACGAGGGCGACGACACCAACGCGCTGTACGTAGTGCTGTCGGGGCGCCTGAAGGCGTTCGTGAACGGCGACGACGGGCGCGAAGTCGTGCTCGACACCATCGAGCCCGGCGATTATTTCGGCGAGCTCGTCCTCGATGGCGGCCCGCGGTCTGCGTCGATCATGACGCTGGAGCCGGTGAGGCTCTTCGTCATCCCGCAGAGCGACGTCGAAGGCCTGCTGCTCGTGAACCCGCAGTTCGCGCGCGATCTCATCGAAAGGCTGATCGGCAGGGTGCGCTCCCTGACGACCAAGGTGCGCGATCTCGCGCTCAAGGACGTCTATGGCCGGTTCGTACGTTTCACCGAGGACAACGCCGTCGAGCAGGACGGCGGGCGCATGGTGCCCGAGCGCCTCACGCAGAGCGAAGTCGCCGCGCGTATCGGCGGGTCGAGGGAGATGGTGAGCCGCATCATCCGCGACCTCACCCAGGGAGGTTACATCGAGATCGACGCCAAGCGCATCCGGCTTCTGAAGAAGCTGCCGGCGCACTGGTAGGCGAGCACCGCCCAGGGCGCTCCCGGCACACGGAGACCGGGTCGCCGGCCCCCGCGCACCACGGTGGCGCGCGCAAAGAGGCCATTTGCCACAGAAGCGCTGCGCCGGGTGACGGCGCAGTGATCGTCCGTTACGTCGAAAATCCCCCCATCAGCCACGCCGCCGGCGCCCGCGCCGCAGCTCCCGGGGTCACCATGGATACCGACAATTCCGGCGTTAGCCGCCAATCGCTGGACGCGAACAATTCTGGAGCCGCCGCGCCGCGCGCAGCGACCCACGCCTACGTCGAAAGCCCGGGCGACGATCAGCGGGTCGAGACCCATGACGAGCACGTCATGCGCAAGGCGAACCTCGCGGCGACGCTGCGGATCCTCATCCCCGTCCTGCTGATCCTCGGAATGATCGCCGCCGGCTACGGCAGGACACCCGAGAAGCGTGCGGACGCTCAGAGCTCGAGCAACTTGAGCCGCTGCACCTTGCCCGATGGTCCTTTGGGCAGCGAGTCGACGATCCTGAGCACCCTGGGCGCTTTGTATGCGCCGAGCTCGAGAGTGCAATAGGCTTTGAGCGCTTCAGGCGAGCACACGCACCCCGGTTTCAGCACGACACAAGCCATGATCTCCTGGCCGTAGAGCGCGTCGGGTATGCCGACCGCCGCGGCTTCGAGGATCGAAGGGTGCTTCAGAAGCGCTTCGTCGATTTCGCGCGGCGCGATGTTCTCGCCGCCTTTGATGATGAGCTCCTTGATGCGCCCGGTGACGAACACGAAGCCGTCTGCGTCCATGTAGCCCAGATCGCCCGAGTGCATCCAGCCGTCGGCGTGCAGCGTTCTCGCGGTCGCTGCAGCATCCTTGTAGTAGCCCTTCATCACGTTTTCCCCGCGAATCATGATCTCGCCGGCCACGCCGGCAGGCTGTGTCGCGCCGCTCGCGGGATCGACGATTTTCGCTTGGTTGCCGTATGCCCGGCCGGGGCTGCCGATCCTGCGCATGTGCGCATCGTACGGATTGGTGAAGCACGGCGCGTTGGTCTCGGTCATGCCGAAGGTCTCGATGATGCCGATCCCGAACTTCGCTTCGAACGCGCGATGCAGCTCGGGCGGCAGCGGCGCCGAAGCCGAGCGGCAGAACTTCACTCGCGAC